>CAZIUM010000001.1:0-75274 GCA_964542285.1 uncultured Lentisphaerales bacterium
CGCCCAACTCTTCCTTCGTTACCTTGCTTATTGCGGCGCGGGGCCAGACGGTTGGCGGGCGGCGGCCCCGGGCCGACGGGGGGGGGGGCGGTTGGAGGCCGTGCGGTGGGGGGGGGGGGGGGGGCCGGCGCGGCGGGATTCAGCGTTGGCTCGTTTCGCGGCGGTGGCGGGGACAGGGGGGGCGGTGTGGTGGTCGCCGGTTGGGCGTCCGGAGCGGCCCTGGGCAATCGCAAACGCAGCTCATAGGGTCCGATGCGGACGGCATCGTTCTCGCTGAGCGCTGTGGCCCCCTGCAGGGGTTGATCGTTCAGCCAGGTTCCGGTTCGCGATCCCAGGTCCTCGATTTCCGCCAGATCGTCGCGCAACACCAGCAGCGCATGGCGTTCCTCCACGTCCCGGTGCCGCAGCCGCAGCGGACAATTTTCGCCGCGGCCGACGACATAGCTGCCGGCGGGAAGATCGCAGGGCACGGCGGGACCGCCGGGAGGCATGATTTCGAGACGATACGGCATACCTTTCGTTCACTCCCTTTTGCGCAACAGGGTGCGCTGCCTGTAGAGGTTGAGTGTCTCGATTTCGGCTTCAATTTTTTCGAAATTCACGCGCGGCAATTGCGGCTCGTAATGCACGTCGTCCGGGTTGCGCAATGCGAGCGCCAGGCGCCCCTTGATCTGTTCCGCGAACACCAGCATTTCGGCCTCTCTCGGCGTCACTTCGAGCGTTACCGTGCTGTAGCTGCCCGCGCGACCGGCGCCCAGCAGGTTTTTGGAGGTCTGGCTGCCGGTGGCCAGGACGGTGACGTCCTGGATGATGGTGAGGGTTACCAGTTCCATTTCGCCCGGCGTTCCTCCCGACGGGAAGGTGAAGGTGCCGATGACGTCCACGCGGTCGTTTGGACGCACCATGCCGCTGACCGCGGCGGCGCCGGAAACGTTGATGGAAAGAGCCCGCAGGCCGCTTTTGATATCGCCGGCCAGGCCGCGGCTGCCGGGGGCGCCGCCTTCGATGTCGGACCAGAAAATCGGAGTGCCGGCATCCAGGCGGTTGACCGTGCGCCGGTTCAGCAAATCACGGTACTGTTCCTCGCGAACGGCGTCATGACGCAACTGCTGCTCGACCACCTCGATCGATCCGAGGTCGCGCGCCTGCAACACCGTTCCAGCCGGCAGGGGTTTGTCGACCGTCATGATGCGCACCCGGCGGTAGCGGCTGTCGAGCGCCGCCAGGCGCCGTTCCACCTCACGGTCCTTGGTTTTGAGATATTGTCGGGTCAACAAGGCGGCCAGCAAGCCCGCGATGACCGCCGCGATCAGAATAATGCGCTGTTTCATATTCGCTCCGCATCTTAACCTACATCTCCGTCGAACGCCACTCATTCCTGTTGCAGGACGGACAAAATGGTTTCGGCGGCGTCCGCGGGACGTGTGACATACACAATGCAGGATTTATCCCCGCGGGTAAAGAGTTCAAGCGCCCCCCCGGTTCCGGGGGACACCGGCTGCCAACCGTCGCCGGACAGCCGCGCGGACACCCCGAGCCGCACCGTTCCGGGGGCATCGACGGTGCGGGCCATTACAAAGCGGGTGCGTGAGCGCCGGTTGAAGCCTTCAAACCATATCCTGGCGGATGGATAGAAGGCGCAGGGGGAGCCGTTTACGGTGCTTTCGGGTCGGTCTTGCGCGGGCAGCCCCTCGATCAACCAGGCCGTGCATTGCCGGGGATGCGTCCCCGGCAGCAGCATCAGGTCCTGGCGGCGGGAGCCCGTCGCCGGCAGTTCGAACCAGAGGCCGGGAGCGGGGGAGGCACCGGGACGCCAACGGTCCACTTCGAGGTCCCGGGCCACTTCGTCGCTCGAACGCTCGAACCCCATGAGGGTCAGGCGCGTGTCGTGCCCGTTGATGCTCAGGTCGGCCTGGTAGAGGGTGCTGCCGCCCAGCCATTCGAGGCGGCTCGTTCGCGGTGCGTTCCAGCGCATGAAAAAGGCGCCGAGCAGCAGTCCCGGAACCAGGCTGAGCGCCAGTACGGGCATTGGCAGGCGGCGCGGCAGGGAGAGAGGACGGAAGCGGTTCAAGGATCGAATCCCTCCAGTCGCAGCCGCGGCATCCAGACTTCGGCGCCGACCGTCACCCGTTCGCGACCGTAGACCCAGTCGCGCATGGCCGGCGAAAGCTTGATCGCTTCGCGTCGCTCGACATGCAGCATTCCCAACGTCGACATCGGGCGGGCCGCCGCGCGCGTAAGCGGCAGGTCCGCGTTGACTACGCCGTCCAGAATACGCCCGTCGCCGGCGGGATCGTCCGTCCGGTCGAGAATCCGGACTTGCAGTGTCTGGGACTCGCTGGCGGGAAGAGCGCGATCGTCGGCGGTATGTCGCAAGGCATCCGGTCCTTCTTCCCAGGTGCGCAAATACTCCGGGGTGTTGCCCACCAGGTTCAGGGGGGAGAGAGCCCGCTGGCCGGCTTCGCCGCGAATCTCGGCCATCAGTTCGCCCCGCATGCCGGCCATCTCGATGAACTGCAGGGTTCCCGCCACGACGATCACGACCATCAGAATGGCAATCACGAATTCCACCAGGGCCTGCCCGTGGAGGGAGGACGCAACGGTATGGATTGCTCGGGTGCGCATTAATGACCTCTCCGTGTGCCGCCGCCGCTTCCGCCGCCCCCGCCGCCGGGTAGCGTGCAGAGGTGACCGAACTCCAGCAGCCATTCGACCCCCTCGCGGCGGAAGTCGGCGTTGTCCCAGAGGTTCAGCAGGCGGCAGTAGCGGCAATCGTCCCGCAATTGTCCGGTCGACAGGTAGAGGGGAAGATGTTCGTCGAGATGTCGGCGCCAGGCCAGATCGAAACGGCCGGAAGCGCCCCCGGAGGCGGCGTCCACGGGGATCAGCCTCACATCGCGAAAGGCAGGCAAGACCATGCCGTAGGCATCGGGCCGCAAACGACCCTCGTTGCCGCCCGCGGCGGTCTCCAGGTATCCGAAGGGTTTGGCGGCCGCGGTCCAAAGGATGTCGTCGCGCGTCTGGGCGCGTCCCTGCAGGGGGGTCAGCCGTTCCACGGAAGCCATCAGCCGAACCACGGCATCGGCGCCGGTGTAATCGTATTCCGGTTTCACCGGGCCGACGATCGGGAAGGGTTCGTCGCCGCGCGGGTCCATGACGGCCCAGGCGCGCCACTGGCGGCGATCGTAGACATACCAGGTGCTGGCGCATTCCATGGTGTTGGTGCCGAGCGGACCGGCGTCCAGTCCCGCTTGCTGGGCAGCGCCCGTGGCAACCTGGTTGGACGTGGCGATCCGTTCCAGCGGAATCTGCAGGGCCGTGACGCCCAGTCCGAAAATTTCGCTGTCGTGAAAACTGGGGAGATCGGGTGGCGGCATGTCGGGCCACCATTGATACCCGGTGTAATCGTCCAGGATGGTGCGCGGCGGATTGCGGCTGCTGGCGTGGTGCAGCAGGAACCAGCACCAAATGCGGCCGGCGACGGCATCGTAGAAGGCCGGATCGCGCAGGATGTGATAGGCGCTGCCGTCGCCGTAGAAGCGGGCGTTGTCCGGGGCGGCGGCCACGCCGTCATCGGCCGCCGCCAGCAGCATGTCGGAGTACTCCTGCCAGGCGCCGGGATAGGGTTCCGGGTAGGCCGCGGCTCCACCGATCAGGGTATCATAAGCGCTTACAGAGACGGCATGGTCCCGGAGTATGCGGGTGAAGTCGTCGTGGGCGTAGATACGGTTGTTCTTGGCGGCCACCTGCGCGGCCACCAGGGCGGTCATCGGCCCCGTGAAGCACAGGCGCGCCTGGATGTTGGTGATGGCATCGACCGCGGTCTCGTCGCCGACCCCCAGGGCCAGGGCATGCATGAGGTTGAGTTCCCCCAGCAGGTTGAGGCTGATGCCCTGCCAGCGCGCGGCGGCGAGGGCCGCGGCGTCACCGGCATTCTGCGACAGTGACTTGGCCGAAACGATGCGGTGCAAATCCACGTTCCAGAGGAAGACGAACACCAGCACCGTGAGCGCCATCAGCAAAAAAACGACCGTTTGGCCTCGACGTCCCCGCGACGCGGACGAGCGGCTGACAGGTTGGCGCTTTGTTTGCATCATCGTCCTTCGTCATCGAGATAAAGTGGATAATGACTCTCGATGGAGTAGCGGCCGCGCAGGCGCAGGCTGCCGTCCTCCAGCGAGGGGGACAGGGCGCCGACCCAGTCGTACAAGGCCCGCACCATGATGTCCAAGGGATAATCCTGGCGCACTTCGACCTGGTGCAGCGTGCGTGGGGCGCCGGCCATGCCGCCGCCCCCGAGGCCGCTGCCGCGAATGTCGTCCCAGCGTTCGTAGTCCAGCAGTTGAGACGCCCGGGCGCTGTTTTCGCTGGCCAGGTATTCGGGAATGCGCGCGATTTCGCTACGCACGGGACCCATGCGTGGCGCCGCCGTCAGGCTCCAGTCCCAGAATTCACCCGGGGAAAGACGCGCGACGGCCTGGCGCAGGGTGGGATCGGCCGCGCCCCGGCCGGGAATCGACTGGCGCCCGGCGTTGGGAATGGCGGCCGTGCGCATGACCTTGGTGACCATCCAGCCGTTGAACCCCACCGTCCTGGCACGGGCTGCCCGCGTCGCGGCATGCCGCAGGATTTCACGCGAGGCGAAGGCATGCGCAAGCTGCAGCAACCCGAAGAGCAGCAGGCAGATCGCCAGGATGGACACCACGGATTCGATCATGGCCTGCCCGGACACCGAACGAAAAGGGATAATCCCGTTCCGAAAAGAAGTTGCATCCCCTTTCCGGAACCCCGTCCCCTTCCGTCCGTGTCTCATGCCGTCACAACATGAACCCGTGGGAAAGCTCATACGATCAATTGAAATTGCCGTCGGCATCCAGGCGACGAATCCTCTCGGCCGGCTCTTCGTCGCTGAGAGCGGACGCTTCCTGGCCGACATCCTCGTCGAGCGCCGAGGTGGCGCCGGCCACCTTCTTGCCGGTCGCCTTGCTCAGCTTTCCGAACAGCACCAGCAAGGTGATGGCGATCAGCACCACGATGATGATGTATTCGACCATCGTCTGGCCGCGGCGGTTTCGAATGAATTTCATGGCATATCCTGTTTTTACGACCGTTGTTTCCTCAGGGGCTGTCCGAGGCAACCAGTTCCAGCACACGGGCGGATTGTTGCCGCAACGCATGCAGCATCAACGCGCACAGGGCCACGGTCGTCAGCAAGAGCCCCGCGACAACGATGTATTCGATCATTGCCTGACCCCGCCGTCGCCCGCTGCCGCGCCGTTGCATAATACCCTTCATCGACATTGCCTCGTATCCTATATTAACGCGGTGAAAACGACAATATTTCATTTTGCGCTACTGAATTCATCCCTGCATCGACAACGAAACATCGGAAACAGCCCTTGAGAATGGAGACCTGCATCCGACGCAACAACAAGTTGCCAGTTGGACGCGGTTTCTGGCAAAATGATTTCGCGCATAGGTTGCGCCTTGGGTAACCATTCAATTTGGAGACGTTACAAGTGAACAAGTTGCGATGTTTCGCTGGGATGTTGGCGGTGGTCTTCCCGACGCTGATGCTGTCGTTGATGACGGGGTGCGAAGAAGACCCGTATCTGGTGACGGTGGCGGGGCATGATTTCGGGGCCATGGATCCCGCGCGTTGTGCCGCCCTCGGGGACAGCATCACCATCGGATATGGCGATGCGGGGGTTCCCTGGCCGGCGCGTCTGGCGTCGCAACTGGGGTGCCGCATCGACAATTACGGGGTCGGCGGCATGACTTCGGCCGGCGGCGTGGATATGATCGATGGGGTGCTGCGGTCGGGGCCGGGGTTTGTGCTGATTCAATATGGTGCCAACGACGCCATCCATGGCCGCTCGACCGATGCGCTGCGCGCCAACCTGGACGTGATGGTAAGCAAAATCCGTGCGAGCCACGCCATTCCCCTCGTGGCCAATGTTTCGCCCATGACGGACGGTCATTCCCTCTTCGCCGGTGCGGCCCGGGCCATGAATCGCGCCATCGCGGATTTCTGTGACTCCGAAGGCGTGGTCATGGTGGACGTGGCAAGCGAATTCGGCAGCGGCGACGGGCTGTTGCAGCCGGATGGCTTGCATCCGAACGCCTCGGGGCAACAGACGATCGCGGATTTGTTTTACCGGCATTTGCGGCATGCCTTCCCGTAAGCATCCCTCGCCTTCCGGAAAGAATTTCCGGCTCTGGCGCGAGGCCTACCAGTGTGTGCTGGTCCTGGATCGCGACTGGGACGAGCCCGTCCGCCGTCAGCGCGCCCTGACGGCCTGTCGTGACTGGCTGACGCATCCCCAGGCCGATCTCCACTTGGCCGCGCTGGCCCGATTGATCAAACCCGGCATGACCCGGCGCGATTTCGAAGCGCTCCGGGTGCCCCTGGAGCGTGTCGCGAACCGGCGGAGGGTGACGGACGCCCAGATTCTGGACCGGGATCTCGAGGCCCCTCCGGCCGCGCCGGAGCCGATGCCCCTGATCCTGGTGGCGGACTGCCTGCGTTCGGCTTTCAACCTGGGGGGATTGTTGCGCACGGTCGAATGCATGGGCGCGGCCTCCTTGTGGATGTGCGGGTACTGCGCCGGTCCGGACCACCCGCGGGTGCGCGAAACGGCCCTGGGATGCGAAACCCTGGTGCCGACCCGCCGGTTCGATCGGCTGGTCGATGCCATCGGGGAACTGCGCACGATGGACTATTCCGTCGTGGCCCTGGAAACCGCCGTCAACGCCGTCCCCCTGCAAAAACACGCCTGGCGGTTTCCCTGCGCCTTGCTGGTGGGCAACGAGCGCTTCGGCCTGGATACCGCCACCCTCAAGGCGGCGGACGACGTGGTGCGGATTCCCATGTTCGGACGCAAAAATTCGCTGAATGTTGTCAGCGCGACCGCCATCGCGTTGCAGACCGCTCGCCTGGCCTTTGGCGCGAAACGCTGAGGACGGCTTCCGTCACCTTCGTCCGGGCAGTACCGTGTCTTTGGCTTCGGGCAGGCGGTCGGGGTAGTCGAGCGTGTAGTGCAGTCCGCGACTTTCGCGCCGCTGGTGGGCCGAGCGGACGATCAATTCGGCCACGTCGGCGATGTTGCGCAGGTCGAGCGTGTCGGCGGTGACCAGGTATTCGAAATAGTATTGGCGGATTTCGTGACGGATGTTGCGGATGCGGCGAAAGGCACGATCCAGGCGCTTGGCGGAACGTACGATGCCGACATAGTCCCACATGCAGGTGCGCACCTCGTTCCAGTTGTGGGCCACCACGACCTCCTCGTCGCTGGGTACGGCATTGCCGCTTTCCCAGTCGGGAATCGCCTGGCTGGTGTTGTCGCGTCGCGGTTCCCCGGCCAGGCTGACGGCCATGGCTTCGGCGCAGACGAGCGCTTCCAGCAGCGAGTTGCTGGCCAATCGGTTGGCGCCGTGCAGTCCGGTGCAGGCCACTTCGCCCACCGCGCGTAGACCGTCGAGACTGGTTCGTCCCTCCACCGTGGCGCGGAGGCCCCCGCAGCAGTAATGGGCGGCAGGCACCACCGGAATCAGATCGGTCGCCATGTCGATTCCGAAATCGAGGCATTTCTGGTAGATGTTGGGAAAGCGCTGTTGCAAAAAGCGGCGTGACTTGTGGCGAATGTCCAGGTAGCCGCAGGGGGCGGCCGTGCGTTTCATCTCGCTGTCGAGGGCCCGCGCCACGATGTCGCGCGGCGCCAGCGAGCCGCGCTCGTCATAGCGCGACATGAAGGGGCGGCCTTCCCGGTCCACCAGTTCGGCGCCCTCGCCCCGCACCGCTTCGCTGATCAGGAAGTTTTTGGCCTGGGGATGGTAAAGACAGGTGGGGTGGAACTGGATGAACTCCATGTTCGCAATCGACGCGCCGGCGCGCCAGCCAATGGCCACGCCGTCGCCGGTGGCGATGTCCGGGTTGCTGGTGTAGAGATAAACCTTGCCGCAGCCGCCGGTGGCCAGAATGGTCCAGGAGGCACGTACGGCAAAAATGCCGCCGTTGGCGGGGTCGAGCACATAGGCCCCCAGGCAGCGGTTGGGGCCGTTTTTTCCTAGACGCCGCGTGGTCACCAGGTCGATCAGCCGGGCGTGCTCCATGATGGCGATCGATGCGTTCTGCTGGGCATGACGCAGAAGAACGGCCTCCACGCTGTGCCCGGTGATGTCGCCTACGTGGAGTACGCGTCGGTGGCTGTGCCCGCCTTCGCGTCCCAGATCGTAGGTCGATTCGCGTCCGTCGGCATGGTTGAAATCCACGCCCAGCCGCTCCAGCTCCGCGATTCGTTCCGGCCCCTTTTCGACAATGTGACGCACTACGGCTTCATTGCATAGGCCGGCCCCCGCGTCGAGCGTGTCTTCGACATGCTTTTCGAAGCTGTCGCCCGGCTCCATGACGCAGGCGATGCCGCCCTGGGCATAGTTGCTGTTGCTTTCAGCGGAATCCTTCTTGGTGATCAGCAGTACCTTGCCATGGGGCGCCAGATGCAAGGCGCTCATTAATCCGGCAATGCCGCTGCCGGCAACCAGGAAATCGCAATCCAGAATTTTCATTACGGCCTTTCTTGACACTCGTGCGGTTCGAGGCGATAGTAACACACTGTTGTTTATGAGATGCAAGAAGGAGTTTTCCATAAAATGATTCGAGCCAAAATTATCGGAGCCACGGGGTACGGCGGGGTCGGCATTCTCGAGCTGCTGCTGCAACACCCGGAAGTCCGGATCGCCACCCTCGTGGCCCGCGAGGCCGTCGGGCAAACCATCGACCAGGTATATCCGCATCTGGCCGGATTCTGCTCGCTTCCGATCCTGGCGTCCGATGATCCGCGTGCCCAGGAGCCCGCCGATGTGGTCTTCTGCGCTACCCCCGATGGCGTCGGCATGACGATGGCCGACGAGATCGTGGGCCAAAAAGCCCGCTTGATCGACTACAGCGGCGACTTCCGGTTTGAATCGGCCGAGGACTATGCCGATTACGCCGGACGAATCGGGCGCGATCCCCGTCACGCGGCGCCGCATCTCCTGGGAAGCAACGTGTATGGCCTGGCCGAACTGCATCGCGAAAAACTTTCCGGCGCCCGCATCGTGGGCAATCCCGGCTGTTTTGCCGTCAGTTGCATCCTGGGGCTGGCGCCGGCGGTCCAGGCCGGCCTGCCAAGTCCGGACAGCCTGATCTGCGACGGCATCACCGGGGTTTCGGGAGCCGGGAAAAAGGTCAACCCCGGGTTTCATTTTCCCGCCCGCTACGAACAGATGAACGCCTACAAGTTGGCCGGGCATCAGCATGTGTGCGAAGTCGAACACCAGCTCAGCCACCTGGCCGGCGATCCCGTGCGGGTCACCTTCACTGCGCACGTGGCACCGGTTTGCCGCGGCATCATGTCGACCTTGTACGGCACCTTGACCCAGGATGTGAAGGAAGAGGAACTGCTGGCGGTTTATCGCGATTTTTACCGCGACAGCCCCTTTGTGCGCTGTTTTGACAGCCGGACCCCCATGGGAACGCACCAGGTGCGAGGCACCAATTTCTGCAACCTCACCATCAGCGTGGACCCGCGCTGCCGACGCATGCGGGTTGTTTCGCATATCGATAACCTCATGAAGGGGCAGGCCGGTTCGGCGCTGCAGAACCTGAATCTGATGTTTGGGTTTCCGGAAACCGCCGGCCTGTGGCGACCGGGGGCCTATCCCTGAGGATCCGTCTTAGCCATTGTGTCGCAGTCGTCGCTGGAGAACGGTTGACCATGAATACGCGAGCCAAAAAAAGTGCCAAAAAAAAGCAACCTGTTCGTCCGACGGGTCGGGCGCGCCCGGGATTGGGCCGCGGCCTGGGAGCCCTGATCGGCGCCCAGGAGGTTCGTCCCGACGCCCCCCCGGCGCCGACGACCCCCGTGCCGCGCGCCTCCGAGCCGGCGGTCGGGCCGGCTTCCGGGGCCGGAACGATCAAGGTCTCGGTGACCGACATTCATCGCAGTCCCTGGCAGCCGCGCCGCGTCTTCGATGCCAATGCCCTGGTCGAGTTGACGGAATCGATCAAGGCGCATGGCGTGATTCAACCCCTGATCTGCCGACGTCGCCCCGACCGCAAGGGCTACGAATTGATTGCCGGCGAACGGCGCTTGCGCGCCGCCGCCGATGCCGGATTCAAGGAAGTGCCGGTGCTGATCATCGAGGCCGCCGATCGGGATGCCGCCGAGATGGCCATCATCGAGAACATTCAGCGCGAGGACCTCAATGTGATTGAAGAGGCCGAGGGGTATCGTTCGCTGTGCGATGGCTTCGGATTGACCCAGCAGGAAGTGTCGGAGCGGGTCGGCAAGGCGCGCGCCAGTGTCGCCAATGCCATGCGCCTGCTGGAACTGCCCGACGAAGTCAAGCAGTTGTTGAGTTCCGCCATGCTTTCGACCGGCCACGCCAAGGTTCTTTTGTCGTTGTCGGACGAAAAGGAGCAGATCATGCTGGCGCGGCGCTGTGTCACGGAGGGGCAGACCGTGCGGGCCCTGGAACGCGCCATTCAACGGCGACAAACCGAGCGCGAACGCGAAGACACCCGCAAGCCCGACGTGCCCGAAGACCACCTGCGCTACCTGCTTGACCGTTTGCATGCGCGCTTCGGGACCCAGGTGCGCCTGCAGCCCAGCGTAACTCACGCCAACGGCAAACGTACCAAGGGATCGCTTGAAATCGACTTTTATGACAATGACGATCTCACGCGACTGCTGGGGATGCTGGGGATCGAGGTGGAGTGATGGGGGGGCGGCTTCTGCTGGCGGCGACCTGGATGCTGGCGGCGGCGGTGACGGGCGTCGGCTGCCGGCGCGCGCCGCCGCCGCAAGCGGTGGGCCCGGTTTACCTGGCCCCTGAATTCGGCAGCAATGCCCTGGAGCGGGTCGAACGCCTGCTGGCGCTCGGTCCGCGTGACGCCGGCACTCCCGGCGCCGAAAAAGCCGCACAATGGATCGCCGCCGAGTTGCGCGCAAGCGGGCTGGCGCCCCAGGTCGAGCGATTTGTGGATCGCACGCCGGACGGCCCACGTCCCTTCCATAACGTTCTGGCCGAACTGCCGGGAACCGAGACGGGGTATTTTCTTCTCATGTCGCATTACGACACCAAAATCGGCATGGCCCCGGGCTTTACCGGCGCCAATGACGGCGGCTCCTCGACCGGACTGTTGCTGGAACTGGCGGCCCTGATGACCCAAACGGCTCCCGTCAGGGGCCCGGGATTCCTGTTCGCCTTTCTGGATGGGGAAGAATGCCGCCATGCCTACGGACCCGACGACGGTCTGCACGGCAGCCGCCGGCTGGCGCGGCAATTGCGTGAACGCCACACGCCGGTCAAGGCCGTCATCCTGTTGGACATGGTGGGCGATGCGGACCTGACCCTGACCGTGCCGCGCAACGGCACCCCGGAACTCAAGCTCCTGCTGCTGGATGCCGCCGCCGCCCAGGACTGCCGTGACAAGGTCAGGGTACTGGACCATGCCATCCTCGACGATCATCAGCCCTTTCTCGCGGCCGGATTTCCGGCCATTAACCTGATCGATTTCGAATATGGCCGCCGTCCGGGGGCCAACGATTACTGGCATACCGCCGAGGATACATTTGATAAACTGAGTGCCGAATCTCTGCGACAGGTCGGCGCGCTGACGCTGGAGATGGTTTCCCGCCTGCGCCGCGATCGATGAAGGAGTGAAGCCACATGACCGATCCGAACTGCATCTTCTGCAAAATTATCGCGCGCGAACAACCGGCCTGCGTACTGGGCGAGGACGAACATGCCCTGGCTTTTCTGGATATCGCGCCCTTCGAAAAAGGTCATGCGCTGGTGATTCCGAAATTCCATGCCGAGCGTTTGACCGACCTTCCGCTGGAATGGCTTCAGCGTTGCATGCCGCTGCTGAAGAAAACGGCGGAGATGCTGGTGCGGGGAATGCCCTGTGACGGCTTCAACGTCTTGCAGTCCAACGGCCGTTGCGCCACCCAGGTGGTGCCCCATGTTCACTTTCACGTCATTCCGCGCTGGGAAGGCCGTCCGATGACCTGGAAGGGGGGCGCCTACGAAAGCATGGAGGAAATGCGGCAACTGGCCAGACGTCTGCGAGGCCCGGCATGAACGATCCGGTTTCGCTTCGAACCGATGAGACGAAGAGGACCGACCGTCGGCGCTGGTGTTTCTTTCGCGCCGGCGGACTGGAACAAGTGCGCCTTCGCAACGGCAGTGACCTTGCGAACCTTGCGCGGCTGGACCCCAAGTTGTGGGTGATTCTGAGCTGCCCCCTCAAGGGCGTGCGTTTCGACGCCCGCACTCTCGAACTACTGGATTCCGATTCCGACGGGAGGATTCGCGTGCCGGAACTGCTGGAGGGAATCCGCTGGATTTGCCGGCGCCTGCGCGATCCCGATATTCTCATGGCGGGGGCGGAGGAAGTCCGCCTGGAGGACCTGGCCGCCGACAATCCCGAGGGCGCGGTGCTGCTCGACACGGCCAAGCGCATGCTGGACGACATCGGAAAGTCCGAAGCCCGTGCGTTTGGACTGGGCGAGTTGGCGGCCCGACGCGCCAATTTCGCCCGGACTCCCTTCAATGGCGATGGCGTTATCACGCCGGATTCGGCCCGCGACGGGGAGACCGCGGCCCTGATCTCCGAAATCGTCGCCTGCATGGGGGGCAAGCCGGACCGCTGTGGAACCCAGGGCATCGACCAACACGACCTTGACGCTTTCTATGCCGCCGTGCGGGAGCATGTCGCCTGGCGGGCACGGGCCGACGAGGACCCCGCCCTGCGTCCCCTCGAGGACGCCACCCCCGATGCCGTTCGGGCCCTGGATGCCGTGGCCTCGAAGGTCGAGGACTATTTCATGCGTTGCCGCCTGGCGGCCTTCGACGCTCGTGCCGCGGGACCGCTCAATCGCGGGGAAGAGGACTACGCCGCCCTGGCGGCGCTGGAACTGGGGGCCGATCATGCGGCCATCGCGGAATTGCCGCTTGCCCGGGTGGAGGCCCACGGTCTGCTGCCTTTGCGAGACGCCGTGAATCCCGCCTGGGCGGACCGGCTGAACGCCTTGGCCGACAAGGTGGTGACGCCGCTGCTGGGAGCGGATGTCGATTGCATTTCCGAGTCGCAATGGGCGGAGGTCAAATCCGGCCTGGCCCCCTACAAGAACTGGATTGCGGAGCAGTCCGGCGCGGTCGTCGCGCCGCTGGGAATCGCGCGCCTGCGAGCCATTCTGGCTGGCCCCGGGCACGAAAAGATCGCTGCCCTGATCGAGCGGGATGCCGCCTTTGCGGCCGAAAACGAACGTCTGCTGGATATCGAGAAACTGGTGCGCTACCATTGTCATCTTGTGCGCCTGGCGCACAATTACGCCAACTTCGCCGATTTTTACGATCCGGATCGCGAAGCCATTTTTCGCTGCGGTGCGCTGTACATCGACGGACGCCGCTGCGCCCTCTGTTTGCATGTCGACGACATGGCGCGGCATGCCCTGCTGGCTACCGCGGGAAAAATCTTTCTGGCCTATTGCGAAATCACCCGTCCCGTGACCCAGGAAAAGCGCAGGATTTGCGCCGCCATCACCGCCGGGTTCGCCGAGTCGCTCTGGGTGGGACGCAACGGCATCTTTTTCGATCGCGATGGGCACGATTGGGACGCGGTGATCGTCAAGGTCTGCGAAAATCCCATCAGCCTGAAGGAAGCCTTCTGGTCTCCCTGGCGCAAGATCGCCGCCATGATCGGCGAACAGGTGCGCAAGCTGCTGACCGCGCGGCAGGACGCCATTTTCAGTGCCACCGCGACCCAGTTGGACCAGGCCGGAACGGCGGCCGCGGCCGGCAAGCCGTCACCGGCCTCGACGCGCATGGAAGGCGCGGCGCTGGCCTCGTCCGTGGCGGCCATCGGCATTGCCGTGGGACTGGTCGGTTCGGCGGTCGGAGGGCTCATCGGCATCGTGAGCGGCCTGCCGCTCTGGAAGTCGTTGCTGGGAGTATTACTGATCATGCTGGCGGTTTCGGGGCCCTCGGTGATCCTGGCGTATTTCAAATTGCACGCCCGCGACCTGGCGCCGGTGCTGAATGCCAGCGGCTGGGCAGTCAACGGCCGCATTCTGATGACCATGCGGCTGGGTCGGGTGCTCACCAGCGAAGCCCACATTCCGTTCGGTTCCGAACGCGAGTTTCGGGACCCCTATGCCGAGAGCCGCCGCGTCTGGTATTGGGCGCCGATCCTCGTTGTGACGGGACTGATCCTCTGGTGGTACCGCTTTCGCGGCTGGCTCTGATTTTTCGATTGCGCCGAATGGAAATCCCTTCCAGCCGCAGCAGCCGGGCCTTCATGTCCTTTGGCCCGCTGAAGCCTCCGAGGCTTCCATCGGCTTTAATGATGCGGTGGCAGGGAACGATCAGCGGCAGGGGATTGGCCGCCAGGGCCTGGCCGACGGCCCGCGCGGCGCGCGGATGGCCAATGGCCGCCGCCAGTTGCCCGTAACTGACGACCTGTCCCCAGGGAAGGTCATGGGCGCCGGACCAGACGGCACGCGCAAAGGGGGAGGCGTCGGCAAAATCGACCAGGTCAAGGGAAGGATGGGCGGCTTTTCCCCCCAGCATGGAACGCAACTGTGCCGCCAGCGCTGCGATGGGAGCGGGGGGGGCTTCCACGCAGGCGGCGACCGGGAGTGTTCCGATGGAAGACGGGCGCGACCACTCCAGCCGCAACACGCGCGGTTGGCCGTTTCGCCGGTGCCAGACAATCGCCAGGGGATCGAATCCCGGGGCGTTTAACGGCGTGCAATGGGTTTTCACATTCACAGCCTGGGGATGTTCATGCCGCCGTCCGCGCAGGCCACCTGCCCGGTGGCATAGGCGAAATCCCCGCGCGCGAAGGCCGCCACGATGCGTCCGACGTCCTCGGGTTGTCCCCAGCGTCCCTGTGGAACCAGACCCTCCGCGATGCGTCGGTCGTACTTATCTTTGACTCCGGCGGTCATGTCGGTTGCAACGATTCCGGGCCGCACCTCATACACCCCGATGCCGGTGTTGGCCAGGCGGACGGCCCACAGGCGCGTGGCCATGGCCACGCCCGCTTTGGAAATGCAGTATTCGCCGCGCTCGATCGAGGCCATTTCGGCTGAAACCGAGGAAATGTTGATGATGCAACCCTTGAACCCCGCGTCCCGCACCCGTTGTTCCAGCATCCAGTTCGCCACGGATTGCGTCAGGAAATAGGGTCCTTGCAGGTTTGTGCGCAGCACTTCCTCGAAGCTTTCCTCGGTGGCCGACAACAGGTCGCGACGTTGCCGCGGCGCCATGCCGGCATTGTTGACCAGCACATGCAGCCTTTCGAAACGCGATTTGAGGGTTTCAACCAGGGCGTGCCGCTGCCGTCGGTCGGACACGTCACAAACTCCGTAGGCGACGTCTACGCCACGACGACGCAGGGCTTCCAGTGCCGGTGCGCATTCCTTCTCCGGGCGTCGTCCGGCCAGGAACAGGTCGAATCCCTCCGCCGCCAGCGCCTGGGCGCAGCCCAGGCCGATGCCACGCGTGCCGCCGGTTACCAGGGCCACCCTGCGCCGTTCGCTCATGACGGCAGCTCCGGCAGGGTCACCCAGGCGCGGTTCCGCCAGGAATCTACGGCCAGTTCCGCCAATTGAACACCCTTGGCGCCTTCCAACAGGCTCCAGGGGAAGGGCTCGTCCAGAGCCACATGCCGCAGGAAGAGTTCCCACTGCGCCTTGAAGGCGTTGTCGAAGGGCTGTTGTTCCGGCACGCGTTGCCAGGTATCGTGGAAGGAAACGGCCTGCGGAATGTCGGGATTCCAGACCGGACGTGGCGTGGCGCCGTAAGGTTGAATCCACAGCTCGCGCAGTCCGGCGACGGCCGAACCCTCCGTGCCGTCAACCTGCACGGTCAACAGATCGTCGCGACGCACGCGGGTGCACCAGGAGGAGTTGAACTGGCAGATCACCCCGTCGGCAAGTTCGAAGGTCGCGTAGGCGGCGTCGTCGGCCGTGCATTCGTAGGGGTGACCGCTCTCGTCGTACCGTTGCGGCAGGTGCGTGGCGCCGATGCAGGAGACCGCCTTGATCGGACCGAAGAGGTTGTCGATCAGGTAGCGCCAATGGCAGAGCATGTCGATGATCATGCCGCCACCGTCCTCCTTGCGGTAGTTCCAACTGGGGCGCTGGGCGGGGATGGTGTCGCCTTCAAACACCCAGTAGCCAAAATTCCCCTGCACCGACAGAATGCGTCCGAAAAAGCCGCGATCGATGAGCGCCTTGAGCTTCAGGAAACCCGGCAGCCACAGCTTGTCCTGCACCACGCCGTGCTTGACACCGGCCTGTTGCGCCGCCCGGTAGATTTCCAGGGCCTGCGCGGCCGTGGTGGCGGTGGGCTTTTCGCAATAGATATGCTTGCCGGCGGCCACCGCGCGCAGCACGGCGTCGCGGCGCTGGTTGGTGCCCTGGGCATCGAAATACACCGGGTAGTCGGGGTTTTCCAGGACGTCGTCGAGGTGGGTGGTCCAGTGTTCGATCCCGGCTTCGCGGGCCAGGGGCTCGAGTTTCAGGGGGTTGCGCCCTACCAGCACCGGGTCCGGCAGGATGGCTTCGGTGGGGGATACCTTGACCCCTCCCTGGCGGATGATCGGAACGATCGATCGCAACAGGTGCTGGTTGGCGCCCATGCGTCCGGTCACGCCGTTCATGATAATGCCGATTTTGTGAATCTTGGGTGCTTGCACTACGGGATTCCTTTCGTCGTGTGTTGGCTCAATGGGGGGCTCCGTCGTCGGCGGGCTGGTCAACGCATTGCGGGAATTGCGTTCCCTCCGGCAAGGGGGGGGCGTCCTCGCCGGCGCGGGGCAGGGTCCCGTCCAGTTCCTGGCGCCAGTGGGCCACATCTCCGGCGGGACCGTAGATGTAGATCATCCTGCAGGGACGGTCTCCCAGGTTGCTGAGCTGGTGAAAAGTGCCCGGCGGGATGTAGACGGCCTGTCCCGCACTCAGCTCGCGTCGTTCGTTGCCCAGGCACATTTCGGCACGGCCCTCGACGATGAAGTACACCTCTTCCTGCTCCTGGTTGTGCCAGGGCACCTGGCCGCCGTGCGGCTCGAGTGTCACCAGCCCGCTGCTGAAGGCGCCGGCCTGGATCGGTGCGGCGCCACCGACGAGGTTCTGCGTGCGACGCCGCGCGGGGTACACCCGGCCGGGCAATTTCGACAAATCGGTAATGGTCATGCTGTCCTCGTTTCCTTGGTTTGGCCTCGTCGGTCTCAAGCGCGTCGCCACAATTTTCCGCCGCCCAGCCATCCCTGGGGCTGGGCGGGCCGGTGCAGGGCATGGCGGTTGCCGGCGGTTCCGCTTGCGATCAGCTCGAATTCGTTTTTCCCGGACTTCAGGGGCGGCAGTTGCCATTGCCAGGGAGCCCAGGCGCGTCTCCCCGCGGACCGGCCGTTAACCCGGCACTCGGCGGAATCGACGACGTCGTCCAGTTCCAGCACCCAGCCTTCGGAGGCGCCTTCCGGAATCGCAATCCGCTCGCTCCAGCGGTAGCGGCCGCGTCCCATGTAATGCGGCAACCCGGCGGCCTGCCATCCGCGGAGGTCCGCGAGATGCGCCGCGGGCGTCAGTCGGGTGTGTCCGCCGTCGGTTTCGACGTTGAAGTCTCCTTCAAGATACAATTCGCTCAGAAGTCCGTCAAGAGGACTGGTGAGCCGGAAGGTGACGACGAGCTGGTTGATCCCTTGTTTGAGATGGCGTTTCAACGGCAGGCGCCGGGGCTGGGTGTCCTGCAGAGGCAGGAGAACCTGTTGTCGCACGAGGGCGCCGTTGATCTCGATCCGGGCCTGTCCGCGACCGCAACGCGGGTCGAGCACCAGCCGGGGCGCCACGGTCTTCCCCGCGATTTCGAACTCGAACCGGTAGGCGATCGTGTCCGTGGCGGGAAGCCCGTCAAGCGGCATGGGGCCCATGAACGTGCCAAGAGTGCGTTGGCTGCGGTAATCGTCAAAACATTGCCAATACGGCTGGGGATATTCCAGCGCCAGGGGGTCGGAGCGATCGGGACGGCTCACCAGGGTGGAGGTCAGGCGGGCGCAATTGACATCCAACCGCCGGAAATTCAACCCTTCCAACGAAAGCGTCTTCACCGTCTGGGCGCCGGGACCGGAACGTGACGGCGCGGCTTCGACGGGAACGGACTGGAAGAGCCCGCATCCGCCGGGAGGAACCTGCCAGGTTGTGCGGAGACCGGTGCGTTCCACCGGGCCGTCGACCTCCAGTCCCTGCCAGCACGTCTTCTCGTCCGTGGGGCGTAGCTGGACCTTGCCGGGCTTGTCCGCCAGGTTGACCGCCAACAGGCAATCGTTGCCGTCGGTATCGAGAAAGCGGCGCACAAAGCAATCCTCGGCATCGCGTCCGGTCAGGCGCGCCTGCGCCGGCAGTTCGCGTCGGCACCAGGCCAGGGAGGGCCAGGCTTCGCGCCGGCATTCCCCGGGACGGTGGGACAGGGGACGCAGCGTGCCGTCCGCGGCGAGCATGTGACGCGCGCCGCGGCCGAAATGGACCACGCGTCCCCCTTGTTGCGCCATCCGCTCCAGTGCTTCGATCGACCTCTGCCCGATCGCATCCATGTCCGGCACCAGCAGGGTCGAGTAGCGGCGTCGTCCCACCGTCAGGCAGCCATCGTTGACCTGCGCGGCGGCAAATTCGCTTTCATCGACCACCTGCACGCCGACATGCGCCTTGAGCACATTGAGGAGGGTTTGCCAGAGCGACGTGCGCATTTTCTTCTGGCGATCTCCGACGGCCTGTCCGCCGCCGGTCATCCAATGGGAATACAGGCTGTTCAGGATGGCGACCGGGGCCTGCTCGACCGCGCCGTCCATGCGTTGTTCGATCCTCTTGAGCCACGCGTTCAGTTCGCACATGCCGGCAAAAACGGAATTTTTGGGACCATAATCCGGCGGGGCTTCGTAGCGTTGCACCCCCTCGGATGCGCTGTAGAATCCATGGAAGAAAAAGCGATCGATGCCCAACACCTTCTGCCAGGCAAGAATCTTGCGGGACAAACGGGTGGTGGCCGTCCAGTCGGACAGCGCCAGCGTTTCACTGAAGCACCAGGAGGTCTCGTAGCGGGAACGCAGGGACGCAGCGCGCACACTGCCCAGGTTCAGTGTCGGCGACCGGGCGTCTCCCACAAGCGGGATGATGATGTCGGTGCCCGGATGGGTCATGGTCCGCATGATCGGCATGACCGATTGGAGGCTCATGGCCTCGGCGATCGGATCGTCCTCGGGTGAAAAATGCCCGACCAGCCGCAGCCCGACACTGTCGCAATAGGCACGGTAGGGCCGTACAAAGGCATCGAGAAACCGACGTGAAACCCAGCCACGATAATCCAGGCGGGTCTGGGCATCGAGTTCGTCCAGCGGCGCTCCGAACAAGCGTGGCAAGCGCCGGCGCAGGTCATAGCCATGTTGGGCGACAAACTCGCGCCACAGGTCCGGGGTGACGGGCCAACCGCCATGGGGCTTGGCTTCATCGGTGAAAATTCCCGGGATGGTGCGGCCGTAATGCCTGCCCACCGTGTGGGTGTATCGGTCCAGAATCAAGGCGCGGAAACGCTCAAACGCCGCCGGGTTCAACAAATCCGGCAAGCTTCCCCACGGGCCGTCGATGCCGGGTCTGACCAGCGTGACGGCGCCCAGCCGGAATCCCTTGGGAATGGCGGGAACCCGCAACGAGTACCATAAATGCACGGCGCTGCCCCGGGGACAATCGACAAAGGGCGTTTCGTCATAATAATAGCGGCTGTCCCATGGGCACATGAACCACTCGCTTCGGACCGGGCCCACCTGGTCCGTCAGGTCCCGCATGCGGCGGGGCGCCCGTTCGGAAACCAATCCCGCCCAAAGGACCGGTGTTTCGGCAATGCGCCAGAGCGCCCCCGGATCGAGGGAGGGTGGGCATTCGACCCAGGCCATGGTATGGGCCTGGAGTTCGGGGTGCTCGGCCATAACCAGTCCGCCGCCGGCCCCGCTCGGGAAAGGGTCTTCGTCGTACAACCACAGGTCCATGCCGAGGCGTCGGCCCTCTTCGACCAGCGCCGCGACCATGTCGAACCATTCGGTCGAAGCGTAGGGCACCAGGTTGCCCGCCCGGGGGTGCATCGCCATGGCCTCGTATCCGCCGCGATGACATTGACGCAGGTATTCGATCTTTTCCGTCACGCTGGAGGCGTCGTTCAGCATCCAGAAGGGGATCGCGCCGGGACGGACGGGTTTAAGGGACGGAGGTTGTTTTGTGGGCATGCTTGAACCTTTTCTGTTGCTTAAATCGGGTTCTATACTGCAATTATTCCGCACCGCGGGTCAACTTAACACGTCGCAGCAGCAGGGCGTTGCCGATGACCGTTACGTCCGACAACGCCATGGCGCCGGCCGCAATCATGGGATTGAGCAGTCCCAGCGCCGCCAGGGGAATCGCCAGCACATTGTAGAAAAAGGCGAAGAACAGATTCTGCCGGATTTTGCGCATGGTGGCGCGCGAGAGTCCGATGGCCGCCGCGATCCCCCGCAGGCTGCCGCCCACCAGCACGATGCCGCCGGTTTCCTTGGCAATGTCGGAGCCGCCCCCCATGGCAATGCCCAGGTCGGCCTGGGCCAGCGCAGGCGCATCGTTGATGCCATCGCCGACCATCGCGACGCGGCGCCCGCCGCGTTGCAGATTCTTGATCGCTTCCGCCTTGCCCCCCGGCGGCACCTCGGCATGAATATCGTCGATTCCCGCTTCCCGGGCCACCGTCTCCGCCACGGCGCGACTGTCTCCCGTGATCAGTGCGACCTCCAGACCCAGGTCGCGCAACGCCGCGATGGCCGCCTTGGAGTCGCTCTTGATGGCGTCGCTGACCACGATGCTTCCGAGGTATTTCGGTGTCCCCCGCGGATTGAGAGCGGCAACATGGATGCCGGTGCCGGAAGGTCCCGCCAACAGATCCGCGGAGACACCATGCCCGGCCAGCCAGGAGGCGTTGCCCACCAGCAAATGGCGTCCTCCGACGTTGGCCTGCACGCCCTGGCCCGGTTCGTTGCGGAATTCCTCCGCGGAATCGAGTGACACTCCGCGCTGTTCCGCATGCATGACGACGGCCTGTGCCAGGGGGTGTTCGCTGTAGCGTTCGACCGAGGCCGCCAGGCGCAACAGGGTGTCGGGCTCGGTTGCGCCATGAGGTCGCAATGCGGACACCATTGGACGTCCTTCCGTTACGGTGCCGGTTTTGTCCAACGCCACCAGATCGAGTTTCTCGGCGCTTTGCAAGGCATCAATGTCCCGCATCAGAATTCCCATGCGCGCGGCCCGTCCCGTACCGACCATCAGCGCGGCGGGGACGGCCAGTCCCAGGGCGCAGGGGCAGGCAATGATCAGCACGCTGCACACCGCGACGGCGATCTGTCCCCATCGCTGGGCGGGATCCGCGCTGCCCCACAGCCACCAGCCGATTCCCGTGGCGAGGGCGATCATCAAAACCGAAGGCACGAAAACGGCGGCCACGCGGTCGGCAAGTCGCTGTATGGCTGGACGCGAGGCCTGGGCATTCTCCACCAGCTTGACAATCCGGGCCAGCGCCGTGTCGGCACCGGTGCGCGTTACACGAATCGCCAGGCGCCCGTCGACGTTCTGTGTTCCGCCGATGACGGTGTCGCCTTTTGCGCGGCTGACCGGCAACGATTCTCCGGTCAGCATGGCTTCGTCCACGTCCGAGGTGCCGTCCATGACTTCTCCGTCGATCGGCACGCGGTCTCCGGGGCGGACCAGAACCAGATCGCCCACCTCCAATTCCACGACCGGGACCGTTTCCAATTGTCCTGACTCGGGATCGTTGCCCGGCAGGCGTTGCGCCGTGGCGGGGGTCAATTGCAGCAGCTCGTGAATGGCCCGGCCGGCGCTGCGCCGCGCGCGTGCCTCCATCCAATGCCCCAGGCTAATCAGTGCCAGCAATCCCGCGGCTTCCATGAAATACAGGTCGGGCAGTTTACCCCATGCCCCGGTTTCATACCCAACCCAGGCCACCAGACTGTAGCCATAGGCGACACTGGCCCCCATGGCGATCAGGGTGTCCATGTTGCTCGTAAAGCGCTTGAGTGCCCGCCATGCGCTGCGATAAAAACCGCCCCCCACCAGCAGGATCGCCAACGTGCCGGAGCAGGCGGACAACCATGTCATCCAGTTGCTGTCCGCGCGATCCGCGTGTCCGGCGCCGGTCCACACCAGAATCCAGTGCAGGAGCTCCACCGGGCCCCACAGCACGGCCCCGATCAAGGCGCGCCGGCCCCAGGCCCTCGTTTCCCGGCGTTGACGTTCAACCCGGTCCGTTTCCCGAACCGCGGCGTCCAGGTCGTCGGGCAGCACCTGGGCGGGATATCCGGCCTCGGTCACGGCCCGCGCCACCTGTTCCGGCCGAACGTGCGTCGGATCGTATTGAAACCGGGCGCGACCAAGCGTCAATTGCACCTCGCAGGCGCCGACCCCCGGCACCGTCAGCGCCGCCTTGCGCACGTGCTCCTGGCAACTGGCGCAATCCATGCCGTCCACGGAGAGAAGAGCTTCCTTGACTGTTTTGGTTTGCATGCGCGTTTCCTGTCGATCTGTTCCAAATGCCGTGTTCCCCGGGCGTAATAATGATTGCCACGGTTTGTCGTTCGATGTTTAATAAGGGTGTTGGATGTTTGGCGCCCCGCGATTGCGGGGTTGTCCCCGGATGGCCGTTGACGGAGTCCGTCACGGTCCAAACGACAGCGCATACAGTATAAGGGAGAGAATCATGAATATCAACGTGGCGAACATCTTGTGTCCGGTGGATTTCTCGGAAACATCGGACCTGGCGACGCGATATGCCGTCTCCATGGCGCAATCGTTTCATGCCCGCATGACCCTGCTGCATGTGGTGGCGCCCCCGCTGGCCGCCCTGCCCGGGGAAGCCGGCATTCTGGCCGTGCCCCAGGCCGACATCAATGAAATCGCCGAGGCCTGTCGCGAACGTCTCGAGAAAGTGGTTGGGACACTGGAAGCGGCCGGGATCGAACTTCAATACAAGGTGGTCAGCGGCGTGCCGTTCCTGGAAATTGTGCGTTTCTCGCGAGAGCATGATTTCGATTTGATTGTCATGGGCTCCCATGGCCGTTCGGGGCTGGGGCACCTGCTGATCGGCAGTGTGGCGGAGCGGGTGGTCCGTAAGGCGCCATGCCCCGTGCTGACCGTAAAGGACCGCAAACAAGTGTCCGAATCGGCTTCTTGAGGATTCCTGAGGTCCGTGTTCTGGTAAGCGCATCCGGCGTTCTTTATGCCGGCGTTCTTTATTGACGCAACGAAAGGTTGTCGCTACCTTAATTCGCTCGTTGAACACGAGGAAATTTATTTGATGCGAAACAGACCGGAACACTTCTTGGCACGTGAACTCAACCAGAGCCTGGCCGCGGACGGCAGTATCCTGCCGTCCCTCCTTTCCGCCAGGGGAACACGCGCATTCTTCCCGTCCAGGGGCATTCTTGGTCAAAGCGCCGAAGCCCGGCATGCGGCCATCAATGCCACGATCGGAACGGCGCTGGAAGATGACGGCAGCGCCTTGGCGCTGGACTGCCTGAAGGATTTGGTGCACCTGCCTTCCGATGCCTTCTTGTACGCCCCGAGCGCGGGCTCGCCCGATTTGCGTCGTCAATGGCGCGCCATGCTGGACGAAAAGAATTCCACGATGCCGAATGTTTCCTGCAGCCTGCCGGTTGTGACTCAGGCCCTCACGCATGGGCTCTACCTGGCGGGACTGTTGTTTGTCGACCCCGGCGAGTCCATCATCCTGCCCGATCTCTACTGGGACAATTACGAGCTTTTGTTCGTGGAAGGCTGCGGCGCGAACTTTGCAACCTTCGACATTTTTGCCGACGGCGGCTACAATGTCCCGGGAATGCGCCGCCTGTTGATGCAGCCGGGCGAAAAGAAGATCCTGCTGTTGAACTTTCCCAACAACCCCACGGGGTACACGGCCACCGAGTCCGAAGCCACCGCCATTGTGGAAGCCGTTTCGGAAGCCGCGGCGGCGGGAAAACACATCGTGGTGTTGCTGGACGATGCCTATTTCGGGCTGGTTTACGAACCGGGGGTTTATCGACAATCCCTGTTTCCCCTGCTGGCGCAATGCCATCCCAACGTGCTGGCGATCAAGCTGGACGGGCCGACCAAGGAAGACTACGTCTGGGGCTTGCGCCTGGGATTCATCACCTTCGGCATGCAAGGCGCTACGCAAGAACACTACCGCGCCCTGGAGGACAAGACCGCCGGACTGGTGCGCGCCACCATTTCCAGCGCCGGCAATCTGCCGCAACAATTGCTGTTGCATGGATTCGCCCATGACGATTACCGGCGACAGAAGGCCGTCAAGATGTCGGTGTTGAAGGAACGCTACGATCGCATCAAGGCCGTGCTGGTCGACCACCCCGAATATGCCGAATCGTTTGTTCCCTTGCCCTTCAACTCGGGGTATTTCATGTGCGTGCGCCCGCGGGATGCCGATTGCGAACGGGTGCGCCGAGTGCTGTTGCAGGAATTCGATACGGGCGTCATCGTTCTTTCGGGACTGATTCGCCTGGCCTTTTCCAGTGTTCCGTTGGGACGAATCGAACCGTTGTTTGCCAATCTTGACGCTGCCATTCGCAAGGTGAAATCCGAGGATCGTTCCCATGAATCATGACCAGGTTGCCAGGTTGTCGCTCGACGGCCAGGATGTCGATTTTCCCGTCGTAACCGGAAGCGAGGGCGAGCGCGCCATTGACATCGAGAAGTTGCGCAAGCAGACTGGACACATCACGCTGGACTACGGGTTCAACAACACCGGGGCCTGCAAGAGCGCCATAACCTATCTTGACGGAGAAAAGGGCATCTTGCGCTACCGCGGGTATCCCGTGGAGGAACTGGCCGAAAAATCGCGTTTCGTGGAAGTGGCTTATTTACTGATCAACGACAGGATGCCCACTCCCACGGAACGAGAGGAATGGACTCAACTGCTCAATCTGCATTCGATGTTCCATGAGGACATGCGCCATTTCTTTTATCGTTTTCCGGATGGCGCGCATCCGATGGCGATTTTATCCGCCATGGTCGTGTCGCTTTCGGCCTTTTATCCCGAGTTGTCGCAGCATCGCGTGAACGAATGCGAAGAAGCCATCAACATCGCCGCTACGCGGTTGTTGTCGAAGTTGCGTACCATCGCCGCGTTCTCCTTCAAGAAGTCGGTCGGCGAGCCCTTTGTTTATCCCCGGCACGATCTGCGATACTGTGCCAATTTCCTCAACATGATGTTCAGTTCGCCGGTGAACCCCTACGAAATCAAGCCCGAGGTGGTCAAGGCCTTGAACGTCCTGCTGATTCTGCACGCGGACCACGAGCAGAACTGTTCGACATCGGCGGTGCGACTTGTCGGCAGCGCCAGGGTCAATCTCTACGCGGCCGTCGCGGCCGGCATCTGCGCGTTATGGGGTCCGTTGCATGGCGGCGCCAATCAGATGGTTGTCGAAATGCTCGAAGGCATGCATAAACGCGGCGAAACCGCGCAACAACGCATTGAAAAAGTTAAGACTTCCAGGGGGCGTGAGTTGCTGTATGGCTTTGGACACCGTGTCTACAAGAGTTACGATCCGCGCGCCAGGGTGATCAAGGTGTATTGCGACCAGTTGCTTAAAACCTTGAAGCTGAACGATCCGCTTCTCGACATTGCCCTGGAACTGGAAGACGCCGCCTTGAATGACGAGTATTTCGTCTCCCGCCATCTGTATCCGAACGTGGATTTCTACAGCGGCATCATCTACCGCGCCATCGGCATCCCCAAGGAAATGTTTACCGTGATGTTTGCCTTGGGACGCCTGCCGGGCTGGATTGCGCACTGGAAGGAAGCGCGCGAGGACCCCAAATTCAAGCTGCAACGTCCGCGCCAGGTGTATGTCGGGCCCGGACTGCGACACCTGGAGGAACATGAGTTCTCCAGCGACAGTATGCGTTTCTGCTGATGATGTTGTCGAGGGTTGAGGGGGGCGCGCGCAAATTTTATCGTTTCGACGCTTTGCGTCAAAATGGTAGGGTCGCGAGGCCCTTCGCCCCCGCGCGATTCAGGATCGTTCGGACGAACGGCGCGAAGTCCGGTGCCCCTTTCCGCTCCGGGGTGCCAGCGTCACTCTTCCATGGTACCGGATGACGATGGGGGATCCGCTCAATTCGAACTGTTCCCGCAGCGAGCGGATGATATACTCGGTGTAGTTGGTGGAGGCCAGGCTGGGATCGTTGACGTACAGGCGGATCTCGATCGGGGCCGTGCCGGTCTGGGTGGCATAGTACAGCTTCAATTTGCGTCCGCGCCGTCTCGGAGCCTGCACACGGTCCGTGACCCGGGCCAGCAGGCGGTTGAGTTGTCCCGTCGGCAGGCTGGCGCGCATGCAACCGGCTACCTGGTCGATGGCCTCCAGACTGCGGCGGATGTTGTAGCCGCTCTGTGCCGACGCGAAGACCAGGGGACAGTGCGAGAGAAAAGGCATGGCGTCACGCAACGCCGGTTCGTACTGCGCCTGGGTGATGCCGTTTTCCTGCGCCAGGTCCCACTTGTTGACCAGTAAAACGCATCCCTTGCGTTTGTTTTGCACCATGGCGGCGATGTGTTTGTCCTGCAGGGTGGGCCCGAGCGTTGCGTCCATGATCAGCACCACGACGTCGGACGATCCGACACTATGCTCGGCACGCATCAGGCTGAAGCGGTCCACCGCCTCGCTCATGCGGTGAATGTTGCGCATTCCGGCCGTGTCGATCAGGCGATACTGTCGCACGGTGGCCCCCTTGCCGATCGTGAAGGGGATTTCGATGCTGTCGCGCGTCGTGCCGGCGACCTCCGAGACGATCATCCGCGGCTCGTGCAGCAGGCGGTTGATATAGGAGGACTTGCCGGCGTTCGGGCGTCCGACTACCGCGACCTTGAGGGCATTGCCGTCGGAAGCGCGGGGGACGTGAGGCGGCAACCTTGCCAGCACGTCCTGCATCAGACGGTCGACGCCGCGGTTGTGCAAGGCCGACACAGGAAACAAGGGGAACCCCAGCGACGCGAAATCCGTGCCGGCCATGTCGTGGCTGGATACGTCGCACTTGTTGACGGCGACCAGCGCCTCGCGTCCGGCGCGGCGGATCAACTGAGCGACTTCTCCGTCCATGGGATGCAGGCCGGTCTGCGAATCCACAACCAGGATCAGCACCGAAGCCTTGCCGACCGCGGCATCGACCTGGGCGCGCACCCCGTATTCGATGGCATCCGTGGTTTGTTGGCCTTCCAGCATGCGGACGCCCCCCGTGTCCACCAGCTCAAAAGGTTGGTCGTCCCAGCGGACCTGCCGTTCCAGGCGGTCGCGGGTGACGCCGCTTTCATTGTGGACAATCGCTAGGCGACGCCCCGCAATGCGGTTGAACAGGGCGGATTTGCCCACGTTGGGACGCCCGACAATCGCCACCGATCGGTGCGGCGCGGTCGGGTCGGGAGACGGGGCGGGGGACGATGATGGATCGTTGCACATGTCCTGTAGTTTAGCGAAACACAGAGGCATCGCCAAGAACGCTTCTTTATGGTAGGATATTATTTCATGGTTTTATTGCGTGACCGAATTTCTGGCGCAGCCGACAAGTTATGAAGAATTTTCCCTATCAGTTTATCAACCGCGTCCGCCGGGACGCGCGGCGAAGACGGGAACCGGTGACCTTGCAGACCGTTGGGCGCACAAGCACCTTTGTGGCCTACGACTGGGGCAATGACACCTTCATTTTCGAACGGGACATCTGGAAGCACAGGCCACCGCGCGCCCCGGTGCTGATTGTTCCCAAGAACCAGCTGGCTCCCTGTCTGGAAGGCTATGTCATGACGGTGACGGCGGGCAATCATGTCGTCGCGGCCGTACCGCTTTTGCGGGGCGATTTCTGGAATCTGGGGCGGGTTCCCAAACGCCAGTACAACGAAGTTCTGCTGCGTGGCATGGTCTACGGCAACCTTGTCGGCAACACGCTGGAAATTTCCCAGCGCGATGTGCTGGCCTGGCGCGTGTACGATGTCGACGAATGGTTGCGCGGACTGGGATGGCCTCTTTCCGGCGTGGTGATCGCCGATCGCGTCGACGCCACCCTGGAATATTATCGTCGCATGGGGCAGGAATGGCGCATCAAGCCCCTCGCCTGGACGCGCGATGAAATGGACCTGGCCATACGTTCCAGTCGCGCCCGTATTCATAGTCGCCTCAACTATTATCACAGCGTGAAGGGCGTGCATTTGCTGTCCTACCGAGAGTTCTCCCGCATGGCCGCCTGGGCCCGCGAGGATTACGAAGCCTTCTTGACGGCATTGACGGAGATCGTCGGCACGGACGGCGAATTGCGCGATTCCCTGATGCGGATTCCCAAGTACCACGGCCATCACGAGATCGAATTGTTCGGCGTGCATGGCTCGCGGGCCATCGACAGCCTGGTGCCGGAATTGGAACGTCTGCATGGCGAAATCGAGCAGGGACGGTGCCAGCAGGACGAAGCCATCCGGCGGATCGAATGGATTCAGCGACGCTTCTACCAACTGCTCGAGAATCCCGAACTGGCTGACGAAGAGCATGATATGTTTGCCGGCAGCATTTACAAGCATCTGACGGGCGAAGTGTATTATGGCAACAGCGGCCAGGTGATTCCGGCCTTCGATGACCGCAAGACCGCCCTGCCCGGAGCGACCTATCGTGGCGGCAAACCCGAAATTCATCCCGGCGCCGACAAACGCACCCTGGCCATTCTCGATTATGTTCAGTCGATGCTAAGCCATGGCGAGTGCATCGAATATGTCAATGTATATGAATTGCGGCTTGAAAATCATACGCCCCTCGGACGCGGACCCACGCGGGAAATTGTGTTCAAGACCAACCGCCGCCCGGTTTGCATGCGCCTGATCGAAAAGCGGCTGGCGCATCACGGCACCGGGTACGCAAACTACATGCTCGCGCGTGTGCAGGGACTGCAGAGCCTGGGCGTTGCCTATGGAAACCATTACCTGCTGGCGCGCCACGACCGCCAGGCCGGAGAAGTGCATTACTACATTCGCGAACGGTACCCCGGCAATGCCTTCGGCTCGATTGCCCGCAACCAGTTTCAGAAAACCGATCCGGTTCGGGGCATGGTGTACGATCCACCCCCGATCTTGATGGTGGCCGCGCTCATGGGGCGCGCGGCCGCCCAGACCCTGGCGGTAAAGAAATACATCCCGGAGAGCCGATCGGTGCATTTTGGCGAGGGCAAGGAGATCATCGAGTTCGGATTCGACGTTCAGTTGATGCGGGAAATGCCCTTGCGGGTACGCTTGTGCTCCGTGCGTGGCACACTGGGTTGGCCGCGCCTGGAACGCACCGAGGAGAATCTGCTGCAATGTTTTGAGCTGTACCTGCAGTCCTTCGCCGTTGCCATGATCGGGTTCTGGCGCGAATATGCCGACGCGGTCAAGCTCTCGCAGGTGCGCAATCATTTTCTCGATGGGTTTGCCGCCGCCACGAGGGAGCTTCACTGGAGCTACATCAGCCGTCGCGAGCAGTTTGACCTGTTCGATCCCGATGTTCGATCCAAGTTCCGCTTTAAAGCCAAATGGTTGTTTGCCCTGTGGTCGCTGATCCAACAACAGGAACGGTTGCCCTGGTTGCGTTCCCGTTTCAACGAGATCATGGACCTACGCGCCGAAACGCATCCAAGGGTCGACTCCGAAACGGGGGGGGCGTCATGATCATGCCCCGTTCCGCGGATTTGATGCACCAGGGGCTGATTCGCTCGCAGCGGTTGCGCTGGGTGCATGTCGATGTTTGCGATTCGGCACGCATGCTGTCGCAGAATCATCTTTGCGGTCCCACGGCCGGACTGGTCCTGGCCGAGGCCCTCGCGGGGGTGGCCTTGTTGGGAAGCGAACTGAACGCCCATGACGAAACGGTATCGTTGCGCTTGCAAGTGACCGGCCCCTTGGACGGGTTGCTGGTGGAGGCTGCCGGAAACGGAGCCTTGCGCGGCTATACCCGCGTCAAGGTCATGAACGAACTCGATGGACAGGAGACCCTGCATGCCGATTGGGCGCTGGGCTCTCGTGCCGAGGTATGGATTGTCAGTTCCAAGCCGGGGGTCATCCTTTCGCAGGCGGCGTTGGCGGTGGAACCGGCCACCATTCAGGGCGCGATCGAGACATATTACACCCGCTCGTTGCAACGCAGAGTTTTCGTGATGATTTCATGCCAGACTTATGACGGCTGGGTCGATCTGGCACGGGCGCTCCTGGTGGAGTGCATGCCCGACGGCAACCGCCAGGCCTATGAGCGCCTGAAGTCTTTGGCCGATGAGGGGGCCATGCTCGATGCGATCGAGTCGGCTTCTGGAGTGGAGGCTTTCTGGCGGGAAATGGGAGTGGATGACGCCGTTCACGACAACCCGACTCCCTTGCGCTTTGCCTGCCGCTGCAATCGCCAGCGCGTCGGCGAGATGCTGAAATCGCTGCCGCGCCAGGAACTGGAGCAGATGGCCGCGGCGGGAAAACCGGTCAATCTGTTTTGCCACATGTGCGGGAAATCCTACCCAATTGATGTCGCCACCTTGACCCACCTGCTGGCCGCGCAACGTCAAGGCGGCGATTCGGAGGAGGGTTCGTCCAACGATGCATCCTGACGTTTGTAAAATTCTGTCCCGTCGCAGCGTGCGCGCCTTTTCCGACCAGGCGATTCACGACCAAGAGCTGCGCGACATGCTTAAAGCCGCCATGGCCGCACCTTCCGCGGGAGGGAGCGATCCCTGGCATTTCATCGTGGTGCGTTCGCCCGGCATGCTGGTGCGTCTTGCCGAGGTGTTGCCCCGCGGGCAGATGCTGGCCCGTGCGCAGGTGGGCGTGGTTGTCTGCGGCGAACAGTATTTGGCGCGACGGCAACAGTTGTCCTACATGCTTCAGGATTGCAGCGCCGCAATTGAAAATCTGCTCCTGGCGGCTTCGTTCTCGGGGCTGGGCGGATGTTGGGTCGGAATTCATCCCGACCCCGCGCGGGTCGAAGGGGTCCGGCACCTGCTGGGAATTCCCCAGGCCATTACGCCGGTTGCGGGAGTCGCCCTGGGAAGGCCGGACGAACATCACCGCGCCCGTACCCGGTTCTCCGAAGCCCGTCTGCACCTGGAAGTCTGGTAAAATAGGACAAGCGTTTAAATGAGAAATTCTATTCCGATGCACCCCAAACTCAGAATCGTAGCCGACATCAACATGCCGTTTGTCCGGGAGGCCTTCGGGACCCTGGGTGACGTTTTGGCCTTGGATGGGCGCAACATCACGGCGGAGCATGTGCGCGATGCCGACATCCTGGTCACGCGCTCCACCACCCGGGTTAATGCATCCCTGCTGGAAGGCAGTCGTGTGTGCTTTTATGGTTCCGGGGTTATCGGCACCGATCATATCGACATATCCTGGCTGGACCGGCAACGCATCGCGTGGCAATCCGCCCCGGGGTGCAATGCCGGCAGCGTGGCGCAGTACATTGCCTGTGCCCTGCTCTGGCTTGCCGGACGTCATGACTTCACGCTGGAAGGCAAGACCCTTGGCGTGGTGGGCGTCGGACACGTCGGTCGCAAGGTGGTCGATAAAGGCCGCGCTCTCGGAATGCGTGTGGTGTGCTGCGATCCTCCGCGCCAGCGCGATCCGTCCGATGTCGAAGCGCGCGATTTTGTCGACCTGCCGACGCTTTTGGACGCGGCCGACATTGTCACCCTGCATGTGCCCCTGACGCGCGAGGGAGAGGATGCCACCTGGCACATGCTTTCGATGTCGCGCCTGGCGCGCTTGAAACCGGGGGCCATCCTGATCAATGCCGCGCGGGGGCCGGTGCTGGACAATGAAGCCTGGATGCGATTGCGGGGAAGTGGGCCTCCCGCCCATACCCTGCTGGATACCTGGGAACCCGAACCCGCTTACCGTGCCGATGTGCGGGCGGCCGTGGACTTGGGCACCCCCCACATTGCCGGGCATTCCTTTGAAGGCAAGGTTAACGGCACCTTGCAGGTGTATAAAGCGGCCTGCCGCTTCCTGGGGCGTCCCGCCGAGTACCGGCCGACCATGCCGCCGCCGCCCGTTCCCATGGTGGAAGTCGATGCCGCGGGAAAGTCCGACGAGGAAGTGATGCGGAACCTGGCGCTGGCCGTGTACGACATCGCCGCGGACGACGCCGTGATGCGTGCGGGATGCGTCCCCGACACGACGGCCCGCGCGGCGGCGTTCGACCGCCAGCGAAGAGATTACCCGATGCGACGAGAGTTTGGCGCCACCCTTGTCCGATTGCGCCATGCCACCCCGACCGCGGAGCGGAAAATCCGCGCGCTGGGGTTCGACGTGAACTGACATCTTCGTCAGTCAGGCGCCCGATTATGCGTTTTTAACGAAGGTATAGTTTCCGTTCCCTTGGCTGCAAACGAGTGAATATCCATTTTTAGTTAAATTGTTTACTGAATCCAGTATTCTATTCCTATAATCAGCATCAAGGGGGTTAAAACACTCGTCATACTCAACACAAAGGACACCCACATCGAGATCGTCTTCAAGAATGGAGTCGATTACTTTGTATTCGGCTCCTTCAATATCAATCTTCAGGAGGTCGATTTTTTGATGGCCAAGTTCTTTCATGAAAGAGGAGAGCCTTTTTACATGAACCGATATGTAAATTTCGGTTTTTTGAAGGTTTAAAAGCGAGTGCGAAACATGATCTGGATTTTTCGGGGCAAAAAAATTCAACATGTCTTCCTTGTCCCATAAACCGATGTCGAAAAAATGGTATTTGGGGTTTCCAGCCGCCACCTTCTTTACATGGACCATTGCCCTTGGGGTTGGATCAAGGCCATAAACATGACATCCAAACCGATCAATTAACCCCAAGTCGAACGTTATATCTTCGCCGCATCCAACGCAGTAGCAGATCGAATCCGGGCCCAGGCGACGCGTCGGAACGACCCACCCTCCATAATCGCTTCCGATTTCTTTTAAATCCTCCCGGGGAAAAATCTTTGCGCCAGTGATGGAGTCTTTCCCCCATAGTTTATAAAGGAAAGTTGAAAACCGGGCTGCGATTTTACGGGGAATTTGTCGGTAATGCATGATCGTTTTACTGCAATGAGTCGAGTGGATTGTCGAGCGTATCCGTCGCGAGGTCGAGCATGGGCCGCAATCGCTCGCCCAGGATCTTTTCGAGGTGGGGCGTCTCCCCCCACTCATGGCGTAAGGCCAGGTAGTCCGCCACCGTGGCCGCTTGCCCGGGGCGTAGTCCGGAGACGGCCCGCAGCAGCAAATTGCGCGGCGTGACGTCTGGCGCCACAAACTCCACGACGCGCACGCGGTAGCCCAGGATTCGCAACAATTGCGCTCGGAAGGAATCCGTCAGCAAGTCCGCCAGGCGTTCCCGCAGAATGCCGTCACGCAGCAAGGCCCGCATCGCGCCGGAATGCCGCGGCTTGAAAGCGTGCTGGCAGCAGGGCGCCACCAGCATGGCGCGCGCGCCCCAGTCCACGCCGCGCGCGAGCGCTTCGTCCGTTGCCGTGTCGCAGGCATGCAAGGCGAGGAGCAGGTCCGGGCGGGGATCGATTTGACAGGATGACAAGTCGGCCACCTGGAAGAACACATCATGATGGATGTCCATCGCGGCGGCCATGGCGTTGGCCTGTTCGATCAGTGCGGCATTGCGGTCGATCCCCGTGACCTGGACGACACGGCCCCGCGACATCGTGAGATAACAGTAGGCCGCCAGGGTCAAGTAGGCCCTTCCGCAACCGCAGTCCACCAGGTGCAGCGGCCGGTCGACGTGGTCTTCCGGAATGACGGTTTGCACTTCCCGCAGGAAGGCGTTGACCTGGGCCAGTTTGGGTCGCATCGAGGCGCGTGGCCGCCCTTCGCCATCGGCAATGCCCAAAACCCGCAGCAAGGCGCCGGAGTCGAAGCGGTCCAGGGGCTGTGGTTTGACCCGGTCGTGTCGTTCCGCGGGCTTCGCGTCGGGATCGAGGTTCGTTGGCGACCCGCGGGACACCAGTTGGCGCCCTTTGCGGGTTACGCGCACGTGCAGGTCCCCCGCGGTCGTTTGCAGGTGGTATTCGCGCGGTCCGCCCGCCGCCAGCATTGCGCCAAGAACCTGCGCGGCGGCATCCATCTCGTAATTGCGCACGAGCGTGCGTCCTTTTACAAAGGTTTCGTGCTGCCAAAGGCTTTGGCCGCGCAGAACCAGCGGCCGCAAACTTTCGCGGTTCGTGCCTCCTCCCTGGCGGCGAACCAGGGTCAGACGATGGAAGCCCGGAGTCGAAAAGACACGGCGCTCGATTTCCGTGGCGGTGGCGTCATCCAGTTGGGTGCGGTCTCGATCCATGGTCAGGCGGGGGGTAAAACTAGAAACGGTATCCTGCGCCCAGTTTCAGACGCTCGTCGGAGCCCAGGGAAAGGTTGGCAAAGAAGCGCCAGGGATCGTGGTCCATCCACCCGCCGACGGAAATCAGCAGGGGCTGGTCGCGCTCCAGCCCAAGGCTCAGCCGTTCGGTTCCATAGGGCAGTTTCCCGTCGACCGTGATGTTTCCGAAGGGCTGAATGCCGAGATCCAACGTCAGCCCCCAGCGATCGGCGTGGTAATGCAGTCCCGCGTCCAGCCACAGCGCGGTTTCGCTGAGGGTGACATTGGCGGAGCGACGCTGAAAATTAAGTTCCACCGTTTCGTTGGTTCCCACGACGCCGGAGGCCGTGCGGCTGCCGGCTTTCCCTTGTTCGCGGCGATAGGAAGCGCGAATCCCGCCGTAGGCCTCCCAACCGTTTTCGCGTAGGAAAGGTTGGCGGTACCCGACTTCCAGCAGAAAACCGTCGCCGTCCGAAAAGGATGAATCGCTTACCGTCAGTCCGGTACGGAGAATATCGCTGCTGGTGACCTCGCCGACGATGCCGAAGCGCGCCAGCCAGCCATAGCTTTCGAGATCGATCCCCAGAATAGTTCGCTCCAGGTCGGCATCCGCTCCGTTGCGGTGGTCGACCTCCCACCGGGAAGGGGTTCGGCTGCGCGGGACCAACCAGACGGAAACGCGGGTCGCGGGATCGGGTTGGGGAAGCAGGGGGCGCGGGGCCGGAGGCGTTGGTTTTTCCTCGTAGGGAATGGGAATCGGTTCCGGGCGGGGAGGCACCGGTGGGGCGGGCGGCAGTGGCGGGCGCGATGGCATTGTATCGGTGACATGCGCAAAAGCGTACATTTGTCCGTCGATTTCCACCAGGCGTCCGTCCAGGGCCTGAACCGGGCCGAATACCCGTCCGCTGCCCAGCGAAATGAAGGATAGCCTGTCCGGGGGATGGATCCGCAACTGGTACGTTTGTCCGTCCAGGGTCAGCCGTGTGCGGTCGCGCAAGGCGAACGGACCCCAGAGGCGTCCGCCCCGCGCGGACTCGAGCGTAAAGGTCGGCGCGGTGTCCTCCCCTGGAGTCTGCGCATCGGTCCAGGGAGGCAGGCTGCAAATGAGCCCGATGGCCAGGGTGCCAATGGCCAACCGCCTGGCGGTGGCAGGTTTAATATGGTCGCGTCGGATCGACATGACGGTCTCAAGATAAAAGTTCATGCTGGGCATCAAACGAGAAAATCAAACCCCTTCATTCTCCAACAAAACGCACCGGCCGCAAAGGATATAATCAGCGGTTCCAATTGTGGGGTGTGCACAGGCGGGAGGTGTCCTTCGGGAATGACTCTCGCAAAGCAGCCATCCCCGCTTGTAAAGGCCCGCTTCCCCGCCTGCCGGGCGGCGGAATTGGTCATTGCATGGGCCGGTCCCCGTCCCCGTTTCTCCGCTCGGTCCGACATCGGCCCATCTCCAGCGCGTGAACGCCGTAGGCGCCCAGCACGAGGTGCGACATAGTTATCACGTCTCGGGAATCGCCCGGCATCTTCAGGCGAATCCAATCAGCAGGGGCAAGGCGATCGTCAGCGCAAGCAATGGTTCATGGCGTGTTTTCATGCCAGATTCGCGGTCGGACACAAGGCTACGTCGACTTGGCCGCGCACCATGCTGGTGTAGACGACCCAGTGGTCACGTGGCGAAAAGTGCGGGTGGGGATCGAGGTGGTACAGGTCTCTCGGACAATAGGGTGGCTCCAGGCGATACAGGTCGGAAGAAACAGGGGGAGGCGGCATCGCCGACACAATGACCTGTTCGCGCTCCGTTTTTCGATCGTAAAAGAGAACCTGCACCGGCTGGGTGGCCCATTGGTAAGGGTTTTGGTCCCCACACCAGAACCGACGCTCTGAGGAACAATGCGCATGACAGATTTCACGCTTCCAAACGTGTGTTTTCACCAGCGTGTAGGGATCGCACTCAAAGGTTCCCTGGTGGTAGTCGACCCAGCAGATTTGCCCATCATGCGACCACCATTCATGCGTCACGTTGGAATTGTGATCATACCAGTCGCTTCCGCTTACCGGTTCGTATCTTGTCTGCGCGATGTTCATGAGCCAGAGACGATGGTCCAAATGAAAACGCTGGCCGGAAATCTTGTCGTTCCAGTGGTCTTCGGGAATCAGGAAGAGATCGGGGTCGGTGGGAGAGAATTGCGCGTGGTCGTGATGGCTGCAAAATTCCTTCAACACCCGAATTTCTCCCGTGGCGATGTCGCCAAGGCCGACCCACCAGAAATTGCCGAGGTCGCCATCCAGCAAGAAGTGTTTTCCGTCGGCCGACAGCGTGAGATGAGTCGCCAATCTCGAAAAATGGCGGTACTTTACGTATTCGCGGCGTAGCGTGCAGACCACGGTGACGGTTCCATCGAGGGACAGCCTGTAGACGCTGTTGCCCATGCAGAAAAAAGCCGCGTCGCCTTCCGGTGCGACCATCGGAGAGGCCGGCGAAAATCCGGCTTGAGGAAAATGCCGCATCCAGGGCCGGTCCGGGTCCATCGACAGGCATCCGAGTGTTTGTTGACGATTGGGGGGGAACCCGGCGTAGAACCACAACCACTTTTCGTCCCGGGACAGGCTTGGATTGGTGAAGTAGAAGGTTTGTTGAATCGGCGCGACCCGTTCTTTCAGGATGTAACTGACGATTCCCGTGGCGGGGTCCTGCCAGGATTCAAAATATGGATGGCGGCTCAGGTCGTACATCGCGGGTCTCTTTTTTGAATTCTCACGGTTATGGAACACGGCAAGAGGGGGCGGGCTCGTCATCGCATTCTCGGGCCCATGGGGGGTCGCGCACCCCGCGGAGGCTCCAAAGGTATTGAAACTTGATCTTTACGGTTTGGCAAACCAAAAAGGATTGGCCATGGAACGATGGGAACGCTTAGAATAGTCGCCATGAATGCGCAAGGTCCTCGGGAGCATTGGAGCGGTCGTTTGGGGTTCGTGCTGGCGGCGGCGGGTTCGGCCATCGGGCTGGGGAACATCTGGCGGTTCCCCTACGTCACGGGGCAGTATGGCGGGGGCGCCTTCGTGATCGTGTACCTGGCCTTCGTGCTGGCTGTCGGCCTTCCCGTCATGTTGTGCGAAATCACACTGGGCCGGCGTACGCAGCGCAACCCGGTGGGGGCTTTCCACGCCCTGCAACCCCGCGTGTCCATGATGGCCCATCTGCTGGGCGCGGGAATGGTGCTCAGCGGTTTGTTTCTGATCCTGTTCCAGGTCTGGGGCTGGGGGCTGCTGATGCTGGCGCTGGGGGGAATTGCGTTTCGCTTCGGCTGGAGGCTGGTCGGAGCCATGGGCGTTCTGACCGGGTTTTTGATCCTCTCGTTTTACAGCGTCGTTGGAGGCTGGACGCTGGGCTACGTGTGGGAATCGCTGGCGGAGGTTACACGCGCGCAGCCGTTGCTGGCCGATCGGGCCGCGGCGGCCGAGCGTTTCAAGGCGCTGTGCGATCGTCCGGCCTGGGCTGTTTCATTGCAGTGGATTTTCACGCTCTTGTGCGGAGGGGTGGTGTTTTTCGGAATTCGCCGGGGCATCGAACGCTGTTCCAAGATCCTGATGCCGTTGTTATTCCTTTTGCTGGTAGCGCTGATCGTGCGGGCCTTGACACTCTCCGGCGCCCTGTCAGGCGTCCGTTATTACCTCAAGCCCGACTTCGCCCGCTTGACGCCGGTCGGAATTCTGGCGGCCATGGGACAGGCGTTCTTCTCGCTCAGCCTGGGGATGGGGGCCATCATCACCTACGGCAGCTACGTGGACCGTCGGCAGAATCTCTTCAGCTCTGCCCTGTTGATCGTGTCGCTCGACACCTTGATCGCCCTGCTCGCGGGGCTGGCGATCTTTCCGGCGGTTTTTGCCCAGGGATTGCAGCCGGACCAGGGCCCGGGACTGGTGTTCGTGCTCCTGCCCACGGTCTTTCATGCCATGCCGCAGGGCATGCTCTGGAGCGCGTTGTTTTTCCTGTTGCTGGTGGTTGCGGCCTGGACCTCCGGCATCAGCTTGCTGGAGGTGGTGACCGCCTACCTGGTGGACGAACGTCACTGGCCACGCCGTCTGGCCGTGCCCGTGCTGACTGTGGTCATCGGTGCGATGGGCAGCCTGGCGGCGATCAGTGTTTCCAACTGGGACCGGCTTCCGGTTCTGCACCGGGCGCTTGTCAAGGCCTTCGGAACGTCCGGCGAAAGTTTCTTTGGCTTGTTGGACGGACTGACTTCCAACTGGATGCTGCCTTTGGGCGGGTTGCTGATCTGCCTTTTTGCAGGGTGGGTTTGGGGGGTTCGGCGCGCGGCCGAGGAGCTGCGGGAAGGCGACGAAACCATGGGCGACTCCCACCTGATGGCCATCCTGGGCGGGTTGCAACGCGATTCGCGCTATGCCGCCCACAACTCGGCGTTGTTTACGCCCTTGATGTTGTGGGGCATTTTTGTGCGCTGGGTTTGTCCGGTGGCGATTGGCCTGGCTTTTCTGCAGGCCATCGGACTGCTGGGATGAGATTCGAAACCTCGGGCCGGTGAAAGGGCCAAGGTCCGGCTCGAAGCGGACAAGGCATACAACCCTGTAGGCGACCCGGCTCGGACGGCCCTTCCGAACCTTGTTTCATTTCACAGCGCGTCGCACATTAACCAGACGCGGAGCGTTTCGGAAAGGCTCCAGGCTTGGGCATCGCAGCCGCGTTGCCGGTGGGGGGCGTCGCCGTCCAGAATCTCGGGCGCCTGGCCGACGCATCCCTCTTCGAGCAGCGGCACAATCGAGGTCAGGAGGCTGCGCACCAGGGGTTTGGCGGAGGCACCGTGGATTTTCAGCAGCGCTTCGCCGTAAAGCGGGAAGGGCCAGACCCAGGCGGTGCCGTTGTGGTAGGCGGGTTTGCGGCGGGTGTTCTCGTCGCCCTGGTAGTGTCCCCAGTACGGATGCAGGGGATCGTTTAAAAGGCCGTCGGGACCGGCGATCGGTTGTGGCCGCTTGACCGGACGGTCGGCCAGGCTGCGGATGGCGCCGGGGACCAGCAGTGTCTCGCAGGCCCGCAAGATGGCGGGAGCGGCGTCCAGCTCGATCGCTTCGAGTGCGATGGCCAGCAACTGGTTGGGACGCAGGGCATCCTCGGGTTGGGCCTCGGCGGCGCGGGTGCCGGGGGCCGCCTGCAGGTTGTCGGCCAGCCAGCCTTCCGGCTGGGGATAGAGTCGCGCCAGGGAGTCGCGCGCGTGCTGCTCGATCGTTCCGAACTCCTCCATCGCCAGGTACTTGCGCAGTCCCGTTAGCATGTGAATCCAAAGAGACTGGATTTCCACCGGATACCCCTCTCGCGGGGTGCCGGCGGGAAAGTTGGTGTCCATCCAGGTAAAATGCGACGGGCTGAAGATCAGCCCCGACTCCGGGTCGGTGTGAATGCCGTTGGGCGTGCCGTCACGATAGTGGCGCGCGATGGAGATTAACACCCTGGCAAGCGGGCGTCCCCCGCAGTCGGCCTCCAGCACGGTGTCGAGACCGAGGCTCCGTATGGCGTCAAACGTCGCCACCGCAAACCACAGGGGCGCGTCGGACGTGTCGCGATTGGAGGCATCGTCGCCCCGAATCATGTTGGGCAGGGTTCCCTGTTGTTCCAGGCGTCCGAACTCGCGCAGAATTTCAAGGGTTTCCTCGGCCCTTCCGGCGGCAATCATTCCGCGCAGCACGATTAGCGTGTCGCGTCCCCAGTCCAGAAACCAGGGGTAGCCGGCGATCACGGTCAGAAGATCGTCGCGCTTGACCACAAACGCATCCAGGGCGCGTGTCAAAACGTCAGGCAGAGGCAGCCGGGGCGTCGACGGGTTGACGGTCACGGCTTCGGTGACCGAGGCGGGTGGGTCGGTTAGGGCTTCGGCCACTAGGTGCGAGCGCTGGCCCGCCTGGAGATCGATGCGGAACCACCCGGGACTGAAAAGGTCCGACGAAGCACCCAGGCCGCGTCCGGCTTCCTCGGGGTGGGGGACCTGCGTCAGCCACAAGGGATCGGGATGGTAGGCGCCGACATCGACGGCGATGCGGTACTGTTCGTCGCGCGTGGGGGCGAAGTCGAATCCGGAAGGGCCGTTTTGCATCGCCTGATGGAAGGCGTTGGCGGGTGCGGTTTGCGCGGAAGTTTTTTCATGGAAGTTGCGTGCCTCGATGTCGGGACGCAGGACGATGCCAACGGCTTCGTGATCGGCCAGGGCGTCCGGTGCGTCCGCCGCCGACAGACGCGTCACGTTGAGCGTCACCCGGTTACGTCCGCGTGTCATGCGCAGGGAAAATTCCAACCGGACGTGGCGCCCCATTCCCGCCGGGACGTTGAAATGCCAGGTGGCGCGCGTGCCGCCTGGATCGGCTTCGAACCATTCGGTGCAGTTCGCGTCGAGCGCGTGCGAGTAGCCCCGGTAACGCAACCAGGCGCGGCAACGGGTGAAAAATATCCGGCGGTTATCGGGTTGACGGGGGTTCAGGTTTGCGGCCAGCAGAGCGTCATATTGACTCTGGATCGTGCCCCAGGCGCCTCGTACGCGCGCCATGGCGCCCATTCCGTTCGTCAGCAGGGCCGCGTAGGGAGCGGTGCGAAGTCGCGCTCCGCCGACGCGCAGGCGCACCCGCGGGTCTCGACCGTCAGGCAGGAGCAGCAGGCGCCCCGGCGTACGCACGACGTTCTCCGGGGTGTAGACGACCAGAGACAGCCGCAGTTCGATCGCGCGGGAGGCAGCTTTCGGCAGACGTCCTTCGGCAGGCAGGAGCAGGGTGCCCTGGGAGCCGTCGGCAAAAGACAGGCTGCGTTCGGAGGCCACGGTGCGGTGGTCACATTCCAAACTCGCGCGGAAGGGGTGGGGCGCCCTGACCAGCAGCAGGTTGCCGCGGGGCAGCAAGACCACCCGCCGACGGTCCGTTTCCCAGGTCCAGGAGGTCAGTGGCGCTGGCCCTCCATGCGGCATCAGGGAGGCGGCGAAGGCCCGCGGGTCCAGGGTCATCGACGCTCCAAGCGGGTCGGGGGCTTCGTCGCCGGACAGGGCATGTGCACCCGTCAGGTGACGGCGCAACCGCAGTGCCAGCAGGTTGCTCCGACGACGGTGCAGGTCCGTCGGCTCCGACGATCGCGACGTCTCGGCTTCCCGCAAACGAGGCAAAAACGTCGGGTCGTCGCCCAGGCAACAGATTTCTCCCGGCGTGAGTTCCATCCGCAACCGGTTGGGGGACAGGGGATGCGGCTGTTTTTTCCTGCCGGTCAGGAGGTCGAGGACCGAAGCCGAATTGAAGACCTCGGCGGGCCAAGCGACCCATCCGGATCGATGGCAGTCCAGGTTGGCGGCGACCAGCAGTCGGGACTTGTCGGAACCCTGGCGCAAAAACGCCAGGGTGTTGTCCGTACCTTGGTGCGGCAGCCACTGGGGAGGACGCGCCTCCGCAAAGGCCGGGTGAAGCGCGAGCAGGGCGTTGAGGCGCGCAATCCAGGAAACCAGGTTGGGCGAGGCGTCCCAGTTGAGAGAAGGGGCGCCATGCACATCCAGCTTTTCGGTGGCGAGCCATTCCAGGCCGTTGGTGATGCCGAAGGCGCCGCGTTGCGAAAGCAGGGCCGTCAGCGCCGTTCTCAGTCGCGCGTGTCGTGGGCCGCTGGCGGCCAGGCGATGGTTGTCGTGGGTTTCGGCGAAATGCACCAGCGGACCGGCATGCGTCGAAAGCGGCAGCAGGTCACGGGAATACCGTTCCACCTCCCGCGCGGGCCCGACCTGGAACAGCTCCGAGTAGGCCCAATCCAGGTTGGACTCCGTCAGCAACTGTTCCGTGACCTCGACTTTGCCGCCTAGACCTTCCAGCAGGAAGAGGGTGTCCGGGTACTCGCGTCGCACGCGGGCTACGATGTAGGTCCAGGTTGCGGCGGGAATCATGTAGCCGGCATCGCAACGAAACCCGTCGGCACCCTGGCGGCACCAGAAAAGGAAAACCTCCGCCATGTAGGTGCGCAGCGCCGGTTCGCGGTAGTCCAGGGCCACCAGATCCTCCCAGACCGTGCCCCAGGCTCCCGGCGACGTGAAATGCCCGTCGTGGGTGCGTTGAAACCACTCGGGATGGTGCGTTTGCAGCGTCGAGGCCCATCCGGTGTGGTTGGCGGGAATGTCGAGGAACAATCCGGCGCCGCGGGCATGCACGGCGTCGGCCAGTTCGCGAAACTGATCCAGCGGAGTGGTGCGACGGTCGAACTCGGCCAGGGCGGGATCGACCGCCATGAAATCGAGCGCCGCGAAAGGACTGCCGAAGCGGCCCATGCGGGCGTAGCTGGTGGGCGTGGGGTGGATCGGCAGCAATTGCAGGATGCGGCAGCCGAGGGTGCCGACGATGTGGTCGAGGCGGCGAATCAGGTCGCGGAAGGTGCCCGAAGGGGGAATCGCATGGTAGCCGCACGCATCCAGGCGGCGCTCGGCTTGACGGATATCCTCTTCGTTCTCCTCCCCCGCGCGTTCGGTCGGTCGGAACTGCCGCACGAAGGCGGTATAGATCGAATTGGCGCGGGCCCCGCTGGCGGGCGAGACCTTGAGACGGCAGTTTTCACCCTCGGGCCATTCGGGCGCCTGGCTGCCGCGCGGGATAAAACAAGTCTTGGCGGCAAACCATCCGACGTCGAGTAACGGCATCCGCAGGCGGAAGCGGCCTTCGCCTTCGTCGATCATGGGGATGTCATGCCAATCCGAGGCGTGAAAGGGCTTTTGCCGCTCGGTATGGGCGATGATTTCCGCCAGTCGGGCCTCGCCGCGGCCCAGGTTGGTGCGCAGGAGGGCGCGCCCCGCGCGCGGGGAGGGAAGGCGCAGGGTGAATTCGACCAGGTCGCCGGCACAATGCGCCAGCCTTGCGCCCGGAGGGGGAGTTTGAAGTAGTTGTGACATGCCTGGAATTGCACCTTCAGTCTAGTCGATGCGCCAGCGAGGGGGATTGCCGACGAGGGTGCGCGCCAGGGTTTCGATGGCCAGGTCGCGGCCGGCGGCGGATATCCGTCCGTCGATCACCGGAATGGTGGCGGAGCGGGTATGGCACATGGTGTAGAAATCCACCACGGTCAGTCCATAGGCATCCGCGACGCGCACTACGGCTTCGGCATAGGCGCGCATGGGATCGCGCGCGTCGGACGGGGTCGTCAGGCCCGGGGGACGCAGGCCGGGCGGGGGGGTCACCAGCAGCACCTCGCAGCCCGCGGCGTCGCGCAGCAGGCCGGCCGTGGCGGACAGTTGCCGTTCGAAATCCTCGAGCGATTCTCCTTGTCCGGCCCCCCGCATGGCCGGAGCGACGATCGCGACATCGGCGGGCAGCAGTTCCGACAGCGCGGCCAACGGCGCCAGTCGCGCCAGGCCGTGAAGCCAATGCGCCGCGCCCAGCGTCGTCTGGTCCACCCGGAGAAATCCTCCCGTGAGCCAATCCGCGGTGGTTGTCTGCCCTCCGAAGGTCCGCAGCTCCGCCGCCAGACGGTCTTCCAGGAGATTGTTGGCATCATCGTCCGCCGCGTCATCCGGTTCCAGAAAGCCGTCCAGCAGCACGACCCGGTCGCCGCGACGCAACCCGCCAAAGGGAGGCGGATGTCCGCTCGAAGCCCGGCGGGGCACGAGAATGCAGACGGTCTCCTCGTCCATGAGCAAGGCGCCGTTCAGCGAGGAGGGCAGCCGATCGAAGGGCGGGCGCATGAAGTCCGCGGCTCCTTGGTCGATTACCGCGCCGGCATGGAGCACCTGCCAGCGGATCGATCGGTACGCGCGCACATTGCCGTCGGGAAGAAGGACTCTTCCCCCGCCCTTTTCGAGCCGCACTGTCCGATGCAGGCGGCGCTCGCTGCCGTCCGGAGCCGTAATGAAGATGACCAGGTCCAGGGGCAGGTCCGGGGGAACGGTGCCACGCAGTTGGATTTCGGGATGTAAGGGATCGTCGTCGTAGCAGATCGGGGAAACGCCCTGTAGTCGGGTCGCCAGACGGTATTCGGTGGGAACATCCTCGGGAATCGTAACCGTTAACGCGGCGGTTTCTCGCGCTCCCGCGGCATTTTCCACCATCAGTTGGATGGTTTGGTTTCCGGTGGTATTGAAAATGTGGCGCCAGGCGGGTTCGGTGTTCAGGAGTCGGTCTCCGTCCATCCAGCGGCACCGGACCTGTCCGGCGCCTTCCCAGGCCACATGCATGCTGCGCAGACGGGCGGGCGTGAAGACGGAGGAACATCCGAGGAAGCGGTAGCCCGGCTCGAGCCGGCAGTCGGCCCCGGCATGCAGTACGGCGCCGATGTGTTCGATGCGGACGGGCACGGGACCGGCGCCCGTCAGCAGGGCCTGGTCGGGCAGGGGTGCGATCGCATCCGTGCCCGGCGGTTGCCATCCGGCCCGGAAATCGATCTCGTCGCGACAGAGGTGCATGAATTCATACGCAACCGGCCCCGCCCGCAATTCCAACGGCGCACTGGTTTCCCAGTCGTGGGTTTTCTCCGTTCCCGCCGTCAGCACCAACCGATTTTCAATCAACAGGTAGGTCGGTTGCCGGCTGTCCACGGCCAGGACATAGCGGCCGGTCTCGGGCACCCACAGCATGCCGCTCAAGCGGGCAATGTAGGTGGGACGTTTCCAGCTTTTCTGGTACCAGTTGCGCGGTCCTTTCTCCTGGCTTTTCTGCGGTTGCGGTCTCTCCATCCGGAAGTGCACCGCATCGTGGAGACTTCGGGTCGCCATGAAACGCATTTCTTCCCAGGAAGGCGGCGCCTCGAAGGCACCCGCGCGCTGGAGGCGAACGGAAACTGGCAGGGGGTCGCGGAAGGCACCGGTCTCCGCGAGCGGGGGGCCGTTGGTGACGGCATAGACCGTCACGGTTTGATCGTTGCCGATCGTCGAACAGTTCACCAGGACATGGACGAGAGCGTCCGCGTCCATGACGGTGCGAACCGGCAATTCACGGTCTTTCGCGAACGCCCGCACTTGACCGGACGAACGGGCCTCGAAGGCTTCGTCCGGCAGTTGCACCAGGCAATAGTCGCGGTCGGACGGTTTGTCGAATACCGCGCGCAACGGCGCCTGGGCCAGCTTCCAGGGCGGATCCGGCGCCTGGGCCGGCAGACAGGGCGCCCAAAGCGACCAGCAAGCCAGCCACGCAAGGCCGCGAAGGATTCCACGACTGCATACTCCAGAACGCGGAGATGCCGGAGCGGGGTCGGGGGACGCGGCGAACCGCGTTCCTTCGGTCGGGACAACGCAATGCCGATGCAGGGGCTGTTTCGTCCGGGATGGGGTCGGAAACGGCATGGGCCGGGATACCCGGCCGCGTGGCGGCTGCGTATTCCCCGGCACCTTGGCATGGCACGATTTGTGCGTAACTTTATCCGCTATGGCAGGCATTCATTCTTCCAACAGTGGTTCGCGCCGCGTTTTTTCAGGGGCGCGCATAAACATTTGCACGCAGTTTGCGTGCCAGCGTTTGGGATTCACCCTGTTCGAGATGATGGCGGTGGTGTTGATCATCTCGATCCTGGCCGGAATGATGACCGTGGCGATCCAGAGCGCGCGCGAAAAAGCGCGCCAGGCCGACTGCATGTCCAACCTGCGTCAGCTTGGCGCGGCGCTGGTGACCTACCGCGCCGACAATAATGGGCGCAATCCCGACTGGCTCTCCAACCTGTATCCGACTTACATCGACGACAAGCGCGTGTATGTCTGTCGCAGCGACCGGGACCGGGGCCATGGCCGCAACCGCCCGGCGGGCATCACGGGAGCGGACAACGAAAGCAGCCAGCAATATGCCGAAACGATCGACAACGACCGTTCCGCCTATTCCGGTAGTCGCGATCATCGCCAGAACGAGGCCATCCAAGCCAACAGCTATTTTTACGAATTCAGTTGCGCCGATTGTTCCTGGCGCTCGGGCAAAACCTGGGCCGAGGCCAAGGAGGAACAGTTGCGCGAGGGCGACAATGCCAGCCTGGAACGCATCGATGGCGTGGAGGTGCAGGTGCCCTACAGTTCCTCGCGCATGCCGATCGTGCGTTGCTTTCACCATGCCCGCCACAGCAAGATCTGGGGCTATGCCCAGGGCGTCAACGACACGCGCAGCACACGCGTGGTACAAAGCGGCATGACAATCAACGTGGCCTATGCCGGCAATGTCACCATTGCTCCCATCTGGTGGGAAGGCGCCCTGGAGGCCGGGGAAGTGCCATGATGCCCTGGAGTGCACTCCAATGTTGCCGCGTCGTGGCAGGATCGATTACCCTGTGCGTCGACAAGACCGAAACCCTTATCATGTCATTAGGATACGCTCATGAACGTTAACTCCAGACCATTCGCCGGAGCCGTTTACGGTTTCGTGCTGGGTGCATGCCTTTTGCTGTTGGGCGGCTGCGCCACCCCGCCGCCGGCGGCCGAGTTCGAGCATGTCGATGTCGGAAAGGCGCGCCGGTTGTTCGAGCAGAATCGCTATGCCGACGCCATCATTGCCTGTACCGAAATCCACCGGCGCGATCCCATGACCCCGGGGTTGCCCGAGTTGCAGGGCGAGATCATGCAGCGGCTGGCCGTTCTGCGGCAGCAGAATGTTACCCTGCGGCAGGAGCCTTCGGATGCCCTGGCGCTGGCGGACCTGGATCGCCAGGGAATCTTGCCCGACACGTACCGGTTGACCCAACACGTGGTGGGGGAAACCAAACCGATCCATACCCTGCCCAACGCCATGCAGCAATCCCTGGAACGGCGCATCAGCATCCATCTCACGGATGTCGATTTGACGGCGATCGTCGATCAGATCGCACAGTCCGAGAACATTAACATCGTTGCCGATGGCGGTCTCAGCGACAGCACCATGACGATTCATGTCGACGACACCCCGCTGAGCGAAGTGCTGGAGTATGTCGGGCGCAACATGGGCGTGACCTTCGCGGTGGGACAGAACATCATCTGGGTCACTCCCGGCAACGCCGCCGCGGGGGGTACCCCGTTGCTGACCCGTATTTACCGCCTCCGCAAGGGGCTCGCGGCCGAGGAGATCGAGGGGGGGCCCGACTCGCTCGGAATCATCGAGGCGGTGCAGCGTTTCGTGCCGCCGGTTGACGGCGGCGATATCATGTTCAACACCAAAACGCATGCCATCCTGGTCAAGAACACCCGCGAGAACTTGATCTTGATCGAGGATATCATCGAGGCCTTCGACGTGCGTCCGCCGCAGGTGTTGATCGAGGCGCGTTTTATCAGTACCGGCGTCACGGACCTGCGCGAACTGGGAGTCGACTGGGTACTTAACAGCCCGATCCGTATTGGCGAAAAAGGGCGCGTAATGGATGGCGGGGTGGTGTATGCCAACAAGTCCCAGATCAACTCCGGGGCCTCCATTCAGTATTCCCCCTTTGCCGGTGCCGCGCAAGGGATGAACCTCACGTACGAGGGCATCCTGACGGACCCGGCCTTCCAGGCCGTGGTGCATGCGCTGGAAACCACGGGAAACTCCCGTACTCTTTCGGTGCCGCGCGTCACGACGGTCAACAATAAGGAAGCCTCGTTGAGGGTGGGAGAAGATTTTCGTTTCTTCGAGGAGTACGAGACCGAGGAAGTACGCACCGGCACGACGCCGGAGGGGCGCGATGTATACCAATCGCGCCTGGTGCCCACGGGTACGCCAACATTGGAGGAACTGGGCATCGAATTGGTGGTGACGCCCAGCGTGGGGGCCGACTACTCCACGATCAGTCTTAAACTGGCGCCGGAAATCAGCGAGTTCGTACGCTGGGAATATTACGAAACGTCCGCCGGCGATTCCGACAACGATCGTGACAATGTCGCAACGAATTCAAGCCTCAGCATGATCAAACTTCCGGTGTTTCGTCGCAGCCTCGTGCAGACCGAAGTGCAGGTACGCAGCGGCGAAACCGTCATTATGGGCGGTCTGGTGACGTCCTCGAGGGTCAAGTCACGCGCTGGCACGCCGGTGTTGTCCTGGATTCCTTACCTTGGACAGCTCTTCCGGCACGATGTCTACGAGGATGTTAGCCAGAACCTGTTGATTTTCGTGACGGCCACGCTGATTTCGGATATCGGCGAGGAGTTGATTCCACTGGGGACTCCGGAACCGCTGTCTTCCGACGGACGGGTGGAGCTGGGGGGCGTGCGCACGGAACCCTCCGAGCAAGCCGCCGCGGGGACCGAGGAGCCGACAACCGCTGGGGAGGCAGAGCCGGAAGAGGCCGCGCCACCGCCCGAACCGGAGGCGAATGCCGGCGGCGCAGGGGATGAAGCCGACGGGTAATCGGCAACTTGAGGTCAGCGTTACGGAAATTACATCACGATGTCCCGCATAAAACAACTTGTCGGATTGGACCTGGGTGCGCGTCATGCGCGGGCGGCCTGGGTGCAATTGCGTGGCGGCCAACCCCGCGTGACGCGTCTCGAGCAGATGTCGCTGCCGGTGGAGGGAGGCGATCGGGACGCCTTGTTGCGTTCCTGGCTGGAGCGCCTGGGATTGACCAAATCCTTTGCGGCCGTGGCGTTGCCCGGCAGCCAGGTGGTGTTCCAGCCCGGGCGCATTCCCCAGAACGACCCGCGCACGCCGCGACAGGCAGCAGACATGGAGCTGGCCACCTTTAACGACATGGCTGGCGACCACATGCTGGCCGATGTCTGCGACTTGGAATGGTCGCCTCAATTGCAGGTTTACCTGCTGGCCATGGCTCGTCCCTCGGTGGTGACCCGCGCGCTGGAAGGGGTCGAGTCGCTCGGCATCCGTGCCGCGGACCTGATCCCGGCGCCGATTGCGCTCTTCAATGCCCTGCGCGAACAGATCGGGAAGGACACTCAGCCCGTGATGTTCCTGAACATCGGACATACCCAGACCGAACTGGCCATCGGCACGCAAAAGGGTGTATTGTTCGCGCGTTCCATTCCCAGCGGGGGCAAGGGGTTTTCAGATGCCATCGCCCAGGCAGAGGGCGTTTCGCCCACCCAGGCGGATACCCTGAAGATGCGCGAGGGCTCCCTGCGCGAGGGCACCCCGCATGCCTCGCTACTGACCCCGCTGGCGGAACGCTGGTTTGCGCAGATCAACGCCTGCTTCAGCGCCTATCGTGGCCCGTACAACGGACCGCCTTTTGCCGTGGGACGTATTTTGTTGTCGGGCGGCGGTGCGCGACTGGACGGTCTGGTGGAATTTCTGCGGGACCGCAGCGGCCTGGAGGTGACGTTGGCCGAACCTCCAACCGGACTGTCCGGCGAGGTCGTCGCCGGCGGAGCCTCCTGCGACCTGGCCGTCGGCCTGGCGTTGACGGCCCTGGAGGTCGGGACGGTGCACCTGTCGTTGCTGCCGCCCAAACTGCGCGACGAAGTCGTCTTTCGCGAGAAAAAACCCTATTGGATCGCGGCATCGATCATGGGCGCCCTGACGCTGGGCGTGTTCACGGTGGGCATGATTGTTTCGTTGCGCGCCGAGACCCAGGCTCTGGAGGTGGAACGGCGCGAATTGCGCAAGCGCGAGCAGCTCGACAAGGGCATCGCCGAAATTCGCAAGCGCAACGAAACCCTGCGCGCGCAGGTCGAACCGCTGCGCAAGTTTTTACGTGGCGGCCCCACGATGCGAGAAGTCGTATCGCTGGTGGCCAATTCGATCGACGGCGGAGATTGGATTTCACTAATTTGTGACGAGACCGCCTATCTTCCGTTGGAAGAGGACCAGAAAAGCGTTCGGCCGACGCCGCCGCGCGCAGGGTTTTTCGTGCCCGGGTTTCGCACGGCGGTGAGGGAGGTCGCACGGCCTTCCAAACCCTTGAGCACTTCGCCCGCGCCACCGAAAACTTCCGATTTCGACGTTTTTATCGTGGAAGGCTTCACTGCCGACAGCAGCCTGGCGTCGGTCAAGCTGATGATGGAACGCCTGCGCACTTCGATGCGCGTGCGCAAGGTGGACTTGCTGAGTGATGATCGCGTGCTGCCGCCGGTTCTGCCGCAAGAGCTTGCGGACGTGGTGGCGCGGCTTCCCGATGTGCGGCGATTCGTCATGCGCCTGGAGGTTACGCCATTATGAACCTGCCGCGCCTTAAAATTTCCGAACGCCAGCAGGTGTTGTTAATCATTCCCGTGGCCATTGCCGCGATGCTCGGCATCTGGCTGGGCGTTTTGCGTCCTCAGTTCGCGCGACGGACCGAAATCGATCAGCTCCGCCGGCAGCTCGACAACAGTCCCTATGCGAAATTGAGTCTGGAAAGCCTGGCCGAAGCCGCCAATCACGAACGCAAGCTGGGAGAACGCCTCGAGGAGGAATGGAACCGCACGGTGGAACGCCTGGCCACCTTCGAGAACCAGCGCGACCTGCGCGAGTCGGAATTCGGACGCATCGACTACAAGATGGAACTCTTCGAAACCCGTGTGGAGTTGCAGCGACGCTCGGAGGAACTCGGCATTCCGTTGATTCCCAAGGACCTTGGGCTGGCGGACGCCCTGGGCGCCAGCGACGCCGAGGTGCGCCTGCGCATGCTGCAACTGCGCGCCGTGGCAAAGCTCGTCGACTTGACGCTCGACCGGCGCATTCAGCGGCTGCACGCCATCACTCCCCTGGCGCCGGTGCGGCACCAGGGGCCCGACAAACGCACGGTGTTCAGCGAATATCCGGTGCGGGTCGAATTCGACGTGGCCTTCGAAAACCTTTACCTGTTGCTGCAGGCGATTTTCGATCGTCATCAAATTTTCGTGTTCCGCAACTTGCGCATAGAGTCTGGCGCCACACAGCAGGCGCCCTTGCGTGTGCGGGCGGTCATGAGCGCTCTCCTGTTCGAGTAACCTATGATCGATGCCTTCTGGAAATGGTTGATGCGTATGGACGCCCGCGGGATTTTCATTCTCTCGCTGGTGTTGTTCCTGGCGACCGTCGGTTGGTGGGGCTGGCGTGCTTTTCGCCCTGACGATCGGGCGCCTGTCGTGCCGGTGGCCGAAGGCGAATCTCCCAAGTTGCCTTCGCTCAAGCCTCTGGGGATTGTTCATTTTGTTTCCAACCAGTTTGCGCCCCGCGCCCTGGTCGTCCCATTGAATCCCTTCCGCCCCACCTATGCCTCCATCATCAGCAATCTGGACAGCCAGGCCTACCAGGAACTGCGGGCGGCGACGGAACAATCCGATGGTCCGGCATCGTTGCGCTGGGCCAATTTTCTCCGGCAGCGTCGCGGCAGCGACGAGGGTGGACGCCAGGGCACGCCCGCCCGGACAGCGGACGGCACCCAGCCGAATCGGCAGGCCACGCCCCAGACCGGCGCCGCGGGAGAGCCGCCGCCGCCTTCGCTGACGTTCCGAGGAATGTTCGAGCGTCCCGACGGCAAGGTAGCGGCCTATCTTTTCGACAGTGTTCGCCGGGCCGGCCATTTTGTCACGCGTGGAGAGCGCATCTATAATCTGGAAGTCATGGAAGTGCGCCAGAAAAAAATCACCTTTAAAATGCCCGACGATACTCTCGCGATTCTCAATCCGGGCGAAACGATCACCGTGACCCCCGATCCATAATGACCTTCGATGCCCTTGACCCCGCCCATGCATGACACCGTCAACCAGGAACACCCCCCCTCCGTGGCCGCCAGTCCGCCGCCAACGCGGGCGGGTCCTCAGATCGCCCGCTTTAATGGCGAAGACTTGTTGCAGGATGTGTTGACCCGGCTGCTTGATCTCAATCACTTGACCGAGGAGCAACTGGCCGATCTGCGCAACCGGGCGGCCCTGACCGGAATGTCGCTGGACAAGTTGATTCGGGAAGAGAGCGTGGTTGACGAAAGCACCATGCTCACGGTCTACGCCGAGGTCAGCGGAATTCCCTTTCGCAAAATCGGCGATTTCCGCATCGAGCAGGAAGCCGTGGCGCGCGTGCCGGCCCGACTCGCGTTGCGTCACCGGGTCGTCCCGCTGGAATTGCATGACGGCACGCTGACGCTGGCCGTCAGCCGGGTGCCGGATTTAAGCACCTTCGAAGGCCTGCGGATGGTGCTCGAAACGAACCTCGAGTGGGTGCTCTGCACGGATTCGGACGTGTCCCGGTCCCTGACCCATTTTTATGGCCTTGGGGCCGACACCATCGACCAACTGATCGCCGAGGCCGCTTCTACCGAGGAGGAAGAGGATAAGGACGATGACATTGCCGCCGTCAGTGACGAGACCGGCATGGTCCGCTTTATCAACATGATCATCGCCGAAGGCATTCGCATGGATGCCACCGACATCCACATCGAACCCTACGAAGATACCATGCGCCTGCGCTGCCGCGTGGACGGCATCCTGCAGGAAGTGCCCCTGCCCACGGGGGTCGAGCGGTTGAAGCGATCGATCAGTTCCGCGGTCAAAATCATGGCGGCCCTCGACATTGCCGAGAAGCGCAAACCCCACGACGGTCGCATCAAGGTGCGCTGCGACAACAACGAGTACGACCTGCGCGTGTCCGTGCTGCCGACGAGCTATGGCGAGACCTGCTGCCTGCGTATCCTGAACCGCAGTTCGGTGTTTGCGGACCTCGACAACCTGGGGCTTTCCCCCAATCAACTGCCGAAGATCACGGCCATGACCGACCTCCCGCATGGCGTGATTCTGCTGACGGGACCCACCGGCAGCGGCAAGACCACCACGCTGTATGCCCTCCTTTCGCGGCTCAATACCTCCGGGGTGAAAATCATCACCGTCGAGGATCCGGTCGAGTACCAGATGGACGGCATCAGCCAGGTGCAGGTGCACAGCAAGATCGGCCTCACCTTTGCCAGCGTGTTGCGTTCCGTGCTGCGTCACGACCCGGATGTGATCCTGATCGGGGAAATCCGTGATTCCGAGACCGCCGATATTGCCGTGCGGTCGTCGCTGACCGGACACTTGGTCCTGAGCACGCTGCACACCAACGATGCGCCCAGTGCCGTCACGCGCCTGACCGACATGGGCGTGGAACCCTACCTGATCGCCTCCTGCGTCGAGGGCATCGTGGCGCAACGGCTGGTGCGCCGCGTCTGCCCCCTGTGCAAACGCGAGGAAGAGGTGACCCCCGCGCTGCGCGAGGAAATCCTGTCCTATTATCCGGACCTTGCGGCCAAGGCTCAGTTCATTATCGGTAACGGCTGTCCCAATTGCGCCTTTACCGGCTACCGTGGCCGTAGCGCCATCAACGAGGTCATGGTGATGACCGATCCCTTGCGCGCGCTGGTGGTCCAACGCGAACCGGCCAACATCATCAAGGACCTGGCCGTGGCCGAGGGCATGGTCACCTTGCGCCGTGACGGGTGGCTCCGTGTGATCGAGGGCCGCACCTCCGTCGATGAGGTCCTGCGGGTGGCCGGAAACTCCGATTGAGCGTTACGATGGCGAATTCCAGCTCCAGGCAACAGGATGGGTTTTGGCGGCGCGCGGAGCCGATGACGATGGGGGCGGGCCTGCTGCTGGCGCTGTGCATCTACGGATTCAACTTGTGGTTCGGCAATCTCAACCAGGATGAGGGCTGGTACCTTTACGCGGCCCTTGAGCGTTCGGAGGGTCGTTTGCCCTACCGCGATTTCTTTTTTACCCAGGGCCCGGTGCTGCCCTGGGTCTATGGTTGGCTGGCGCCGGTCTGGGCGGGATTTGGCTTGGTGGGCGGACGCGCCCTGACGGCGGTGCTGGGATTGGCGGGGGGAGGCCTGAGCGCCGCGCTGGCGGCCGCGGTATCCCCGCGCGCGACGCGCCGCCTGGCGGCGCTGACGGCCTTCCTGCTGACGTCCGGCAACCTCTATCACAGTTACTTCACCACCATTCCCAAAACCTATGCTCTCGGCGCGTTGTTTCTGCTGGGCGGCATGCTGCTGTTGACGCGATTGCGAACGGGTACCGGTCGGTGGCTTGCGGCTCCGTCCGGCCTGCTGCTGGCGCTGGCCGCCGGCACGCGCCTTTCGTTGGGCTTGGCCCTGCCCGTGACGGGCCTGGCTCTGTTGCTGGCACGTCGTCACGTTCGCCGTGCCTGGCTGTGGTTCGGCCTGGGCGGGGCGGCGGGGCTTTTCCTGGTGTTCGGCCCGGTGCTGTGGCAGGCGCGCGAGGCATTCTTTTTCGCCAACCGTTTTCATGCCGCGCGCATGGGGGGCGATCGCTTCATGCTGGCTGTTGGATCGCTGCTGCGTCTGGCGCGCGGCTACCTGCCGCTGGCGGGAATGGCTTTTGCGGCCCTCGCCATGAAGGCCTGCGCGCCACCCGATTCCTCACGCGCGCGCTCCTCCAACGCCTCCGAACCGGTCGGCCCGTCGTTCGTGGCCGGTCCGGGACTGTGGCTGGTGTTGCTGCTTGCGATCGGAACGCTTCAATTGGCCGGGCCGTTTCCCTACGACGATTACCAGGTGCCGTTGATGCCCCTGGCCGCCGCGGCGGTTGCGGTGTTCTTCGGGCGCGCCGTGGCCGGTCGCGAGTTGTCGCCGCATGCGGGCCGGACCGGCCCCTTAATGGCCGTCGTGCTGCTTTGGTGCGCGGTCTGCGCCGGCGCCTCGCCGCTTGTCGAGCAGTGGTTCGTACTGCGGCAGGACCGCTTCTGGGTCTTGACCAAGCCCTGTCCCGACATCGTGACCCTGCGTCGGACCGCGGCCACGATCCGGGACCGGTTGCCGCCGGATCGCCCCCTGCTGACCCAGGATCTCTACCTGGCGGTCGAGGCGGGGCGACGGGTGCCGCCCGGATTCGAAATGGGTCCCTTCGGGTATTTTCCCCGGCTTGACGATCGGACGGCCGCGCGTTTTCATGTCCTGAACCGGCAGAGCCTGCGTCGTCTGCTGGCCGAATCCACCGCCCCCATGGCGGCGTTCAGCGGATACGGACTGGCCATCGCAGCTCCGGCCATGACGCCGGTGGATGAAGACGAACGCGCCGAGCTGCTGTCCCTGGTTTCTTCGCGCTATCGTCTCCTGCGGCAGGTGGCCGATTTTGGACAGGGCCACACCGCGCTGAACCTCTGGGTGCTTGAATGAAATTAAATTCGGAAAAATCCCTGGGCCAGCGGGTGTTCAAGGCCGGCCTGGCGGTCGGGTTTGCGCACCTGTTGTTCAAGCTGGCGGGGCTGGTCCAGGCCAAGGCCATGGCCTATTACCTGCCCGGCGAAATTTTCGACTCCGTCTATGTGTTTGCCTTTGAAAGCTGCATTTTCAGCATCTTTCTGATTGGCGAAGAGGTGATCGGCCCCGCGTTACTGCCCCTGTTCATGCGGGAAATGGATACCCGGGGCGAAGACGCCGCCTGGAACTTTGCCAATGTCGTTCTGACCATCCAGGGGTTGCTGCTGACGGGGGTGGTGGCCTTTCTGATGCTTTTCCCCGAGGCGCTGGTGAAGCTGCTGACGGCCTGGTCCCCCGACAGGGTCGAAAGCGCCAATCAGTACATCCTGGGAGTCAGCAGCGTGCGGATGCTGGCGCCGGCACTTATCGGGTTGTCGTTCGGGTCGGCCACCTATGTGCTGCTCAATTCCTACAAGCGCTTTTTCCTGGCGGCTTTCGGCGATGCCGTCTGGAAATTTGGCGTTGTCGTGGCGCTGGTCGTGGGGGCCGGCTGGCTGCATGGCGCTTCCGTTGCGTTGGGGGTGGGCCTGGTGGCCGGTAGCATCCTCAAGCTTCTCACGCACCTGGTGGGCCTGCGCGACAAACTGAAGCATATGCGCCTCCGTCTCGACTGGAGCCATCCGGCGCTTCGTTCGATGCTCTGGCTGGTGCTGCCGCTGCTGGCGGGAATCGTGTTCGCCAAGTTTCGCGACGTGGTCAACAACGTCTACATTCTCAGCAAGCTCGAATCCAGCGGACTGATGCAGGCCAACTCCATGGGGCGCAAGCTGCAGGGCGCCTTGCACTGGCTGGTGCCCTACACCCTGTCGATCGCCTTCTTTCCGTTTTTCTGCGAAATGGTCGATCGCCAGGACCATGAGCGACTGGGGGCCGTGGTCACGCGCGCAGGCCGTCAGTTGCTGGCTATTTTCCTTCCGTTTGCCGCCGTGGTGGCGGTCCTGGCCGTTCCACTGACCGGACTGTTGTTCGGGGGCGGACACTTTGACGACCTGGCGGTACGGCGCACCGCCCTCACGACGGCCTGCTACACCTTCGCTCTGCCGGCCGCGGCCATCGAGGCCCTCTTGATGCAGGCCTTTTTTGCGCATCGACGCATGATTTCGGTGACGGTGGCAGGCATCGGATTTTCCGGGTTCAGCATCCTGGTCAGTTGGCTGGGGTTGCGTCTGAGCAACGGCAATGCCTGGGTGGTTCTGGGAGCCATAGCCGGCGGGTTTGCCTTGTCACGCATGCTCAAGAGCATCGTGCTTTCGTTGCTGCTCAAGCGCAGCGCCCCCGTCTTTCCCCTCTGGCCCACCCTGGGCTTTCTGGTGCGGGTGTCGGCCGCCTCGTCCCTGGCGGCACTGGCGGCCTGGTTCGGTGCCCAGGTCGGCCCGCGAATGCTGTCGGGACAGGACGCGCCACGCCTTCTGATGGAAATCGTGGCGCTTGGGAGTGGCGGCGTCGCGGCCGGAATTGCATTGCTTCCGGCATACATTGTTCTTAAAGTTAATGAACCTTTTGTCTTGATGCGCTGGCTGCTGGTCCGCCGTCGAGGTCAATGAACCCTTTTGAGGTGAATTATGCGCAGAATAATCGGTTGTCTTGCCTTGTTGTCGATGGGTTGGGGCGCATCGGCATCCGTGTTCGCCGCCACGGCGGCTCACTGGCTTGGCGGCGTTCATTTCCCCGCCGGATCGACCGGCAGCCTCACTCTGCACGACGGGCATGCCTATGTGCTGAACGGCTGGACCCGCGGCGACGGGATTCTGGTTTTCGACATCCGCAACCCCCGCGAACCGCGTTTCGTCAAGGGACTGCCGGCGAAGGGATACCTGCGTCCGGGACTGGTGCGGGAAAACCAGTTTTATATTCCCGCCAACATGTTTTCGTTGATGGTGGTCGATGTCGGCGATGCATCGCAAGCGCGCATCGCGCGTAATCTTTCGTTCAATTTTCCCGTTGGCGACATGCAATGCCTGGCCGGGGCGGGCAACCGGTTGTACCAGGGCGGCCGCGGCGGCGGGCTGCGGATTCTTGACATCTCCGAGCCCGGCACCCCCGTCATTGCGGCACATTATCCCCGGTATGGAAATCTGGCCGGCATCCTGGCGGGAGACGACGGCCTGTTGGTGCTGCGTCCCCAACGGGGCGAGACGGTGGTGGCAACGGTTAAGGATGACCTTGTGACGGAACATGCCCGCATTAAAACCGGGCGCAATCCGCGCCTGGTGGGCAAGGCCTTGTACGACACGACTTCGCGGGAATGCATCGTGCGCAGCTTGGCCGATCCGGCGAACCCGGAAATCGTCACGCGCCTGCCCGGCCTTGTCCCCTTGTGTCCGGCCGGACCGAACCGGCTGCTGGCACGGGATGCCTCCCAAACCCTGGTGTGGCTTGATGTGTCGAATCCCCTGGCGCCGCAAACGCTGCGGACCGTTCGTCTGCCGGAAAATGTTTCGATGGGGAGTGTGGCCTGGCACGACGATCGACTGGTCTTCGTGGACCGGGAAAGAATCAGCCTGCGCCTGCTGGATGTTTCCACCGACATCGCCACCGAGCTTGGCGAAGCCTTCATTATGCGCAACGCGGGGAATCTGGCGCTGGGGGAGGACGGCGTGGCCTTTCTGAGTTATGTGCAAGGAGTCAACAGCACGGTTTTTACGGTGGATGCCAGCCACAACGGCCCCCTGAGTTTTCACGTCCGGCATACCCAGCCCGCCGCTTCGCCGTCGGACACCTTCACCCTGCACGATACCCATCGGGCCGCGGCCGTGGCCCGTCATGGCAAGTATCTTCTAACGGGCGACGGTCTGCTGGACGTGTCGAACCCCGCGCGGCCCGTGACGCTGCATCCGCTGCAACGCGTGGCGGCCTCGATCTCCATTCGTGGCAACCTGGCGGCCCTGGCGCAAGGCGATCGGGTGGCCTTCGTCGACCTGGGGCGTCTGCCCGATTATGTCGTGGCCGGAACGTATCGCCCGGAAGAGGAGTCCGCCCACCTGACGGATGTGGCCCTTGGGGACGGAATCGCCTGCCTGGTGAACAATGCCAAGGGACAGGCGCGGATCGAGATTCTCGATATCGGCAATCCGGCCCGCCCCCATCTGCTGGGGCAATGCGAAGTGCCGATGGCGATCGTTGCGGCATTGTCCGGCAACTTGCTCTATGTTCCGGGAGCGAAAAGCGGTGGCCTGACGATCGTGGATGTTGCCGATCCCGCCCGCCCCCGCGTGGTCGGGACGCGAGACGGCCTGCTGGATTCCAGTTGCTACCGCGTCAAGGTCCATGGTTCGCGCTTATTCTACACGGACAGCATGCGGGGCATCAAGGTGGCCGACCTTGCGGATCCCCTGCATCCGGTACTGCTGCATACCTATTACGGCGACACCACGACCAGCGCCAACTATACGGATTTTGTCTTGCGGGGCAACCGTCTCCATGGCCTGCGTTTTTCCTGCCTGGATGTCTGGCAAATCGAAGATTGAACAGCTCGCGTCCTGTGACGGACCGCGGCAACGGGATAAACATCATGCGTACGACTTTTTCGCTCTTTCTGCTCGGGGCCTTTCTGGCTTCCGTGACCAGGGCCGAACCCGAAAACTACGGGCAGGGCTACGACGTGTACACGACCGCCAGCGGCGTGGGGGTTTCCGCGCAGACGCTGTTCATGACCTGGCCCGCCAAGGCCGGACGGTTGGATCGTCGGCTTGTGGCGGTAGATGTGTCGCAACCGCTGGCCCCCACGTTCCGGGGGGCCCTGTCGTTGCGGGGGTTTCCGCAGGACCTGACGCTCTCTGGGAATCGTGCCTATGTAGTTAATGGCCGCGATGTGTCGGCGATCGACATCTCCAGGCCGCAATCCATGCGGTCGGTTGCGGAACTGACGGTGTCCGAAGATCCATTGTACGGGCCGCAGGGAATCGACCGGCAGGGCGACAACCTGTGGTTGGCCTGTCGCCGCGGCGGAATTCGGTCCGTGCGCATTGTGGGGGACAAACTGGAAAGTCTCGCCACGCTGGAATTGCCTGGCTTTGTGCGCGACGTATCGGTGGCGGGGACGCTGTTGTATGCGGCGGGGGACACCATGGGACTTTTTGTCGTCGACATTTCGCGGGCGGACACCCCCCGCTTGGTGAGGCGTATCCCGATGGACGAGGGCTGTGCCGCCAGACTGCGCATCCAGGACGGCAAGGCGTACGTAGCGGCCGGCAATTTGCTGGTGGCCGTGTTTGATCTTTCCGATCCGCGTCACCCGCGTTTGCTGGGCAGCGCCGATTCCCGCGGCCGGATGTCCCCCTTCTTCGGGAACTATGCGCATGACCTGCGCGTCATCGCCTTGCCGGGGAACGCCGAGAACGATCCCGTCGCGCGACCGTTTGTTGTGGTGGCGGACGGAGAAGGGGGCCTGATTGTGGTGGATGTCGGCGATTCCGATGTCCCCCGGTTTGCCGGTGCCGTGATGGGCGCGGGAATCGGCGGGGCCTTCGTCGCGACGGGGCTGGAACTTTACGGAACCACCGCCCTGGTGGTCGACCAGTCCTACGGGGTGCGAGCGTTCGATGTTTCGCGCCCGGAGGCTCCCCGGTCCATCGGCGAGGGGCTCAAGCTCATCCCCTGAACTGCCGGAACCAGCCCTTCGCTTGTCGGTACGGCAGGTTCCCTGTAGAATGCTGGGCATTCGAAGAAATTTGATGAAAAAACCGGTGAAAATCAAGGTCATGAAGCGCAAGGCGGCGGACAACCGCTACCTGCACAAGGACTTTCATGGCGCCCTCAGCAACGGACTGATCTACTTGGAACGCATGTATGGACGCGAAGCGGCCGTGGCTTTTCTGCGGCGCTTTGCCGATACGTACCATGCTCCGCTGCGCGCTTCCATGATTGCCCTGGGCCTGGCGCCGTTGCGGGACTATCTGCAATCCATCTATGAGGTCGAGGGGGCCGCGTTCACGCTTTCGGCGAGCGAGGACGAATTGGTGCTGGACCTCGCGGCCTGTCCCGCCCTGGCGCATCTCAAGGCGCGTGGCATGCCCGTGGCGCCGATTTTCGGCGACATTGGATTGCATCTCTGCCGGGCCCTGTGTGAAGGCACCCCGTTCGCGTTCGAACGGTCGGGGTTCGATCCCGCCACCGGGGCCTGCCGGATGCGATTTCGACGGAGGGAGACCACGTGATTTCCTGCACCGAATTCATTCCGGCCTACAGTCTGTTGTTCCAGGAACTGCATGAACGTGGCGGACGAGAGGCCGTCGAAGACTTTTGGAAGTACTTGTCGGACCGGTTTCTGGGAAATCTGCGTGACCTGGTGCGCGCAAAGGGCCTGGAGGGATGCTGGGAGTACTGGGCCCACACCCTCAACGAGGAGGCTGCCGACTTTACCATGACCCTGGACGAAGACGCCGGGGTTTTTCGCATCGTCATGCACCGCTGTCCCTCCAAGGGACGCTTGCTCGAATTGCGGCATATGCAACCCTATCCTCATTACTGCGACCATTGCGACACCCTCTACCGGCGCGTGCTGGAACCGCTGGGCTATCTTTATGAATTCGACAACTCACAATGCGACCGCGCCGCTTGCGGAATTACCGTGCGTCGCCGTCAAACCAAGGAACAAGCCCATGAAAAAAATTGAACGCGACCTGCTGACCGGTGTCTGGTCGGCCACTCCCACGCCTTTTGACGAACGCTTGCGTCTCGATCGTTCGGTGCTGTCCCGGGTGGTCAAGCATCACCTGCGGTTGGGTGTCAGGGGTTTGTTCCTGGCGGGGACGGCCGGGGAGGGAATGTGCATGCCAGAGGACCAGCGGCGCCAGTTGGTCCGCGATGTCGTGAAGCATGCCCGCGGCAGGCTGCTGGTTGCCGTGCAAACCACCGACAATTCGGTGGCCAGGGTGCTGGACAACATCGCCATGGCACGGGAGGACGGAGCCGACGTCGCGGTCGTGGCGCAACCTTTGTTCTTTCCCAATGCCACCGACAAGCGACTGGAGGCCTATTACACGGAAATCTTCGAACGCAGTCCTCTGCCGATCGGACTCTACGACCGTGGCGGTCATTCCGCCATCTCAATTTCGGACCAACTCTTGCCGCGGTTGTTGCGTCATCCGCGTGTGCGGCTGGTCAAGGACAGTTCAAGCGACCCTGCGCGCCGCGAAATTGCCTTGAAAGCCCGTGCAAAGCGGTCCGAACTGGTTCTGCTTTGCGGAGACGAGTTTCGCACCGCGGAATACATGCTGGCCGGGTATGACGGTTTGCTGCTGGGGGGAGCCATTTTCAATGGGTATCTGGCCGGACAGGTGATTGCGGCCGTGCAGGCCGGCAAGGCGGAGGCGGCTCGCAAGCTGGATCGCCGCATCGGCCGACTGAACTATGCGGTGTTCGGCGGCAGGAAAATCCCCTGCTGGCTGGCCGGAGAAAAGCGCATGTGCGTGGAACTGGGTCTTTTCAAATCCTGGAGCAACTATTACGGCTACCGACTGACGGCAGGCTGCGAGCGCAACATTGTCCGGATTGTCGCACGGGAGGGCCCGGTGCTGAAAGGCGTGGCAGGCGCGGTCCAATGGTGAAACGACGGGGAGTGCGTTGTCGTTTGCGCCTGCTGGCCGCGGTCGCGATGGTCGCGGGATGGGTCGCAACGTTCGCAAGCGTTCCGGCCCGCGCCGAACCCGAGGCCACCTCCGTGGCCGTCATTCATGGCGACCAGTCGTTGCCCAATGACGGGGAAAGGCGTTTTGCCGCCGCCCTGGCTCGCCATGCCCTGCGTTGGCTGAACGATGCCGGGGTGGAGGGCGAAGTGTTCAGCGATGCCCGGCTGTCCCAGGGACTGGCCGACCGTCGGGTGGCGCTGCTGGTTTATTGCGCCCGGCCCACCTCCGAACAGATTCGTTTGCTACGGGGGTTCCTGGGCCGGGGAGGAAAGTTGATCGTTTGCTATTCGATGTCGGTCGAACTGGCCCAACTGATGGGCGTGGCTCTGGGCGAATACGAAAGGGACATGAGTGGCGGGCGGTGGGTCAGCATGCGCTTCGTCCAGGATCGACCGGTCAACGCCCCGGGCATGGTGCGCCAAAATTCGCCCAATTTGCATAAGGTTTCGCCCGTGGCGGGACGTTCACGGGTGTTGGCCTGGTGGCATGACCTCGACGGGCGGCGCACCGGGGAGGTTGCCTGGTTGCGCAGCGCCGAGGGGTTTTGGATGAGTCACGTGCTGCTGGGCGACGGCGATGCCTCGGCCAAGTCACGCCTGTTGCTGGCGCTGGTCGGGGACATCGACCCCGCCATTTGGCATCGAACCGCCCGTCGGCGCCTGGCAACGTTCGAAGGGGACGCGCCCTGGCAAAATCCCGATCGCGCGCTGCGAGCCGCGGAGGCGGTGTCGGGCTTCAGCCGGCGCCGTCGCGCGCGCGCCGATGCGCAGCGTGCGCTGAACTTGCGCACCGAGGCGCATCGCCTCCTGGCCGTGGGGCGCGGCGCCGAGGCATGGCGCCTGGCGGAAGACTTGCGTGACACCCTGATGCGCTCGTATGGTCACATGCAACAGCCGGCCGCGGGGGAAATCAGGGCCGTCTGGGATCATTCGGGCCTCGGTCTGTACCCCGGCGACTGGTCGCGAACCTGCCGCATTTTGCGGGCGGCCGGCGTCTCCGACCTGTTTGTCAACGTGGCCGGTCCGGGATTTACCCATTGCCGGATCGATTCCTTGCCGGCTTCCCCGGCGTTTCAGACCCATGGAGACCAGCTTCAGGCCTGTCTGGCGGCTGCGCGTCCCCTGGGATTGCGGGTGCATGCCTGGCTGATTTGTGGCAGTACGACACGTGCCGGACCCGAACGACTGGAGCAGCTCCGACGCCGGGGATGGCTGCTCCAAGGAACCGATGGCAAGCCTCGCGACTGGCTCAACCCGGCCCTGCCGGACGTGCGAGCCTTCCTGGTGCAGGTTGCCGCCGAGCTTCTGGACGGCCATGACGTCGATGGGCTGCATTTGGATTTTGTCCGCTACCCGGATTTTCACGAATCTCTGGGACCCGATACCCGCCGTCTGTTCGAAACCCGGCGCGGAGCCGCCGTGCCCGCATGGCCGGAGTCCGTGCGCAAGGGCCCGTTGTTCCACGAATTCGTCGCCTGGCGCGCGGAGCAGATCGCCTTGCTGGTGTCCGAAATGCGAACCATGCAGCGCCTGCGGGCGCCGGGCATCTGGTTAACCGCCGCGGTGTACGGCAAACATCCCTCCTGCCTGGAGTCCGTCGGACAGGCCTGGGAACGTTGGATTGAAACGGGATCCCTCGATTATGCCGTTCCCATGAACTATACCGAGGACGAGGCCTTGTATCGTTCGCTGGTGACAACCCAGACGCGTTCGTATCGATTGCGAAACCATCTGATAGGCGGCATCGGTGTCACGGCCGCCGAGAGTCGCCTGGATGCCGCTCGCGTGATCGATCAGGTCAATCTGCTGCGTCAACAGCAGGCGGCCGGGTTTGCCCTCTTCGATCTGGATACCACCCTGGAACAGGAAATCCTTCCGGTGCTCAAGCTGGGTCTCACCGCGCCCGGGGCCCGGCGGTGAGACCCAAACCCTTTCGACGTTCGCCATGCTGACTTCCGATTTCGATTACCGGCTTCCCCCGCACCTGATTGCCCAGCATCCTTCCGAGGAAAGGGGGGGGGCACGCATGTTGGTGCTCGACCGCCTGACCGGCGAATGGCGGCATGGCCTCTTTGCCGATCTGCCGCGTTTTGTTCGTCCGGGCGATCTGGTGGTGATCAACGACACGCGTGTGTTCCCGGCACGATTGCTTGGAACCTGGGAGGACACCGGCGGCAAGGTGGAGTTCCTGTTGCTCGCGCCTCGTGGCGAACCGGAAGGGGAAGGGCAGTGCTGGAGCGCCTTGTGCGGCAGCGGCCGCCGCGTCCGGGTTGGATTGCGGGCCATTTGCGGCGATGGCGCACTGCAAATCGAGGTTCTGGCGGTTCCCACACCCGGCGAGGTGGAGGTGCGGTTGTCGGGTGCGGCCGGACTCGATCCGGACGAGTTGATCGCGCGCTATGGCAGGATGCCCCTGCCGCCGTACATTGCTCGCGACCGGGTCGGAGAGGCTACCCACAACAATGACCGTCATCGTTACCAGACCGTGTATGCCCGGCACACCGGGGCGGTGGCCGCTCCAACCGCCGGACTGCATTTTACCGACGCCATGTTCGCCCAATTGAAGGGGAAGGGGCTTGATGTCGCCACCGTCACCCTGCATGTCGGACCGGGAACGTTTCGGCCCGTCCAAAGCGACCGGGTCGAGGAACACCGGATGCATGACGAATGGTACGAGGTGCCTCCGGCAACCGCCAGCGCCATCGCGGACTGTAAGGGGCGCGGCGGCCGGGTGCTGGCGGTGGGAAGCACTTCGGTGAGAACCCTGGAAACCGCCGCCACTCGGAGGTCGGACGGCACGGTGGTTCCTTGCTCGGGGTACAGTCGTTTGTTCATCCGGCCACCCTATCGGTTTCGTGTGGTCGACACGATGCTGACCAATTTCCACCTGCCGCGCTCCACGTTGCTGATGATGGTGGCGGCGTTGGCGGGACGCGAGAAGGTGTTGGCGGCCTACCGGGAAGCCATCCGGATGGAATATCGCTTCTACAGTTACGGCGATTGCATGCTCATCCTGTAGCGGCAACGAATGCTATTCCACGCCCAGCACTTCGATGAAACCGGAGACGATTCCAACAATTTCGCCGCGCGGATCGCGGTCGGGAGCAAACATGGCTTCGACCGTAAAACGCCGTCCCTGGAGTCCCTGCGCCGCAAGGGGGCCAATCCAGCGGTCTCCAACCATGGCTTTTTCCATGGCTTTTTCCAGGGCCGCATGGTTCTGAAACAAAAGGCGTACATTGCGGCCGACCAGATCGGCGTCTTGTTTTGCGGACCACATTTCGCACAGGGCCGGATTCACGAGGGTGATTCCACCCTGCAGATCAAGCGTTGCAAATGCCGTGGTGGCATTCGTCACCAGGTTCTGCTGACTGCGTAATTTTTGCATGGCCTTGCGGCGACGTTCGACATTTCGTATGAAAAATACGAAATCTCCTTCGTTGATCAGGTGAAAGCGACTGATGGCTACTTCGGCCGGGAAGACGGTGCCGTCGCGTCGGCGGCAGTTCGCATCGAGCAATATGTGGTGGTGGTTGTTAAGGTTGCGCCGTAGTTTTTCAAGCATCTGCAGGGTTGTTCCGCGAACAACATCCTCGATCGGCATGTCCCACATGTCGGCGGTTTGGTAACGCAGCATTTCCGCCACGCGCTCGTTGCTGTCGATCACATGTCCCTTTGGGTCCGTTATCAGAACCGCGTCATACATGCCTTGGAGTAGTTCGCGGTACAAGTTGCGATGATCGCTGCGCATGTTCTGGGGACGTTTGACAACCCGGAGGCGACTTTCTTCGCCTGGTTGCGGTTTAGTTTTGGGGGCTTCGGCTTGGGATTCGAGGGCGGACGACGCGGAATTCCGGGCATGAACAGGCGTCGGTCCCTCTGTGCCGGAGACGGATTTTTTTTCTCCGGCATCCGAATCGGGGCCAACCGGCCTGGGGCGCTTTTCAACCGTTGGCGTCTGTTGAGACCCCGAGTCGCTCGCGCGATTCTTTTCCGCTTTCTCGGTTGCGGGCTTCCCCTGGCGGTGCTTTTTCTGGTCGTCTGCCGGCACGGAAGCATCCGCGGACGGGGAGGCGATTGTTTTTTTCAGCCAGCGAATCATAATTAATCCAAAGCGGCTTTCATGCCAAAACAAAGTGTATCGTACCACTATTGAAAACAAAGCGCAAATCTTTACCGGATGGAACGCCGATGCGTTGCGGGGATGCAGAATCGGGGGGATTTCAAAAAAGGAAATTCAGAAGTAAGAATCGGATTGAATCGCCAGTGAAGCGGCATTCGCATCCTTGAGAAGATTTGTTCCGTTTGAACTTTCTCAGGTATGCAGAGAAGAATTTCAATGGACAGAAAGCCCACTACAGGTTCTATAATGAAAGAAAGTCAATCATGGAACGTCTCTTGCTTTAGTATTTAGCAGGCATGCAAACGCACGTGGTGCGTTGTTTATGCTCACGAATGTTGTTCAGATGGAGAGAATCAATGGGGACCTCTTATACGAAACGCGACTTGGTGAACGAACTGGCCGCGAAATACAAGATCAGCAAGAAACGCGTCGATCAATTGCTGGGAGAACTGGCTGAAATCGCTTACCGCGAGGCCCGGGAGGGATTCACTTTGCCTGGAATTTGCAAGTTGGATGTGGTGTTGCGCAAGGAACGCCGGGCACGCAATCCTCAGACCGGCGAAACCTTGTTGATCGGTGCCCATGATGTTCTGCGCGTCCGGCCGTTGAAACGCGCCAAGCAAACGGTGGCGCCCACACCTCCGGGACTGGTGCGTACCTTGCCGCCGGAGGAGAGTCAACCGGAAGCAAACCTGTCCGAGGTTCCCAATTTGGGATCATTGTTCAGTTTCGGATGTCCCTACTGTAATGCCGATATCGAAGTATCGCGCGATTGTGTAGGCGATCGCATTTCCTGCCCCGCTTGTAAGGGGCCGTTTGTCGTACCTTCCGTGGGCGGGAAAGCCAAGCCGGAACGCAACGTTCCGTCCGCGCAACCCGCGGCCCCCGCTGCGCCGGCGGCGAGACCCGCTTCGCCGCAAGAGGATGCGGAGCAATTTGTTTCCTTCCTGTGTAAAACCTGCGGGCAGGAAATCGAGGCTCCGATCGACATGGCAGGTTCCCAGGACGAATGCCCGTCCTGTGGCGCCGTCATTTTAATTCCCTACGTTTCCGAGCCCGGCACCACGCAAACCTTGCGCCAGGCCTCGGCCGATCCCGCCCTGATCGATGCGGCCAAGGGACGTACCTTGCGAATCGAGTTGCCGGACGACCTATGAATTCGGGCATGTCTCGCGGAAATTCAAAACAGGCATGATGAAGGTTGGCATTCTGGGCGGAAGTTTCGATCCCCTTCACTACGGCCATCTGTTGGTCGCGCAATCTGCTTTGGAGTCGGGGCAACTCGACCGGGTCTGTTTTATGCCCGCGCATCGACCTCCGCACAAATCCGGCTGCACACTGGCGTCGCCACGGGACCGGATGGAGATGGTGCGCCTTGCGATTGCCGACAATCCGAACTTTGCCGTGGCGGAAGACGAAATCGAGCGCGGCGGCGTCTCTTATGCCGTCGATACCCTGCGGCAATGGCGGCGGCGTCATCCGGACGAGGTGCCCGTTTTCATCATGGGAATGGATTCCTTGTGCGAATTGCACACCTGGCGCGCGGCCACGGATCTCCTTGCGCTTTGCTCCTTTATCGTGCTCGAGCGTCCCGGTTACGACAACCGGCCGGCCCCCGAGGAATTGCACCTGCCGCCCCCCTGGCCGCAAAGACTGCTTGAGGCGGTCGTGCCCGGCAGACACTGCGCGATCTCCTCGAGCGAAATTCGCCAACGGGTTGCCGCGGGACGCTCGATTCGTTATCTTGTACCCCAATCGGTTCAACAATACATTTTTGAGCATGGCATCTATCGTCCATGATGGGTGTCGCCAACAGGGAGAACGCCATCAATTCCGAAGAACTTGCCTTGAAAGCCGCCGCCATTCTGGATGAAAAACAGGCCGGGGACATCCTGGTGCTGGATGTTCGCGGGAAGTCCTCCGTGACCGATTGCCATGTGCTCGCCACGGGAACCTCCGGTCCTCACCTGCGGTCGCTGGTCAGTGAGGTCCAGAAAGAAATGAAAGCGCTTGGCGTGCCCGGGTACCGGGTGTCGGGAAGCCCCGACAGCGGGTGGGTGGTGTTGGATTTTGTGGATGCCGTAATACACGTCTTTTCCTCCGAAGCCCGCGCCTATTACGATCTTGAAGGGTTGTGGAAGGATGCCCCGCGAATCCCCATGGATGCGTGAAGGAGATTCGACTTTTTTCTTGTCTGGATGGAATCAGGTCCGGGGAAATTCCGCGAGACGGCCGGCCAGCGAACCGTCAAGGGCTTGCGCCGGAAAAAATTTAGTCAGGGTTCCTATCCTGTCGGGGCTTACGCCTTCCACCCGGCAGGGCAGGTAGTCGCCGCTCCAGCCCGTTCCGATCCCGGCCCTGTCGCGGGTTTCGATCAACACCTCGGTCGGCAGGCCCAGGCGACTGTGCGCGAGCGTCCGCTTGCCGCGTTCACCTACCTCGCGCAGCCGCGCCGCGCGTTCTCGCGCTGCCTGTTTCGAGGGGTGTCCAGGCAGGGTTGCGCCGCGGGTGCCCGGGCGCGGACTGAAGGGGAAAACGTGCAGCTTGCTGAGGGGCATTTGCGCAAGAATCTCGATCGCGGATTCGACATCTTCGTCCGTCTCGCCGGGCAGTCCGGCGATCAAGTCACAACCCAGTCCGATGCCGGGAACCTGTTGCCGGATGATGCGAACGCTTTCCAGATACTCTTCAATGGTGTAGCGTCGGCCCATGGCTTGGAGCAAACGATCGCTGCCGCATTGCAGCGGCAGATGCAGGAACGGGGCCATGCGCGGTTCGTTCGCCATCCGTGCCGCGATCTCGCGTTCGCAGGTCAGCGGTTCAAGCGATCCGAGGCGCAGGCGTCCCAACCCGTCCAGTTCGCACAACGCCGCCATCAACTCCACGAGGTTGCCGCGAGGATCGCGATAGAGCGCCAGGTTGCAGCCCGTCACCACCAGCTCGCGGTAGCCGACCTCGATCAAACCGCGCGCTTCCGCAAGAACCTGCTCCCAGGGCCGACTCGTGGGTGCGCCACGGGTATGCGGAATAATGCAGTAGGCGCAGTTGAAGTTGCACCCGTCCTGGATCCGTAACAAGGCGCGCGCGCCGCGGAAGCATGGCAGTAAAGACGGCGACGTGTCGATAGACTTTCTTCCGAGGCGCTCCAGCACATGCCGCACCAGTTCCGAACGCTGCGAGCGCCCGATCACAAGATCGGCCCCCTGCGCCCGCAGTTCCTCCGGCGAAAGTCTTTCCGCCAGGCAGCCGGACACCACTACCAGGGGGACACCGCCGGCCCCGCCGCGTCGGGCGCCGCGGACCAGCCGCAGGGTCTCGCGTTCGGCCGCATGGGTCACGGCGCAACTGTGAATCAATCGCACGTCACAAGGAGCACCTTCCGGAACCAGCGTCATGCCGACAGCCAGCAATTCGGCGGCAAACATCGCTTCCTCGGCCCGGTTGAGGCGACACCCCAGCGTTTTGATCGCAACGGACAGTCCGGCCGCGGGGCGCGCGCATTCGCCCGGAGACTCGGGACAGGCTGTCGAGGGGGGCGCCATGCGCTTAGAACATGGCGGCGCCGCTGCTGGCGTTGCCGACCTGTCTGGCATAGCGCTTGAGCCAGCCGGTCAGGTTGCGCGCGGCGCGCGGCTTGGCCGTAGCGCGACGCGTCTCGATTTCCGCGGGGTCGAGGATGGCCTCGAGTTGGTGACCGGGAATGTCGATGCGAATGCGATCGCCATCGCGCAACAATCCGATCAAGCCTCCCTCGGCCGCTTCGGGGGATACGTGGCCGATGCAGGCGCCGCGGGTTCCGCCGGAAAAGCGTCCGTCGGTGATCAAAGCCACCGATTCGCCCAGCCCCGCGCCCATGATGTAGGAGGTGGGCGCCAGCATTTCCTGCATTCCGGGCCCGCCGCGTGGACCTTCATAGCGGATGACCACCACGTGTCCGGCCCGGACCTTGCCGTCGAGAATGCCCTGGCAGGCTTCTTCCTGGCTGTCGAAACAGATGGCTTCGCCGTCGAATTGCAACATGCTTTCCGCCACGCCGGCCTTTTTGACCACCGCGCCCTGTTCCGCCAGGTTCCCGCGCAGAATGGTCAGTCCTCCGTCTTTCGAGTAGGCCTGGTCCAGCGGACGGATCACCTTTTCGTCGGCAATCCGGGCCGTGGAAATCGTTTCGCCCAGGGTCTTGCCACTGACGGTCGGACAATCCAGTTGCAACAGGCCGGGAATTTCGGCGATGCGTTTCAAAATCGCGCTGACGCCTCCGGCCGCGTCCACGTCGTTCATGTGGTATTCGCTCGATGGCGAAACCTTGCAGACGTTGGGACAGCGTTGCGAAATGCCGTTGATGCGTTCCAGGTCATAGTCGATGCCGGCCTCATGCGCCAGGGCCAGCGTGTGCAACACGGTGTTGGAACTGCCGCCCATGGCCATGTCCAGCACGAAGGCATTGTCGATCGATTCCAACGTCACGATGTCCCGGGGACGCGGTCCGCCCGAAAGGGCCATGGCCACAATCCGTTTGGAGGCTTCGCGCCATAATTTGCGCCGGCGCGCATCGGTGGCCAGGATGCTGCCGTTGCCGGGCAGGGCCAAGCCGATGGCTTCGCAAAGGCAGTTCATGGAATTGGCGGTGAACATTCCGGAACAGGACCCCGCCCCGGGGCAGGCGTGGCATTCCGTCGTCTCAAGTTCCTCGGCGCCGATTTTTTTGTTGTTGTAGGCCGCGACGGCTTCGAAAACCGAGATCAGGTCCAGCCGCTTGCCCCCCGGTACCGATCCCGCCGCCATGGGACCGCCACTGGCGAAAATACTCGGCACGTTGGCACGGATGGCTCCCATCAACATGCCCGGCACGATCTTGTCGCAGTTCGGAATGCAGATAACCGCGTCAAAGCAATGCGCGCGGATCATGGATTCCACACTGTCGGCAATCAGATCGCGGCTGGGCAGCGAATACTTCATGCCCTCGTGTCCCATGGCAATCCCATCGCAGATGGCAATGGTGTTGAACTCGAACGGCTGGCCACCGGCCTCGCGAATGCAGTCCTTGACGAATTCGCCGACTTTGTTGAGGTGGCAATGCCCGGGGACGATGTCGGTGTAGGAGTTGCAAACGCCGATGAAGGGTTTGTTAAAATCTTCGCGTTTGACACCCGTGGCCATCAACAGGCTGCGGTGCGGGGCACGCTGGAAGCCGGATTTAATCTGATCGCTGTTCATAATGAATTTCCTTCAAGTAAATCGAACGGGGCGACGGGGGGCCGTGCCTCTGAAATGCTTTCAATACTAGCGCGTAACGATTCATACGGCAAGACCATGGCTGCGATTCAGACGTTCTTCACGAGGTCAGCAGGTCCGCCAAATACGGGTCCTTTTGCCGGATTTCATCCAGGCAAAGACCGTCGAGTTCATGCGGGAAGACGACCCAGGATTCCGTGGCGTGCAGGGAATAGTCGGGACGGTGGTCGGTTTGATTGGCGCCGGGTTTCCAGTAGGGTGTCGCGATCCGCACATCGGCTTGTCGCTCGGCCAGACGGGTTTTGATTGCGACCGCGGTGCGGCCGGTGTCGAAAATATCGTCGATTACCAGGACGCGTCGCCCGGGTTGGATCGCGTCCGGATGTCCCTGCATCCATGTGATGGTCAACTCACCCCGGGCGCCGATTCCCTTGTAAGACGAGCAGTGTACCACCGTGTGTTTCGGGTCCCAGCCCTTGTAACGCAGGAATTCATGCATCGCCATGGCGATGCCGGCTCCTCCGCGCCACAACGCCACAAGCCAATCCGGTTTCCAATTGGATTTACAGACGAGTCGCGCCAACTCAAAACTGTCCCGTAGGAGATCGTTGGCCGGGAGAAAGGTTTTTTCTTTTGCGTTCATGGCCGGTCTCCGGTCTCAATCCCAAATCCGGTAACGGAAAATGCACCACAAGGCGCGTACCCCATCGCGCCAGCCGATTTTTTTGCCGTCTTCATAGGTGCGTCCATAGTAGGCGATCGGAACCTCATAGATGCGCCAGCGCTTCGATTTCGCAACCTTGGCGGTAAATTCGGGTTCGAATCCAAAACGGTTTTCCCGCAGGGAAATAGATTCCAGCACCTGCCGGCGGAAAACTTTGTAGCAGACTTCCATGTCCGTGAGGTTCAGATCGGTGAACATGTTGGACAGGAGGGTAAGCATGCGATTGCCGAGCGAATGCCAGAAATAGACGACTCGGTGGGGACCGCCGCCGATAAAACGGCTGCCGAAAACCACATCGGCCTTGCCGTTCAGAATCGGCCGCAGCAACGCGGGGTAATCTCCGGGGTCATATTCCAGATCGGCGTCCTGGATCAGCAGAATATCGCCATCGGCGGCCGCGAACCCGCTGCGCAATGCCGCCCCCTTGCCGAGGTTTCTGGGATGTCGAATCGTTTTCCAGTCGGGATGGGACGCGGCCAGTTCGGAAATCAGCTCGCCGGTGCCGTCCGTCGAGGCATCGTCGATCAGCACCAATTCGCGACGCGGAACGGGACAGGGAGCGTTGCACACCTGCTCCAACAATGCGGCGATCGTTTGGACCTCGTTGTAAATCGGGATCACGATCGAAAGCTTGCAATCCGTGGTGGTATTTTCCATTTGCGTTACTATAAATGATCCGGACCGGCTTGCAAAGGCCGCTTCGAGCGCTGTGGCTTGGAGAGTAGAAGGGGTCACAAAAAGGGCTTGCTGGTCCCTCGATAATTCTTGGCGGAATGGAGGGAGGTCGTGTAACATTGTCGCATGAAGACTGTGAAATACGATGTCATTGTGGCAGGCGGCGGTGTCGCTGGCGTCGCCGCGGCACTTGCCGCCGCGGAAACGGGCGCAAAGGTCGCCCTGGTGGAGAAGACCGTATTTTTCGGCGGACTTGCCACGACGGGGCTCGTGTACGCATATTTGCAGCTTTGCGACGGCAAGGGCACCCAGGTTTCATACGGACTGGCCGAAAAACTTCTCTGGGCAAGCATCAAATACGGTCCCGATTCCCTGAAAAAAAGAGACTGGGGCCAATCGCCCTGGAAAGCGGAGGATGGTCGCTACTCGACGATATTCTCGCCGGCCTCTTTTATTCTCGCGATGGACGAACTTCTGGAGAAAACCGGTGTCGATTGCTGGCTCGACACGCTTCTATGCAATGTCGAAACCGACCCGGAACATCGCGTGACCGCTATTTTCGTCGAGAACAAGAGCGGACGCATTCGCATGGAAGCTTCGGCCTTCGTCGACGCCACAGGCGACGCGGATCTTGTTCGGCGAGCGGGTGGTGCGACGGTCGATGGCATGAATTACACCTGCATTTGGGCGATGCATCACGATCCTTCCGCCGACCCCATGACCTTCGGACGGCGTTTTCCGTTGCGCTATTTCGCTGAAAAGGAGTGCGATACACACGGCGTGGGCGGATTCGAGGTGTCGAAATTCATCATGCGGAGCCGTGCGCTGTTGCGTCATCATTACGACGAACAATACGCCTCCGGCGCGTCGAATCGCGCTTCGCTCTATCCGCTCGTGCTGCCGGCCATGCCTCAGTACCGAAAAATTTCATGTATCGTCGGCAAGGCCTGCCTGCATGACGGACAGGCGATGTCACGTTTCGAAGACTCCATCGGCATGGCCGCGGATTGGCGCAATGGACCCGCGCGCGATCCCTGGGAAATCCCCTACGGCACGTTGATTCCCGAAAAGGTTCGCGGCGTTGCCGCGGCTGGACGCTCGACCGCGGCCGCAGGAGAAGCCTGGGAAATCACGCGCGTGATTCCATGTGCGGTCGTAACCGGGGAAGCCGCGGGCGTCGCCGCGGCGATCGCATTCAAGTCGCGCGTTTCCCTGGATGAAGTTCCGTACCAGGCGATTGCCGAAACACTCGTTCAACGCGGACAGAAGCTTCATCTTGCAGAGGTCGGATTAACGTACAAAGAATAGTCCCTGCCTTCTCCGCCATGACTTCGCCTCGGGAATCGTGCGCAATCTGCAATTCGCGGGGGAGCGCGGAACGCTTCGTCCCTCGCCAATCTCTGGTCGGGCACGTCAAGTGACGACTTACGGAAAGGTTGAAATATGCGGTTGAGTTCGAGAAACGACCGTGTTATCCTTCAAAACTCATGTCCGCGCATTGGGTGCGGAATTCATAGGAGATGATGTTTCCATGCAAGTTATTCCAAGCTTGGGCGTGCCTTTGCTGGCCGCCATGATACAGATTCCCGCTGTTTGGTGGGTGGCTCCCATTGCCTCGCTGGCCGCCTTGATCACCGCGTTGTATTTCTACAAGGCGATGATGAAAGCCAATCCCGGTTCCGAACGCATGCAGGAAATTGCCGGGTATGTCCGCGAAGGAGCCATGGCCTACCTGTTCAGGCAGTATCGTGTGGTTTCGATCGTTTTTGTGGTCATGCTGGTCATTCTGGGTGGCCTGGCCCTTATGGGGAGTCAGAATCGTTTTGTGCCGCTGGCGTTCCTGACCGGTGGTTTCTTCTCGGGATTGTGCGGCTATCTGGGGATGAAAACGGCTACTCACGCATCCAGTCGCACGGCGCAAGGCGCCAGCGAGGGACTCAATCGCGGGCTCCAGGTGGCGTTTCGTTCCGGTGCCGTCATGGGGCTGGTGGTGGTCGGATTTGGTCTGCTGGACATCTGCCTGTGGTTTTACGTGCTCAACGAATGGGTCTTCACGGCGGAGCATATGGCCAACGGGCTGCAATTCCTGGGCCTTGACCTGGTGCATGCCGGTTGCACCGAAGCGCAGAAGATGACCGAAATCACGACGACCATGTTAACCTTCGGCATGGGCGCCTCGACGCAGGCCCTGTTTGCGCGTGTCGGTGGTGGCATCTACACCAAGGCCGCCGACGTCGGGGCCGACCTGGTCGGCAAGGTGGAGGCCGGCATTCCGGAAGACGATCCGCGCAATCCCGCGACGATCGCCGACAATGTTGGCGACAACGTCGGCGACGTGGCCGGCATGGGCGCCGACCTGTACGAATCCTACT
>CAZIUM010000002.1:0-60800 GCA_964542285.1 uncultured Lentisphaerales bacterium
CGTGAAGGCAGCGCCACGTTCGAAGGGGAAGTCGATGTCGGAGTGTATCCTTGCGTACTGACCTCTCCGCCTACCCCGGGAAGCTTCGGGTTCTACAGCGTGGGCGGAACCATGGTCATCCTGCGATAAGGACGCGAAAAGGCGCTAACGCTAACGCGTTTCGCCAACAATAGTTTTTCACGATACGTCATTCTGTGCTATGATGCAAACCATCGTTTCGAAGATATGGCGTCAATGACGCGTTCGCCTTCTTATTCCCGAAGGCCCTTTGGCCGAGGATCAACGAAACGATCCAAATGCCACGTCGCGAATGCAGGAATTTAACCTTCCAAGGCTGCAAGCATGGAGAAATATCGAGGACGCATCGAGAAGAGTTCGGCCTTGGAGATCAGGCTGACTGGCGATAAAATAGCCCATGTCGAGTCGATCCCAGACGATCCCGGGCTGCCCTGGCTTCTGCCGGTCCTGGTCGACCTGCAACACAACGGAGCGCTGGGGCGGTACTACAACGAGCTGCACGAGGCTCCGCCGGAACACCTGGTGGACGTGGCGAATCTGTTGCGTCGCCATGGCGTGGGCCGCTGCCTGTTGACCCTGACCACCTACCCGGTCGGTGACCTGCTGAAAAGCGCCCGACGGATCAATCGATGGCTTTCGCAGGACTCCTCGCTGAATGCGCTCTTTTGTGGCGTTTTTCACGAAGGAATTTTTGTTTCCCCTCAAGAAGGCTGGCGTGGCGCCCACAACCTGGCCTGGGTTCGCCCGCCGGATTATGCCCACATCCGCCGGATTGACGAGGCACTCAATGGAAGAGTCCGCCTCGTGAACGTTGCACCGGAAGAACCGGGGGGGCTGGACTTTGTCGCGGAAGCGGTGTCGGACGGAAAGATCGCAGCCATCGGGCATTCCGGGGCCGATGCCGAAACGATCCGCAAGGCGCTGGACCGCGGCGCTTCCGTCGTCACTCATTTCGGCAACGGCGCTCCCTCCCACATCCATCGCCATCGCAATCCCTTCTGGACCTTCCTGGCCGAGCCCGGCCTGCGGTTGGGGCTGATCGGCGACGGGTTCCACCTTCCGCGTGACCTGGTCCGTACCGTGTTGGGCGTCAAGGGGCCGGAAAGCTGCTTTCTGGTCAGCGACGCCAGTGGCTACTCAGGCTGTCCGCCGGGGAAGTACCGTTGCATGGGCGACCGGAGATTCGAAATCGAGCCCAACGGATACATGCATCTGTCCGACAGCGAAATCCTCTCGGGCGCCTGGTTCCAACTCGACCGGAGCGTCGAATTTCTGGTGGCCGAATTGGGACTGTCCCTGCCCGCGGCCTGGAATCTCTGCAGCCGGGTCCCCGCGGCACTGGCCGGCATCGACCTGCCCGTTCCGGCGGTCGGCGAAGAGGCCAGCTTCGTGCTGGCCCGCTGGAACGAGGGCCTGGTCCTGGAACAATGCGTCCATCAAGGACACCCCTGCCTGGACCACCCCTGCCGAACGACAAATATTCAATAAAGTACGAAAATATGAAGAAGAAAAACGCAAAAGTTGTCTCCACATTCGCATTCCTGTTGGCGTTCGGACTGGCAGGCTCCCTCCGTGCGGCCGAGTTTGCCTGGACCGGCGGCGGAATGGATGCTTTCTGGAACAATCCGGCCAACTGGTCCAGCGACGGAGGATCGCCCCGCGCCACGGGAGGAGATTCCCTGGTTTTCGGAAACGAAGGCACCAACCGGCCCGGACGGCTTGACCAGGATTACCAGATTGTAGACCTTGACGTCGAAAACCTTGCCAGTGAGCATGTACTCGACCTGAACAGCCAAAAATTGATTTATACGGGCACCTTGCGCATCGGATACGCCGTCACCAACTGAGCCCTCCGGATCACCAACGGCACGTTCCAGGTCGGCACGGAGAGCGATCCCGCCGATATCTTCGCGGGATATGTTTCAGCAACCAGCGCCACCTACGGTTTCGGCTGTCTGACGCTCGAAGGTCTGCTGGACCCCCGCGGACTGCATTCCCTGTATGTCGGACGGGCCGGCACGGATTCCAGCCGGCAGGCTATTGGCTACCTCGATTTGTCACAGGCCTCCATCGTCGACGCTACGGAGGCTTCCGCTTTGAATCTCCGAGGAGGATTGTATGTCGGTCAGCGGGGTCTCCGCAGCCAGGGAACCCTCTTACTGCCACCCTCTTTGGAAAGTCTGCGAATTGGCGGAAGTCTTGAAGCTGGAAATGGCGTCCCTTCCTCGTCGGGAGTGCTTGCCCTGATCGACTTCGGCGAAAACTCAGCGCTGACCAACTGGAGCGTGGGGGGCAATTTCACCATCGGATGCGGCTATCATGCCGTGGTTACGAATTTGCCCGAAAACGTCACCTTCCAGGTCGGTTCCCGCGACAACCCTTCCAGTATGCTCATTGCGCACGGCGGTCGATACCACGGAGTGTGCGAACTTACCCTTAACCATGGGGTTTTCGACGCATTCCTGGAGGAACTCAAGATTGGCGGACATTATTCGAGCAGCGCGACCGATTCCAAGGGAACCCTTGGAGCGCTGGACCTGGGCACCTCGGTCGTACAATTCAACGGCCTGACAAACGGGGTCCATCTGCCACGTTTATGGCTGTCACGTTCGCGCAACCACCGTCCGGGTATCCTGCGTCTGCCGTCATCCGTAACCAACATTACGATCGGGGAATGTGTCATCGGCGCCTCACGAGACTACGGCGAACTTGACCTGGGCGCCCACTCGGAACTGCAAACTTTCACCGTCACCAACGGCTTCTACCTGGCCGCGGACATCGACGGCTTGAATCCAGCCAATACCCAGACCTGCAACGACGGACGCATTGTCGGCTGGCCAACGAACGTCGATGTGACCATCGGCCAGCCCGAAGCTCCCTGCCCTCTTTTTATCGGAATCACGCGGCAATACGGGACCGGAGCGGCGAACCGGATGATCCTGACCAACGGATCCTTTACGGCCTGGGTGAGCGACCTGGCCCTCGGGATCGAAAAACGCGATGGCTACGGTTCGGGAATTACCGGGGTGCTCGATTTGCGCGAGACCGAATTGCGTCAACTTGACATTTCCGGTCATGCCTTCGTCGGGTGCTGGACCAACGAAGTCGTCGGTTATCAAAACAACTATCGCGGACATGGTGAACTTCGTCTGCCGGCGGGAGACGTACGGGTCGGAGGAGACCTGCGTGTCGGCGACGCCCACAGCACCTCCTCGGGCCTGGTCGAAATGCTGGGATCTCGCATGAGCGTTGGAGGAGTCGCGGAAATCAATGCCACCGGCCTGATCGAAGTGCGCCTGGATGGCGCCTCGGCGGGACTGAACCTGCTGAACCCGGCCGAAAACGTGTTGACCATTGCCGACGGCGGCGAGCTGCAATTGCGGTTCGAAAACGCGCCGGCAGTGCTGGAAGATCATTTCTGGGGGCTGCGTATGATTGGCGACCGACAGCAGCAACTGACCGAAATGGCGGCGGATGGACGTCTCACCTGGATCAACAACCTGGAGGACACGGAGCGGGTCCTGGGAATCCATTACGATGTCTCGCGCGATCTAACCATCGTCGGTCTGCATCGGCCGGTAGGCACGATGATCCTGTTGCGATGAAACCGGGTAATTCGGATATTTGGGAGCAACGCCCAATAGCCAATCCCCCAACGCTCCGCGCTCGGAAGCCCTGCCGAAAGCTTGAGAGCCCGGCACAGCGTTCTTGACTTGAGGACGGCGGAGTTTCAAAATGCCCCTGCCTGTTCGCCCGATTGGCTCGATGCGGGCGTCTCGCGACATGGAACGTCATGCGGGAGACTACAAACCTCATGAAAGCCTCAAGGACCATCCTATGAAAAACTTTATTCCAAACCTTGACAATGTCGATGGTTGGAAAGAACTCCCCAAAGAGATTCAAAAATACCTGGGGTGTCCCGATTTTGCCCGCAATATCGATCCGCACACGCACGGATACCCCTCCTACATGCCCAGGGCACTAGAACGTCAGCAGCTCGACCGGGCCATCCTGGTATGCGACGAAACCGTAGAGTTCCTGTATGGCGACTACACCCCCAAGACCGTTCAAACCGTTCCGGGAACCCGTCCCCTACTGGAAGCCATCGTGAACGCCGTCTGCAGCGAAACCGCCAGCGAAACCGAACGTGCCAAGGCGTTGGTGGGGTGGCGGCGCGCAAACGTTCAGCACCTCGGCATCTGCGGTCTGGGAACCGAGGAAGAAATCCTGCTGGGGGGCTACAGCATGTGTCACGATGCCGCCCGCACCCTGGTCATTCTCTGCCAGGTGGCCGGGTTGCCGGCGCGGCTGATCATCGGCCTGAACGAAACCCGTGCCGACGGTCACACGCTGACGGAAGTCTATGCCGATGGTGCCTGGCATGTCTTCGACCCCAGTCCTTCGATGCCTTTTGCCTGGCTCGAAACCCCGGAAGGACATCTGGCCAGCGGCTGGGACATCCACCAGGCCCCCGGACTGCCGGCCACCTGCCGTTCCGAATTTCCCGTCGCGGACCAGGGCAAGCGATACGGCAGTTATTTTGCCGATTTCCGACTGGTGAACTACCCCCTGGAGGTTTCCAACCGTTACCAGGCCCAGCGGTTCATGCGCATGGCCGTGGCGCAGAAAATCGTGCAGAACTACGACTATACCGGGCATCTCAACCACCAGCCCCTTGCGGGATTCGCCGACCTGGACGACCTGGCCAACCAGTGGGTCGCGGGCACGCTGACGCCCACCCCGAAGCGCTACGGCTGATCTTCCCTTGCAAGGATTCAAGGCATGAATGATTTTCGATTGGGGTCCCCATTTCAGGACCACATGGTGCTTCAGCGCGACCGTCCGGTCCCCATCTGGGGCTGGGGCGCCCCCGGCGCCGAGATCGCCGTAGAACTCGTCCGGACACAAGCCCGCGCCCGGGCCGGGGTGGATGGCCGCTGGATGGTCATCCTGGCCCCGCAACCGGCGGCGGGCCCTGTCTCGCTGCGGGTTTCCGCCGGCCAGGACCGGATTCAACTCCAGGATGTCTGGATTGGCGAGGTCTGGCTGGCCTCGGGACAATCGAACATGGAAATGCGGCTGGAAGCCTGTAACGACGCCGAAGAGGAAATTGCCGCGGCCCGCGATGACGGCATTCGCGTCTGGACCGCGGAACACGCCATTGCCCTGCGCCCCCGTGAAGAAATCGCCGGACGCTGGGAGGTCTGCTCTCCGGTGACGGCCGGAAAATTCACCGCGGTGGGATACTATTTTGCCCGCGCGTTGCGAGAAAAACTGGGGGTGGCCGTGGGCATTCTGCACAGTTCCTGGGGCGGAACCGTGGCTGAAGCCTGGACCAGTCGCGAAGGATTGCTGGGGCATCCCCTGCTCGACGGCTATGTCCATCGACTCGACCGGCTGCTGGGACCGGAGGGCAGGATCGAAAAGGATGCCTTCGACCAGGCCCGCCGGGAATGGGAAGCGTCCATCCCGTCGGACCCCGGCAACCGGGGGGTCGAGCAGGGTTGGCACCAACCCGACACGCCGGACGACGCGTGGGACGTCATGACCCTGCCCACCGGATGGCAAACCGCGGGCCACGATATCAGCGGCGTTTTCTGGTTCCGCCGCGAGGTCACTCTGCCCGAGGGGTGGTCCGGCCGCGAACTGGAACTGCACCTCGGCGCCTGCGACAAGGAAGATCACACCTATTTCGACGGGCATTCGGTCGGCGGAATCGGCCTGAACGACGATCCTGCGTCCTGGTCCCGTCTCCGCATTTACCGCATTTCCCCGGAACGGGTTCGCGAAGGGCGCCATGTGGTGGCCGTGCGCGTTTTCAGCAACATTTACCAGGGCGGGATGATCGGGCCGTCCGCCGAAATGTGGCTGGCGCCGGTGGATGCTCCCGCCTCCGAACGTCTCCTCCTGCACGGTTCCTGGCGATACCGGATCGAGCGGGATTTCGGAAGGGTATCCAACGTTCCCCCTCCCATGATCTACGGGCCGGACAACCCCCACACTCCCAGTGCCCTGTTCAACGGCATGCTGGCGCCCTTGATCCCGAGCGCCATCCGGGGCTTCCTCTGGTACCAGGGGGAATCCAACGCCACGCGGGCCGGCGAATACCGCGCAATGTTTCCCAACCTGATTCGCGACTGGCGACGGCGCTTCGGACAGGGAGAACTGCCCTTCTACTTCGTGCAACTGGCAAACTACAAGACTCGGCACTCGACGCCCGTCGACACCGACTGGGCGCTGCTGCGGGAAGCCCAGCGCCTTACGGAACTCGAGGTGCCCAACACCGGCATGGCCGTTGCCATCGACATCGGAGACGCCGGAGACATTCACCCGAAGAACAAGAAGGAGGTCGGCCGGCGCCTGGCGGCCCTCGCTTTGGCGCGGACCTATGGGTTGCCCGGGGCTCCCGTTGCCGATCCGCGACCGCTGCGCGCCCGTTGCCGGGAGCGCGAGGTCACGATTCAATTTACCGGAACCGGCGTCGGCCTGGCCACCCGTGACGGTCGTCCTCCAACGGGCTTTGCCCTGGCGGGCGACGATCGCATTTTTCACTGGGCCCAAGCCGAGATTGTCGGAGCCGATCGCCTGAAGTTGACCGCTTCAAACGTCGCGCGTCCCCTGTGGGTGCGGCATGCCTGGGATGACGATCCGGCCCACAATCTGACCGGCGCCGCCGGAGAGCCGGTTCCTCCGTTCGAACTGGCCCTGCCTTGTGGCAACTGGGTTCATCCCGACTTGTAAGCCATGTATTTAAAATCACTGGAAATGATCGGCTTCAAAAGTTTTGCCGATCGCACCAAACTGGAATTCGAACCGGGCTTGATCGCCATCGTGGGGCCGAACGGATGCGGAAAAAGCAACGTGTCCGACGCCATCCGTTGGGTCCTCGGAGAACAGCGGCCGACCGCTTTGCGCGGATCCAAAATGCTGGATGTGATCTTCAGCGGTACGGATGCACGCAAACCTCTCGGCATGGCGGAAGTCAGCATCACGTTTGCGGAATGCGAAGGCGCGCTGGAAACGGAGTTCAACGAGGTCACGATTACCCGACGCGTCTTCCGAACCGGCGAGGGCTCCTATTTTATCAACAAGACCCCCTGCCGCTTGCGGGACATCCATCGCCTGTTCATGGGGACCGGGATCGGCACCAACAGTTATTCGGTCATGGCCCAGGGGCAGATCGATGCCATTTTGTCCTCCAAGCCCGAAGACCGTCGCGCCATTTTCGAAGAAGCCGCGGGCATCACCAAGTTCAAGGCGGACCGCAAAGAAGCCCTGCGCAAGCTGGAACAAACCGAAGCCAACCTGCTCCGGCTTACGGATGTCATCAAGGAAGTCAAACGCCAGATCGGCTCGCTGCAACGCCAGGCCGGCAAAGCCAGGCGCTATCGTGAGTTGAAGGACCGACTCCGTGGCTTGGACCTTTATGTCACCCGGAGCCGCCTGAGAGATCTCGACGAGCGCATTCGGGAACTCGAAGCGTCGCTTTCCGAGTCCGCCGAACAGGAAGCCGCGGCGCAAGCGCGACTCCAGGCGACGGAAGAACATACCGCCGTCCTGCGCGCGGCCATGCTGGAAAACGAGCGACTGACCGGAGAGGCAACCGAAAACGCCTCGCGCGACGAAGGCAATCTGCAACATGCCCATGAAATGATCCAGGTCAGCGAGCAACGCATCGTTGAATATCGCCAATGGGCCGAACGCGACGGTCGGGAAGCCGACGCCACGGGCAAACGTATCCGCGAATTGCGGCAGGAACTGCAACAGATGGGCGCCGAAGCCGAGCGTCTGAAAATGCAGCACCACGAGGCCCGAACGGTGCTCGAGGAGGTTCATCGGTATGCCGAGGCGGAACGTCTGGGGTTGGAACAGGCGCGCAAAGCCCTGCAAAGCCAACGCGACGAATCCATCGAGCGTGAACGCAAGGCCGCCCGGCTGCAAAACGACATTGCGGCGATGGATGCCCGCCAGCAAAACGCGCGCGCGCAAAAGAATCGCCTGGTCGCGGAACATCAACATCTGGTCCATAACGCCGAACAATTGATTCGGGCCCGCGATGCCGCGGCCAAGGAGATGGAAGCGCTCAAACGGCAAACCGCTGATGACGCCGAAAAATTGGCAACGCTGGAGGATGATCGCCAGACGCTTGCCGCCACGCTGCAGACGACGCGGGAGGAAAGCAGCGGCATCGCATCGCAAATTGCAGCGCAACAGGCGCAGATCGACCTGTTGATGGAACAGGAGGCCCGTGCCGAAGAGTTTCCCAGGGGCTCGCGATTGTTGTTGGATTCCGCCAATCCGCTGCAATTGCCGGACGGCACGGTGATTGGGCCCCTGGCGGAAAAATTCAAGGCTTCGGCGGAATATCGACCGGCCCTGGAAGCCGTCCTGCGGGCCTGGATCGACGCCGTGGTGTTGCGCCACGCGGAGGACATCGAGACCGTGATGCGACGCCTGCTGAAGCATGGCGAGCCCGCCGCGGCGCGCATGATGGCAGCGGAAGGACTGTCATCCGTCCCCACCAGACCGCCCCCCGAGGGCCTGACACGCCTGGTCGACCATGTCGAGGTGGCCGAGGAGTTTCGCCCGGCGGCCGACAGACTGCTGGCCAACGTTTTCGTCGCGAGTACCCTGGAGGACATCCCCCACCCTCTTCCGACCGACGGTACCGTGGTGACCCTGTCCGGCGCCGTGTTCCACGCGGGAGGTTGCTGCGAGCTGTGGATCCAGGAAGGGCAAACCGCCAGTCCGCTTTCTCGACGCATGGCCATCGCCGATGGACATGAACGGGTGGAACGTTTGGAAGAACGTCGGCGCATCGTCAGGCAATCCCTGGAAACCCTTTCCAACCGTCAGTCGGCGATTACCGAAGCCATCCGGGAAGCGCGCGGGCAGTTGGATGAGAGCCGACGGCGGACCGCCCAGAAAGAAGGCGAATGGCAAACGGTTCAACGCGACAGCGAACGTGCCACGCAGCGCATGAAGGTCGTGGAACAGGAACTCGATCAAACCGTCCAACGCACCCGCGAGGAGGAGGAAGCCAAAGACACTCTCGTTCGGCAAATCGAAGAGCTGATGGCGGACCGCGATCGATTTCTCGAAGAACTGGAAACCCTGCAGCAGAACCTGTCCGACCAGGAGTCGTCTTACGCCGAACGCCACAACTTGTTGACGGAGGCCCGCATCAAGGAAACCAATTTGGCGCAGCAGGTCGCCCATGTCATGGGCCGAATCGAATCGCACCAGTCGAGGATTTCCGAATTGGAGTCGCAGCACGAAGGCCGCAGCCAGGGATTGCGCTCCTACGACGAAAGCATTCGCAAGTTGACGCAACAAATCGAGGAGACTACTCGGCAATTGGGCCCCATGCAACAACGTGCCGCCGAATCCCGCGCCAGACTGGAGGCGTGCCGACAAGCGCGCGGGGAACAAGTGCGCGAAATGCAGTCCGCCGAAAGATTGCAGACCGAGGCACGCACGGCACTGGATCAACTTCGGCGTCATCACTCCGAATTGGATGTTGCGCTGGCCGAAGCACGCGTCCGACGACAAAATCATTTTGACCGCGTCCAGGAAGAATACAGCTTGACCCCCGAACAATTGACGTCCGAGAAGGACCCGGACTGGGGCTCGGAAGGTCCCCTCCCCCTGGAGAAAGCCGCCCGCGAAGTGGCCCGGATTGGCGCCGACATCGAAGCCATGGGGCCGGTGAACCTGGTGGCGATCGACGAATACAAGGAGCTGGAAGAACGCTTCACCTTTCTGCGCGCGCAGGAAGCCGACATGGTCAAGTCCAAGGAGCAGATCCTGGACCTCCTGCGCATGATCAACAAAAAAAGCTCCGAGTTGTTCCAGGCGACTTTCGAACAGGCCAACTCCAATTTCGAGAACATGTTCATGAAACTCTTCAACGGCGGCACGGCCAAACTCGTCCTGTTGAACAATGTCGACGATCCGTTGGAGTGCGGCATTGAAATCATTGCCCGCCCGCCGGGTAAGCGTCTGCAGTCGATTTCGTTGCTGTCGGGTGGCGAACGCACCATGACGGCCGTTAGCCTGCTGTTTGCCATCTACATGATCAAGCCCAGTCCGTTCTGCATGCTGGACGAACTGGATGCGGCGCTTGACGACTCGAACATCGGCCGTTTCGTGCAGACCCTGAAAGACTTCCTGGCCCAATCCCAATTCCTGATCATTACGCACAACCAGCACACCATTGCCAGCTCGGACATCGTCTACGGGGTGACCATGCCTGAAAAGGGCATTTCAAAAATCGTCTCCATGCGCCTGCGTGAAATTGGGGTGCGTCCTTTGAACATGGCGCCCGAAGCGGTTCCCGAATAACCGGCGAGTATTGACAATCGTTCAGATTATGGCACACTTTCCGCTGGTTTGAGCAGGGTCCCCGCCTGGGCGACGATCCTGACCGAGGTGTATGTGTAAGGAATCGACAGGAGTTTTATGAACGTAAAGGCAGCCATTTTTGCGGGCCAGGGAGCCCAGTTCCCCGGCATGGGAAAGGACCTTGCCGCGGCGGATCGGGACATTGCCGCTTTGTACGAACGCGCCAATCGGGCGCTGGGATTCGATCTGCGCAAGATTTGCTTCGAGGGCCCCGCCGAGGAACTGACAAAATCCAGCCTCTGTCAGCCGGCGATTTTTGTCACCAGCATTGCCTGCCGGCTCGCGTTCCGCAAGCGCTATCCGCAATATGTTTTTGACTTGGCTGCCGGACTCAGCCTGGGCGAATGGAGTGCGCTGCATGAAGCCGGAGTACTGGACTTCGACAATGCCATTCGTGTCCTGGAGGCTCGTGGCCGCTTCATGCAGGAGGCCTGCGAAGAAAAGCCGGGTGGCATGGTCAGCGTGATGAACCTGGCGCGCGATCGAGTCGCCTCAATCTGCGAACAGTCCGGCGCCCGCATGGCCAACATCAATTCCGACAAGCAGATTGTGCTTTCCGGCACGCGAGAGGCCGTCGAATCTGCCGGCAAACTGGCGCAGGAAGCCGGCGGCAAAAGCATTATGCTCAAGGTTGCCGGCGCGTTCCATTCGCCGCTTATGAATTCGGCGCGCCAAAAACTAGCGACTTTCATGGAAGACATTCCCTTCGGCGTCCCCACCATGCCGGTGTATGCCAACCTCACCGGGAAGCCGCATCCGAATGATGGCGAAACGATCAAGCAAACCATGTTGCGGCAGGTCACGGAACCGGTGCTGTGGGTGGACAGCATTCGCGCCGCGGCCCCGCGGGAATGCATCGAATTCGGTCCCGGCAAGGTGCTAAGCGGATTAATCCGCCGCATTGACCCCACCATGGCCGTGGGCAACGTGCAGGACAACGCAAGCCTGGAAGCCGTGTCGGCGCTGGTGGAGAATCATAAAAATGGGTAAACTCGACAATCGCATTGCGATCGTAACCGGTGGCGGCAGCGGCATTGGCCGTGCCATTGCCATGGAACTCGCGCACGAGGGCTGCGATGTGGCCGTTTGCGGTCGGAGAATCGATCCGCTCCAGGAGACCGTTGACGCGATCGAAAAGCTCGGACGTCATGCCATGGCCGGATCCGTGGACGTCGCCTCCGGCGATTCCGTCCAGGCGTTTGTCGATGAAGTCAACAAAAATTTTGGCCGCATCGACATCCTCGTGAACAATGCCGGAGTCACACGCGACAACCTGCTGATCCGCATGACCGAAGCGGAATGGGACGAGGTATTGCAGACCAATCTCAAGGGAGCCTTCCTCTTCGACAAGGCCGTGGCACGCCCGATGATGAAGCAACGATCGGGCAGCATCGTCCAGATCGCATCCATTATCGCCTTGATTGGAAACGCCGGACAGTGTAATTATGCGGCTTCCAAGGCAGGCATGATCGCCTTGACGCAATCCTTGGCCAAGGAATTAGCTTCCCGGAACATCCGCGTGAACGCGGTTGCTCCCGGTTTCATTGTATCTCATATGACCGACGCACTTCCGCAAGCCGTGCGAGACGGCATGTTGGGGCAGATTCCGGCGGGACGGTTCGGAGAACCTTCGGACGTGGCCAAAGCCGTAGTGTTTCTCGCCGGCGATGACGCCTCCTATGTGACGGGTCAGGTGCTGAGCGTGAACGGTGGCATGACCATGTAACAGTATGCGGGTCCACTGCGGGCTCGGTAAGACAAAACAAAGCAACAGTCAGGAGAAGCCAATATGGCTAACAAGCTCGAAGAACGCGTAAAAGAAATTATCGTGGAACAGTTGGGCGTCAATGCCGACCAGGTGACACCGGAAGCGTCGTTTATCGACGATCTCGGTGCCGACTCGCTCGACACCGTCGAACTGGTGATGGCGTTTGAGGAAGAATTCGGCGCCGAAATTCCCGATGAGGACGCTGAAAAGCTGACGTCCGTCGGCGCTGTGCTCGAATACTTGAAAAGCAAGGGATTCGACAAAGAGTAGCCTTCCAGACGCAGAGATCCGTGACAGCCGGGGAGAGTTTTGCTTAATTTTCTCCCCGGCTGACTGTTCTTGCAGCCTGTCGGTTGCGCCAGTGAGGCGCGCCGCGCGCTGTGGTTGAACGTACCGCAAGAGGAGTAGCACATGCAACGACGTGTCGTCATCACCGGAATGGGCGTGGTTTCGCCTCTGGGCTGTGACTTGGATGGTTTCTGGCAGGGTCTGATAGGGGGAACCAGTGGTGTTACGCTGCTGGACCGCTTCGATGCCTCTGCGTTCACCACCCGGATCGCCGCCCAGGTCAAAGATTTTGACGCCGATCGCTTTGTGCCTCCCAAGGAACAGCGGCGCATGGATCGCAATTGCCGTTATGCGCTGGCCGCCTCGCGCATGGCGGTGGAGGATGCCGGCATCGACCTGGCGAAGTTGCCGCCCGAGCGCGGCGGCGTGGCCATCGGCTCGGGCGTGGGCGGGCTCGAAACCCTGGAGGACCAGGCCGAGGTGTTGCGCACAAAAGGTCCACGACGTCTTTCCCCTTTTACGGTTCCCTCGATGATTGTGAACATGGGTGCCGGTTTGGTGGCAATCCAACATAATCTGCAAGGACCCAATTTTGCCGTCATCACGGCCTGCGCCACCGGACTGCACTCCATTGGGCTGGCCGCGCGCTCCATTCGAGACGGTGAATGCGATGTAATGATCGCGGGGGGAGCCGAAGCCTGCATTACCCCTCTCGGTCTCGGAAGTTTTGCCTCCATGCGCGCGATCAGCACGCGCAACGACGACCCCGCCGGCGCCAGCCGGCCCTTCGATCGCGAGCGCGACGGGTTTGTCATGGGCGAAGGATCCGGCATCCTGTTCCTGGAGGACTATGAACACGCCAAAACCCGCGGCGCCAACATCTACGCGGAAGTGGCCGGATTCGGCATGACTTGCGATGCCTACCACATGACGGCACCGCGTGAAGACGGCGAAGGCGCCATGCGCGCCATGCTCAAGGCGCTGGAACATGCCGGTCTTAACGTGGAGGACGTCAACTACATCAACGCACATGGCACCAGCACTCCGCTCAACGACAAGGTGGAAACCATGGCCATCAAGCGGGCCTTCGGTCCGGAACGTGCCGGACGCCTGATGATCTCATCCACCAAATCCATGACTGGCCACATGCTGGGGGCCGCCGGCGGCATCGAATCTATCGTTTGCGCCCTGGCCGTCAAGCATGGCGTGGTCCCCCCCACCATCAATTACAGCACTCCGGACCCCGAGTGCGACCTGGATTATGTCCCCAATCAGCCCCGTGAGGCGTCCCTTGCGGTCTGCCTCAACAATTCACTGGGCTTTGGCGGACACAACGGGTGCCTGGCTTTTAAACGCGTATAGCTTTCCAGGCGGCGGGGTGCGTTTCACAATTGTTGAAGCGCACCGGGAATTCAGAACTCAGAAGTCGGAATTGCAGGGGCGACCCCGATCCCGATCGCGATTTCGAGCTTGGGTATTTGGGGCTTTTGTTATTTCATCGAGAAGTCACCCGATCCCCACCCCTTCCTGAGGTCAGGGGAGGGGTTGGCAGGTTGGACAGAGATGCGTTCCGCGCTGCCCCACCACCCGGCGTTCAATTATCGTGCCGCAGCGCGAACAGGCCTCCCCGTGGCGTCGAAACACTTCGAGCTTGTCGGCATGCCGGCCGCGACGTCCCGCCACACTGTAAAAGTTAGTCATTCCATTGCCAAGTGTGGTGCCTCCCAGGGAAATGCCGCGTTTGAGGACCAGCACGACGGCCGCGCGCAAACGCCGGACGTCTCCGGGCGTCAGACTGTCCGTTCTGCGTTCCGGATGAATGCCCGCGGCCCACAGGGCCTCGTCGACGTAAATGTTTCCCAGCCCCGCCACGTTGGTCTGGTCAAGCAACCAAGGCTTGAGCATGCGTCGGGATCTCGCCAGGCGACGTTGGAGGTAAGTCGAAGTAAAGGCTGGCGATAGCGGCTCGGGGCCGAGTTGCCGCAACAGGATTGCATCCGTCGATGTCAAATACATGCGTCCGAACTTGCGTGTGTCGTTGAAATGCAAGCAACGCCCGTCCGAGAGGGCCAGGACGACACGATCATGCTCGCGGAGAGGCGTTCCCGCGGGCTCCAGTCGTAACTTGCCGGTCATGCGCAGGTGAATCGCCAGGCATTTGTCGCCGCCCAACCCCAAAAGGATGAATTTAGCGCGTCGGCGAACCGTTTCAATAGCTTGTCCGACGAGGCCCCCGATCACTTGCTCGGAATCGGGACACAAACTGCGCGACCAGGATACATTCACCGCGATAATGCGGTTGTGCTCCAGTCCCGCCCGGCGCAGGCCGCGCACCACGGTTTCAACTTCCGGCAGTTCAGGCATCGGACTTTTTCTTGGGCGCGGGGGGCGCAGTCAGCGGCATGGCAAAATGAATTTGGCGCGCCACCTCCGTAAAACCAAGCTGCTTGTACAGGTGCTCGCCGGCCAGATTGTCGTCCAGCGTTTCGATCTTGGCCTGCGCCAACCCCAATTTGCGGAAATGCTTCAGAGCCCTTTGAATTAATCGGCGTCCGATTCCCCTGCCCTGGAAATCCCGCGCCACGGCCAGGTCGAGGATACAGCCGCGCGAGGCCGTCGGCACGATCGCGGTGCTGACAAAGCCGACCATTCCATCGCGCGAATCGACCGCCACGAAACAACCGCTGGGATTGGCCTCCACCTGGCGCCGGGCCTGTTGACATTTCGTCTTGTGCCAGGGCGTCCCGCCGCACAACTTGTGAATACGGGCGTCAATGGAGGCCGGGCGGAAAACCGTCCTCATCAAGACCGCGATCGCCTCCAGGTCCCGGGGTTGAAACGTGCGGATACGGACGACGCCGTCATTGGGCTGGATCATCGGGCGGAATTTCACGGGTTGCCTCGGGTTCACGATCGGGCTCCTTCACGGAGCGGAATTTTTCGGCTGCTTGCGGCGGGATCGCATCTCCCGGCGATTCCTCCGTCGTATCCGCGTCGTCTGTTCCGTTGGGTTCGCCGGGCACGACGGTGATTTCGAGCAACCGGTCCTCTTTGTCCAGATTGACCAGCCGCACACCCTGGGTATTACGACCGATCACCCGCACCTGGTTTGCCGGGGTGCGCACCAACATTCCCTTGGACGTCATCAGCATCAGGGCATCGTCTTCGCGCACGGCAGCGGCCCCGATCACCTCGCCATTGCGTTCGGTGGTTTGAATACCGATGATGCCCTTGCCGCCTCGGTTCTGCAGGCGGAATTCGTCAAAGGAGGTTCGTTTGCCGTATCCATGGACGGTGCCGGTCAACACGGTGGACTGGAGATCGACCACCAACAGGCTGCACACCTTGTCGTCTCCTTCCAGTGCAATGCCGCGCACACCGATCGAATCGCGTCCGGTGGCCCGCACATCGTTTTCGTCGAAGCGAATCGTTTTACCATGCGCCGTAGCCAGCATTACATGATCGCCTTGACTCGTGAGACAGACCCGGATCAGACGATCGTCCTCTTCGATATGGATGGCGATCAATCCGTTGCGTCGAATGTTTCGATAGCTGCTGAGCATGGTTTTCTTGACCGTGCCGTTGGCAGTGGCAAAGAAAAGCCGGCCTTCGTCGGTGAATTCCCGAATCCGCAGCATGGTGGCTACTTTTTCCTCGGGCTGCAATTCAAGCAGGTTAACAATGGCCTTGCCCGTGGCGGTGCGGGCCGCTTCCGGCACTTCGAACGCCCGGCGCGCATGCACCCGCCCCTGGTTGGTAAAGAACAACAGGGTATCGTGGGTCGTGGCCACGAACAGCGTGTCGATGAAGTCGTCGTCGCGCGTCGCGCCTCCCATGACGCCCCGCCCCCCGCGACGTTGCTCGCGATACACCTCCAGGGGAACCCGCTTAACATATCCCTTGTGACTCAGGGTGACCACGCAGGGCGTATCGGCAATCAAATCCTCGATGTCCACCTCACCTTCGACCGGCATAATCGCGGTGCGGCGCTCGTCGCCGTATTTTTCCCTGAGTTCCTGCAGATCGGTTTTGATCAGATCGAGGATGCGCCCCGGGAAATCCAGCAGCCCCTGCAGGTATTCGATCTTTGCGACCACGGTGCGATGTTCTTCCTCGACCTTGTCGCGTTCCAGGCCGGTCAGTTGGTACAACCGCATGTCGAGAATGGCATCCGCCTGCTTCTCGCTGAAGGCATAGGCCTCGATCAAGCCCCTGCGTGCCTCGTCACGGTTGCGCGACGCGCGAATCAGCCGTACGATCTCGTCAAGATGATCAAGCGCCTTGAGCAGACCTTCAAGAATGTGCCTGCGCGCTTCGGCACGCGCCTTTTCGTACTGTGTGCGGCGCGTGATGACATCGAACCGGTGATCGACATAGCAGCGGATCAGCTCCTTGAGATTCATGACCTTGGGCCGATTGTTGTCGATCGCCAGCATGATGGCCCCAAACGTCGTCTGCAGTTGCGTGTGCTTGTACAGATTGTTGAGCACCACCTGCCCCATGGCACCGCGCTTGAGGTCGATGACCACCCGGATACCCTGGCTGGAACTCTCGTCGCGGATGTCCGAGATGCCTTCCAACTGCTTTTCGTTGACCATTCGGGCAATGTCGGTGATCAAGTGGGCCTTGTTAACGTTGTAGGGCAGTTCGGAAATCAGGATCATCTCGCGATTGCGCTCTTCCAGGACCTCCGCGTGTCCGCGCACCGTCATTTGTCCGCGGCCCAGCTTGTACATCGCTTCAATCTGGCGCGTGCCGCAAATCATGGCGCCGGTCGGAAAATCCGGCCCCCGCACGAATTGCAACAGGTCGTCAATGCTGCAATCGCGATGGTCGATGTAGTGCACAATGGCATCGGTAATCTCGCGGAGGTTGTGCGGCGGTATGTTGGTGGCCATGCCGACGGCAATCCCGGTGGACCCGTTCAGCAGCAGATTGGGCAGTTTCGACGGCAACACCAGGGGCTGCATCAGCGACTCGTCATAGTTGGGAACGAAATCGACGGTCTGCTTGTCAAGGTCTTCGAGCATCTCCTCGGCCATGCGGTCCATGCGCACTTCCGTATACCGCATGGCGGCCGGCGGATCGCCGTCAATCGAGCCGAAGTTCCCCTGCCCGTCAACCAACGGATAGCGCATCGAAAAGTCCTGCGCCAACCGCACGATGGTGTCGTAAACGGCCTGGTCGCCATGGGGATGATATTTGCCGATCACGTCACCCACCACGCGCGCCGATTTCTTGTACGCCTTGGAATGCGTGTTGCCCAGTTCCTGCATCGCAAACAGTACCCGGCGGTGGACGGGCTTCAGCCCGTCACGGGCATCCGGCAGAGCGCGACCGATGATCACGCTCATGGAGTAATCGATGTAGGAGGAACGCATTTCCTCCTCAATGTTGATGCGAGGTTCTGAATCGTCCACTGCGGGAACATCAACAGGCGGTTGCAAGGGAACGTTGGTTTCACTCATGGCTGGATTTTCTTGATTCGACATATTTTTATAATTTACCCCATCTTCTTGTGAATGTCAGTCAAAATCGGCATCGGGCACCCGGGTGGCTGGAAGAATGGCCCTCACAATTGATGCGCACCCGTGGCAAGGGGCAAGGGACGGAAAAGATCGGAAGAAAGGGACTTATGCGCCCTGCAACACCAATCTGTCACAAAACCCCTTGACACAATTATAAATACTGTAGTAGATTACGCACCAATTGCAATATTTAGAATTGCAACCCATGAATTCTACTTTAAAGAATGGTTTCCGCCTGTTGGAAATTCTGGCCCTCGCCGGCACGGAATTGACGGTCAAATCGCTGTCCGAGCAAACCGGGCTGCCGTCCAGTCATGTATGTCGACTGCTCAAAACGCTGCTGGCCACCGGATACGTGGAACAAAACCCGACCTCGAGACGGTACCGGATCAGTTTGAAGATTCTGACCTTGTCACATACTTGTTTGTCACGACTCGACTTACGCCGTATCGGGCATCCATTTTTAGTCGAACTGGGCGAACAACTCAACGCACAATCCTATCTTTCGGCTCCTTGGCGCGGGTATTCGATTGTTGTGGACATTTTCTGGCCCCGTCATGGCAAAGGCAACGATCCGGCGGCCGAAATCGGCCAGACGCATTCCGTCCGCCACAGCGCCTGCGGAAAGGTTTGCGCGGCTTATGCCTCGCCCGAAGAGCGTTGTCAATTGCAGATGGACGGCCGCGTAGGCGATTCCCGCAAGGGGGAAGACTGGGGCGCGGAATTTGATCGAATTCGTAACAGGGGGCTGGCCATCCGTAACGAACAGGGCATTCTGGCACTGGCCGCACCGTTGTTTCGCGCGGGAGACCATTTTTGCGGGGCCATCGGGGCCATGCTGCCGACCGGCACCCTGCTGACCGACACCATCGAGGAAACGTTGCGTTCCACCGCCAGGGGACTTTCCTTCGCGCTGGGACAACCCTTCTCGCAATAAACACCAGAGGAAGCACATCATGAATGCATCGCAAATCAAAGCCGCGGCACGTGACGCCGGGGCGGATCTCGTCGGCATTGCGCCGTTGGAACGCTGGAAGGACTGGAAATCGACGGCCAATCCGTTGTCGATCATGCCGTCCTGCCGTTCCGTGATCGTCGTGGGCCGTCGCATTCTTCGCGGAACCTTGCGCGGCGTGGAGGAAGGCACGAACTTCGGCTCCACCTATGTCATGTTCGGTATGCAATGGCAGGAACAGACATTTTTGTCGCGCGTCATTCACCAAGCAGCCGCAACCATCGAACAGGCGGGACACGAAGCCATCCCCATGTTGGGCGGCACTCCCCCCGGCGAACCCCGTCCCATCGCATCCACCGGAACCACGACCAATGTGCGGCTTGACTCCAAACGGCTGGCGCATGCCGCCGGTCTCGGCATCGTCGGCAAGGGGGGGTTCTTCCTGACCGCGCAATACGGGCACCGGCAACGTTTCGGAATGATTCTGACCGATCTGGAGGCCGTCGGCGACCCGATCCAGGAGCTCGATTTCTGCACCGATTGCGACGCTTGTCTCCAGGCCTGTCCATTGCAAGCCTTGCGGGATACGGGAGCCGAACATTTTGAACTCGATGAGCAACGGTGTGCCTCCTGCGCCAATGGGCGCTTCCCCGGAGGTTCCTTGTCCTGCGAAGGGAACGACCGTTTTGCCGCCGCCTGCGGAAGAGCCTGCATGGTGGCGCTGGAACACAAGATCGAGGAACGTTTCAAGACCCCCTTCCGGAAGCGATCCGTCTGGACACGCGACCTTGAAGGCAAGGTCACCCTCACCCCGCTGAATCCGAAAGGAGCCCAGGTATCATGAATTCACAGGACATCAAGCAGGTCGCGCGCGATTTTGGCGCGGATCTGGTCGGGCTGGCCAGCACCGAAACGTTGCGTCATCTGCCGGCCGAGCGCAATCCCCTTTCAATCTTTCCACAGGCCACGGCCGTGATCGTGCTCGGACGCAGGGTGTTGCGAGGAACCTTGCGAGGCATCGAAAGTGGGACGGAGTTTGACAATTCTTTTTCCACTTTCGGGTTCACTTCCCTCGAGGACAACTTCCTGGCGCGAACAACCTATGACATGACCATCTGGCTGGAAGCGCGCGGTTTCGACGGCGTTCCGCTTTTCGGATACGATTGTGAGGGTCAGCCGGTGGGGGTTCCGGTGGCGCCCGGCAAACCGGCTCCCAACGTGATCCTGGACTATCGCATCATGGCCCAGGCCGCGGGACTGGGCGAAACCGGGTTGAACGGCATGTTCTTGACGCCCGAATTCGGGCCGCGCCAGCGGTTCGCCATGGTTTTGACGGACGCGGACGTACTCGCCGACGAACCCTTCAAGCCGCGAATCTGCGACGATTGCGGCGCCTGTGTCCAAGCCTGCCCCTTGCGGGCGCTGGATGCACAACATCCCGTCGCGGGTGGCTTGGAAAGATACCAACGTCCCGTAGCAGCACGCGACAATGCCCGTTGTCTCAAATGCAAAAACGGCGCCGTCCAAACCAACGAGGGACGGTTTAACGCCGTGGATCGCATGGCCGCCGCCTGCACCCGGGCCTGCATCGCGGCCCTGGAACAGCGCCAGGCACTCTCCGAACGCTTCGACCAACCCTTCCGCCAAGGCGCGGTTTGGGCGCGCGACATTCTTGGAAACCCCGTTCAAAGCACAGGAAACAACCCATGAACTCACAACCCCTGACTTCCGCACGACTCAAAGAACTGGCCCGTCGCCTCGGTGCAGGCGGGGGCGGCGTCGAGATTCTGGGCGTTGCGCCGATCTCGCGTTTTTCGGAGGCTCCCGAACGCATGCATCCGGCCAACATCTTCCCGGACTGCCGTTCCGTGATCTCGATCGTGCAACCGATCCCGCGGGGCTCCTACCGCGGCATCACCGAAGGAACCCACTGGAACAATTACACCTATTACGCCTACAACCGGCTCAACACCGTCTTCCGTCCCATGGTCACGGAAGAAGTTGCGCGCTTCATTGAAGACCACGGATACGAAGCCGTTCCCTTGTATCCCGGCGTGCCGGAATCCTACCCCGAAAATCCCGATCCCGTCCCAGGCCGGCCGGTACCCGAAGTCAATGTCAGCGTGCGCATCGCGGCCATGGCCTGCGGGCTGGGCGAAATCGGATGGTCGAAGGTTTTTTTGCATCCGGAATTCGGCCCGCGGGTGCGTATCGGCACCATCCTGACCGATGCCGAGCTGGACCCCGACCCCATGCTGGAACCCGAAACGTTGTGCAAACGCTGCATGCGTTGCGTGCCGGACTGTCCCGGCAACGCCATCCCCGGGCGAAACGGGCCCACCGTCACGATCCGCCTGGACGGACGGGAATATTCCTGGGGCGACGTGCACATGGGACGCTGCACCGCTACCCATCACGGCATCAATTACCTGGCATCACCCTTCCTGAAAAGGTACTTTCCGGGCTTCAACCTGGACATTACCAGGACGACGATGTCGGAAGAACTGGCCTATAAAATCACCCACTCGCTCGGCCTGGCCCTGTGGGGACGCAACAACCCCGAATTTCCCGGCAAAATGGCCAATCCCTACATCAAGCAGATCGCGACGCACTGCGGCTACCTGGCGGTATGCGGTGCCAAGGGTTGCATCCGCGCCTGCATGGAGTTCCAGGAGAAAGCGGGAAACATCGGACAGTCTAAATTCAAGACGCCGGTATTTCCCACCCCCAAGTGGAAGCTTCCGCCCCCCGAGTCCGATGTCACGGGCGGGATTGCCGAGAAAAAGGCTTTGCAGGATAAATTCCAAGCTCCTGACCGCGACGCGGGCCAGTGGAATTGACGGCCATTATTCCGTCAGCTTGAAGACAACCGTCAGGCGCACCCTGGCGCGCACGGTTTCGCGACCGCGTCGCGCCGGAGTGAACCGTGCCTTTCGCAGTGCCTGGACCGCCGCCCGGTCCAGCGCTCCATAGCCGCTTCCACGCAGAATGCGCACCTCCTCCACGCGCCCATCCGGGCGCACTTCGATTTCCGCCTCCACCGCCCCCTCCTCGCCGCGCTGACGCGCTCCCAGCGGATAACTCGGACGAATCGCCCGTACGGGCGTCGGCGGACGGTCCAACTTGCCCGCAACCGTTTCGATATCCGGCCGGGCAACGGAAGCGCTGTCTTCTTGCACGGACCTCGGCGGAACCTCCTCGGGCAACTCCTCCTCGGGGTTCGGCTGTTCGGGGATTGCGACAGGCGGTTCATTTTCCTCCAGCGGCTCGGTCCTCAATTCCGGCTCCGGCGCGGGTTCCGGCGCGGGTTCCGGATCGAGTGCCGGCTTGGGTTCCACCCGCGGCACCGGCACGTCCTCCGGTTCGGGAACCAAGTCTGGCGGGGGGTCCTCTGGAGATTCTTCTTCCGGCTCAAGCGCCACTTCCGGTGCCGGCTCGGGAGGAGGCGGTTCCCGCGCGCTCGGACTCTCGGGAGGAGGCGGGGGGTTCGCGGTCGGCGTTTCGGTCGATGGCAGTTGCAGCACCACGCTTGTGGCATGAGGTTGCGCCAAGCTGGGCAACACGATTTGACGCAGGCCGTACCCCGCCCAGGAGATCAACAGGAGATGCAGCAGCAATGCCAGCATCACGGCATCAAGGAGATCCCGCCCCTCCCCGCCAAGCGCGGCCTTGTCGGACCCCGATCGCCCGGAACGGTTTGCTTCTCCGGAATTCACGGTTCCGGCTCCGGGCGCACCTGGAATGCGACCGTGGAAATACCGGATCGTCTCAAGGCATCCAGCAGTTCGATGCCGCTACCCAGGGGCGCCTCTCGATCCGCGCTAATCAACACCGAGCGCCCCTCTTCTCGTTGGCGGCGCACGGTCTCGGCGATTAAACGCTCACGGGACATGTCCACACCCTCGAGTTGCAAACGGCTGTCGGCCCGCATGACCACGACCAGCGGATCGGTCTCGGGAGGGACGCCGACACCGGCGGGCAGGTTCACACGCACCCCCCGCTGGGTGGTCATCGTGAACATCGCGTAGATGAAGAAAACCAGCAGCAGAAAAACCACGTCCATTAACGGTACCATTTCGATCCGCGCCCGTCGTTCCTCGTATCCGGTTTCAAGACGCATCGTTCGTCCCCTGGCGATAGGCTACCTCGCAACGGTGAAACGTTTGTTCCAGGTCCCGGGCGGCCCGGCGCAGTTGCGACAGTAGGGCATTGAATGGCACCAGGGCCAATATGGCCACGATCAACCCCGTGGCAGTGCTTACCAGCGCTTCCGCAATGCCCCCCGTTACGGCGGTGGGGTCTTCGACCCCCGCGGCACTCAGCAGGTGAAACGAACGGATGATCCCCGTGACCGTGCCCAGAATCCCAAGCAGCGGTCCCAGCGTGACGATGGTATCCAGAATCGAGAGTCCCCGGCGCAGGGCATCCAACTGGCGATCGGCCGCTGCCTGCAGACTGTCGGACAATCCGCAATCGCGATGTGCCAGGCCTTCCGCCAGCAACCCCGCCACGGGACCGGACCGGGGCTGTAGCCCCACTTCGATCGCTGTTTCACTGTCTCCCTGGCGCAGGGCGTCAAGCTGCTTTTCGACCGCCGGGGCGCCGCGCTTACGTCGCAACCCGTATCGTGCAAACACAATCACTCGTTCGATCACGATTGTCAATGCCAGCAGCGAACAGGCCAGCAACGGCCACATTACGGCACCGCCGCGGCTGAAGGCGTTTCCAAACGTCCGCCAGACATCGTTAACTAGTAGCGGTAGCTGTCCCATGCTTTCCATGCGGCCTATCATACCTTATGCAAACGTCGGAAAAAAGGGTTCGGTTCGCTTGCCGGGGATTTCCGTACATTCCCCGGTTCCCCCGGACCCCTCCATTTTGCTAGAATTCCATCATGGCATACGAATGGAACATCCGGCCGCGAGGCCGGCAATGCGCGGCATGCGAAAAATATTTTTCCGATGCGGAAGAATGTGTTTCGGCCTTGTTCGAACACGACTCCATCTTTGAAAGACGTGATTTTTGTCTTTCTTGCTGGCAGAATCGCCAAGGCCCGAAAGAGCCCTTCAGTTCCTGGCAAGGGGTTTTCGAAGCTCCCGCACCCGAAGACAAGCCCGAAGTGATGCACCACGATACGGCGGAATCGTTGTTTCGACGGCTGATCACCCTGGAAAATCCGGACGATGCCGGCGTCGTGTACGTTCTGGCCGTTATGTTGGAACGCAAGAAAATCCTGATCGAACGGGATGCGAAACCTCATCCCGAGGGGGGGATGTTACGGATTTATGAACATCGGAAACGAGGCGATTCGTTCATGGTGATCGATCCGCAACTGCATCTTGACGAGATCGGAGAACTGCAACAGGTGGTGGCCGACCGACTGGGAGAAAGCACGGACAACGAGTCCGCCGCGCCAAAGGTGAGCTCATGACGACACCTTTCGACCTGCTGCTAAAAGGCGGACGGGTCGTCGACGGCACGGGGCTGCCGGCCCGGCGGGCGGATGTGGCGGTACGGGGGGAACGTATCGTGCTGGTGGGCCGTGCGCCGGAAGCGGTCCCGGCCCGATGCGAGATGGATGTCTCCCATGCCATGGTCTGTCCCGGATTTGTCGACGCGCATTCTCATTCCGATGCCTACCTGCTGGTGGAACCGGATGCCCCCTCAAAAATTCGGCAAGGAGTAACCACGGAGGTGATCGGACAGTGCGGCGGGTCCGCCGCACCCCTGCGCGGCGCGGCGCGGCATCCGACCGATTGGGACGCCGTGCTGCAGCCGCTGGGCCTGTCGCATCGGCAGGGTCACGACGATTGCTGGACTTCGGTAGCCGCCTATCGCGAGGCCCTGGCTTGCACCGGACACGCGCCCAACGTCGTGTTCCTGGTCGGACACAACACCCTGCGAGCCGGTGTGATGGGCTATGGCGCGCGACACGCCACCGCCGGGGAACTCGCCCTGATGGTGCGCCGTCTGGAAGAGGCCCTGGACCAGGGCGCGGCCGGATTTTCCTCCGGATTGATTTACATTCCCGGCGCCTATGCCGCACCGGAAGAGCTGTTGGCCTTGGGCCAAACCGCGGCCCGCCGCAACGCCCTCTACGCTTCGCATATTCGCGGAGAAGGCGACCACGTGCTCGATGCGCTGGACGAAGTGCTGGCGCTGGCCACCGCCACGGGCATCAAAACCCAGATTTCTCACTTGAAAACCAGTGGACGCGCCAATTGGCACAAGCTGGACGCGGCCTTGCAAAAAATCCAGCGCGCCCGGAAAGCCGGATTTCCCGTCACCTCCGACCGTTATCCTTACCTGTCCAGTTGCACGGCGCTCGATTCACGTCTGCCGGCCTGGGCCTTGAGCGGCGACAACGCCGCCGCCCTGGCGCGGATCAAGGACCCCGCCACCGCCGCGCGCATCCGCTCGGAATTGATCGGTGCGCTTCCGGAAACCCTTGACGAAGTGGTCGTGGCGGGCACGGAGCATCCGGACCTGAAACGATTCCGTGGACGCACCCTGCGGGATGTCGCGCAGGAATTGAGTTGCGACACCATTGAAGCCATGTTCACGCTCCTGCGCCGCGACGGCATGCGCACGGAAGCCTTTTTTCCCGGCATGAGCGCCGACAACTTGCGACGCATCTACGCCCAGCCCTGGGTTATGGTGGGATCGGATGCCTCCATTCGCGCCACATCCGGTCCCCTGTCGCATGATTCCCCTCATCCCAGGGCGTACGGTACCTTTCCGAAATTTCTGCGCATGGTTCTGGACCGGCAGTTGGACATGACCATCGAAGAAGGCGTTCGCCGCATGACCAGCCTGCCGTCCGAGGCTTTCGGACTCAAAGAACGCGGAATCCTTCGTGCCGGTGCCTGGGCCGATCTTACCGTCTTCGACCCTCTCCGGATCCGCGACCGGGCCGACTACGCTTCCCCGCACCAATATCCCGACGGAATCGAATGCGTCATCGTCAATGGGCGTATCGCCTTCGAAAACGGCATCCACAAAGAACGTCCCGGACGATGGCTCTAGTCCCCCGTTTCGGACGAGGGACAAGTGAAGCGTTCCGTTGCGCTTTTACTATTGCGAAGCGTCCCTGCCCACCATCCAGTCCCCATCCAGTTCGGACTTGCCCGACGAACGCCAAGGTACTATGCTTGGGGCCACTTGCCTGGGTTTCCGTGCCCGGCCGCGGGCGAATCCGATTTTGCCTGCGAACATTGGGTGCAGGAACAGGCACACAGCATTTTCCGGGCGGTTAGCTCAGTCGGCTAGAGCACCACGTTTACACCGTGGGGGTCGGGGGTTCGAGCCCCTCACCGCCTACCATGACACAGGTCACCTGATTAATGAGGACACTTTTAGTTCTGGACAGCCAACCGGCGGCCACCGTTCACAAGATTCTGGAGGGGTTGAATGCCCTCGTGATCGTAGTCAACGAAATTTCCAAGGCGCGGTATGTTCTCCTGAATTTTTCCCTCGATGTCTGGTTGTGCGACCTGGAGGTTGACGAATTGGATTTTCCAACCCTGCGAGGCGAGGCCATGGGACGCAATCCATCCCTGCGCGTGTTGCTGACGGGGCCGAATTCGATGCAACGTCAAGGCAAGGAATGGATCAAGCAGCACCTTGCCAGGGCCTTTGTGGCCAAACCATGGCAACCTTTGTCCATCAAGCATGCCCTGGTCGAATTGTTTCGTGGAGGGGGAGGGGCCAAACGCATCGTGATTCATCCACCCGGTGCAGGCGGAAGGATCGTAACGAGCAAACCGCGGGCCATTCGCTTTGTCAAACGCAAAGCCGATTTCAGCGGCATCAGCCTCATCGAAAGTCAGGACGAGCGCTACCGGCTGGATGAACTGCTCGGCGAAGGCGGCACCGGTCGCGTATACCGGGCCTTCGATCAGTTGCTGGACATGGAAGTCGCGGTCAAGCTGCTGAACCCCGAACTGTCACACGACGCGCAATCCATCCAATCGCTCAAGGACGAAACTCGCATCTGCCTCCAGTTGCTGCACAAACACATTGTGCGAATCTACAATTTCGAACGCCGTCACAAATTGTTCATGATCGTAATGGAATTCGTGCGGGGCTACACCCTGAACCAACTGATGACTCCCGGCAAGCCCCTGCCTCCGGTCACCGCTTCGCAGGTGATCACCGTGCTGGTGGATGCCCTGGCTCATGCCCACAAGCGCGGCGTTCTCCACAAGGATCTGACCCCCGGCAATGTCATGGTCTCCGATGACGGCCTGTTGAAAATCATCGACTTCGGTATCGCCGACGTCATCAATCGACAACACTTCGACGACGACTATGTCACCGGAACGCCAGTCTACATGAGCCCGGAACAGTTGCGCGGCGAACCGCTGGATGTCGGCACCGATGTCTACTCCCTCGGCGTGCTGGCCTATCAAATTCTGACCGGACAACTGCCCCACCCCCCCGAAACCCCCGTCGAAACGCTTGCCTATAGCCCGCATCCGCCCCTCCAGAACCTGCCCCCCCCCCTGGTCGAACCCCTGGAAATCGCAACGGCCCTGGACCCGTCCGAGCGATGGCCGGACATCTACAGCTTCGGCGAAGCATTCCATGAAGCCTTCCGACAATGTTTTCCCGTCGAAACCGACGATGAGGTCGAGGCCATTTCAAGCGAATGATTCGATTTTGGTGGGTTAAACCCGAGCACGCCAACACCGGACATTTCAAGAATGCCGGAACCCGGGGTTATAGGGGAATGTTGATTCGCCACGCCATTAAGACGATTTCGACCTCGATAGGGAGCGCGATGCAGACGGCCATGATTGGAATTGCTGCGCCCGCGCATTGCGCACCGCGGTCAAGTACATTATACTATGGGCATGAACGTTGCCACGCCCATGCTTACCCGACGTGAGTTTGTCAGGCTGTCGGCGCTTTCGGGCGCCGCGGCGGCCGTAACGGGTTGCGCGACCAATCCGGTGACCGGTCGCAGTCAGTTTATGCTGATTTCGGAATCGAGCGAAATCAAGCTCGATCGGGACACCTCACCCAAGCAGTTTTCGACCGATTATGGGGTGGTGCGCGACGAAGGCCTGAACCAGTACCTGTCATCGGTCGGCGGAGAACTGGCGCGACACACCCATCGTCCCCACATGCCTTACAGTTTCAATCCCGTCAATGCCGTGTACTGCAATGCCTATGCTTTTCCCGGTGGTTCGATCGCGGTGACTCGCGGCATGCTGGCCGAGCTGGAGGACGAGGCGCAGCTTGCGGCGTTGCTGGGGCACGAACTGGCGCATGTCAACTACCGGCACACCGCCGTGCAGATGAGCCAGGGACTGCTGCTGCAACTGGCGATCGCCGGCGCCGGCATCTACCTGGGCATGCGCGACCAGGAACGCTATGCCGATTTGCTCACCAGCATGGGCGGCCTGGGCGCGGCCATGTACCTGGCCAAGTACAGTCGCGAACACGAACGCGAAGCCGATCGCACCGGCATGGACTACATGGCCCGCGCCGGCTACGATCCCGGCGGCATGGTGGACCTGATGAACCTGCTGTTAAGCCTTTCCGAAGGGAAAAATGCCGGAGCGATCGAAACCTTGTTCGCCACCCACCCCATGGGCAGCGAACGGCTCAACAGCGCCAGTCACCGGCTGGCGGTGGCCTTCCCGCCGGCGGACCTGCCGCACCGGCGCAATCGCAACGAATACCGCGCCGCGGCCGGCCCCATCCTGAAGCATCGGGAGGATATCCGTTTGCTCCAACATGGCGCGGAAGCCCTGCAAGACGGCAACCTCGACGAAGCACGTGCCAGCATTGAAAACGGCTTGTCGAGAATGCCGGACGATTACGCCGGGCTGCTGCTGCTGGCGCGCGTGGCCCAGGCGCAAAATCGCGCCGGAGAGTCCGAAAAACTGGCCCGCCGCGCCGCCGCGGTGTATCCCGGAGAGGCGCAATCGCAAGCGGTTCTTTCGCGAAGCCTGTTTGCGCAGCGCAAGTTCGAAGCCTCCCTGGCGGTCTTGAAGCGTTATGACGGATTGCTTCCGGGCGATCCGACCGTGCCGTTTTACGCCGGGTTGTGTCACGAGAGGATGGGCCAACGCGAGGCGGCGGCGGAAAACTATCTGCGCTTCGTCACGATGGCCGGGGCGCAGGGAGCACAGCCGCCGGTGAATCATGCCGTGAGTCGCCTTAAGGCCTGGGGAGTGATCCAGCCGTGATCGATTCGCACCACGACAAGCCGGTCATGACCACCTACAAGCTGGTCATGCCGGAACACCTCAATCAGTTCGGCTTCCTGTTTGGAGGCAACCTGCTCAAGTGGGTCGACGAAACCGGTTGGATGGCCGCCAGCCACGATTATCCCGGGCACCGTTTTGTTACGGTCGGACTTGACCGGGTCGAGTTTCGCGAAGGCGCGGGCGGCGGACATATTTTGCGTTTTGACGTGCATTATGAACGTTCCGGACAAACCTCCGTGAGCTACCATGTGCATGTCTGCCGGCAGGACCTGGAAACGGGGCGCGACCTGCCCATTTTCACCACCACCATCACGTTTGTCCGTGTCGACGCGCAGGGCAACAAGCTCCCCCTGGGGGCATCGCGACGCGCAGTTTCCCCGGAGGTCCAGGAGAACCGATCATGATCATTGTGCTTAAACCTCAGGCTACCGAAGAACAGGTGGCATCGGTCCGCGACATGGTGCAGTCGATGCGTTACCAGCCGCGCGTGATTCACGGTGTGGAACGCACGGTGGTCGCTTGCGTCGGCGATGAAATGAGCAATCGCTCGCTGGAAGTGTTGCGCAACCTGCCGGAAGTCGAAACCGTCATCCCCATTCAGCATCGCTACAAACTCGTATCGCGCGAATATCACGCCGAAGATACGATCGTTTCCGTGGCCGGCGTGCCCATCGGCGGCTCCAGGCCGCAGGTGATTGCCGGTCCCTGCGCCATGGAAAGCCCGGAGCAGTTTCATGCCGCGGTGCGAGACCTCACCAAAGTAGGCGTGCGCTTGATTCGCGCCATGCCCTACAAGCCGCGCACCTCGCCCTATGATTTCCAGGGACTGCGTGAGGAAGGCCTCGAAATCATGCGCGCCATCAAAAAGGATTTCGAGGTGGGGCTGGTGTCGGAAGTCATGGGCACAAACCAGGTGGACACCCTGGCGGAAGTGACCGATATGCTGCAGATCGGCGCCCGCAACGCGCAAAACTACGATCTGCTCGAATCCGTCGCCACGGCGGGCAAGCCTGTGTTGCTGAAGCGCGGCATGGCCAGCACGGTCGAGGAATGGCTGGCGGCGGCCGAATACCTGATCGTTAACGGGTGCTCACGGGTGATCTTGTGTGAACGCGGCTCGCGTTCCTTCGATCCCGCCCTGCGAAACCAGCTCGATTTTGGCGCGGTCGCCATCGCCAAGGCCGGCAGCCACCTGCCGGTGCTGGTGGACCCCAGCCACGCAGCCGGTAAACGCGACCTGGTGCTGCCGTTGGCCTGTGCCGCCATCGCGGCCGGCGCCGACGGCTTGATCGTGGAGGCGCACCCCGACCCGCTGAAGGCCTACAGTGACGCCGCGCAACAACTCGAGAGCGGTCGCTTCGGTGAATTTCTGGAGCGTATCAAGCCCTGGCTGGATGTAGCCGAACAGCAACGACGGAATCGCGGCGCATGACTTCCCCCGCGCCAACCAAATCCCGGGTTGCCTGTCTCGGTCCGTCCGGCACCCATTCGCACGCCGCCTGCCTGCGCTTTTACGGCGCGGATGCCGCGGCAATATTGTGCGATGGATTCCGGGAGGTTCTTCAGACATTGGAGTCTCCCGGCGCCAGGAGGGCAACCGCCGCGATTCTGCCGGTGGAAAATTCCATCGAGGGCCCCGTCACGCAAAGTCTCGACCTGCTGGCGGAACATGATCGCCTGGTGGTGACGGAAAGTTTTTGTCTCAAAATCAGTCACTGTCTTCTGGCGCCGCGCACATGCCGACTGGAGGATATCGAGGTGGTCTTCAGCCATCCTCAGGCCCTGGCACAGACCCGCCGGTGGCTCGAAGCGCATCTGCCGCAGGCCCGCATCGAGGCGGCCATCAGCACGGCCCAAGCCGCGCACCTGGCGTCCGCAACCCCCAAGGCGGCCGCCGTCGCCGGTCGCCAGGCCGGTCGCTTGCATGGACTGCGCGCACTGGCCCGAGACATTCAGGACCAAGCGTCCAACACCACCCGGTTTGTGGAGGTTCGCCCCCGAAAGCGGCAGGATGAATCGCAACGCACCACCACCGACATGGAGCAGCGCGCGCTTTTGCATGTGATTCTGCCCAATCGCCCCGGTGCCCTGCTGCATGCGCTGCAACCTTTCCAGACCGCCGGTCTCAATCTGTCGTTCATTCAGAGCCGCCCCCTGCCCGGCCGCCCCTGGGAGTATGGGTTCTTCATCGAGGTGCAGGTTTCCGGACGCGAACGGGAGTTCGTTGCGGTGATCGATTTCCTGCGTGCCTTCATGGAACGGGTGCATCTGTTGGGCTGTTATCGTTTTCATCGACGCCCTTTGACCTGAGTTCCTACACCTCGATCCGGTAGATCAGGGCCTCGGCGGTCCAGTCCAGCGGTTGTTGTCCCGAAGTGTCCTGCCGGGCAAACAAACGGCTCATGTGGAGTCGCAGTGACCGGTCGGCGCGGTCTTCCCGCGCGTAGAAATTCGACAAGGTCAGCGTTTCGCCCTCTTCAGGGCGGCGATCGTCCACCACTTTCAAAGAGTGCCGGCGCAGGCGCCCGGTGACGGTGTCGACCTCTCCCAGCACCAGCGGATAGCGGGGGCGGTTGCCTACGGGATTTTTCTTTACGATGTTGCCCAGCCAGAAGAGGCGCCCGTCATGCCAGGGAATTAACTGTGAACAGGAGCTGGGCGAAAAGAACCGCTCGCCGTCCTCATAGGTCCAGGGCTCCGGCAAGGTCCAGTGCATGCCGCCGTCGCATGATCGTGCAACCCACCGGTGTCCGGGCAGGGAGGGGCGTCGGTCATTGCTGCCGCGCATGACCATGATAAGACTGCCGTCCTGTAGTTCGGCCAGGGTGGGTTCGATCAGGCCTCGGGTGCTCTGCGCCGGATTGCCCCGGACCCGATCGGACACCGTCCAGGACAGGCGGCCGTCCGAACGCCAACGACCCATTAACAACAGACAATCGGTGAAGGTGAGCCCTCCGCCTGGATTGTGATACCGTCCGCCGGGACCGACCGGGCTGGACTGCACCGGCATCAGGATGATCCCGTCGCGACGGGTCAGGGGACGTTGCCCGAGATCGCCGATCTGCACACAGTTGTGCCCTACCGTCACGCCCGGAAGAGGATGCCGCGCGTCGAATTCCGCGCCTTCGTGAATGATCGGTTCGGAGATCTTGTTGGTGCGTCCTCCATCTTCCGACACGCTGTAGTGGACCGTCCAGTGTGTCATGCCCTCGAGCGGGTTGTCCGTCGGCAAAACGCCTTCGGTCCAGAAACTTACATATCGGCCCGTGTTCGGATCGACGAACCCGCCGCGGGGATGACGCCGCCCCACCCCATCGGGATGCTCGAAGCGGGTCGGCCAGGCGCGCGGTTCGCTCCAAGTACGTCCATTGTCTTCGGAAAACCGCAGAAATGCGGCATCGACCGTATCGCTGCGGCTGGACAGGTTGTGAATGCTGATCAGTTCCGGACCTTCCTTGCGCGTGTAATAACTGGATGCAAGCACCGATGTCCCCTTGCCCGGGGATGGAATGAATACTTCGGATGAAATCGATGTGTCTGACATGTTTTGTCCTTAATCAGTCCAACTTGTTTGCCGCGCGTCAATGTGCTTTACTGATGCCGCAAGCCCTTTCTTACCATTCATACGCCACGGGCCTGGGAGTCGTCAAGGGGTTCAATATGTTACAAAACAAAATTCCATGTAAAACACGCGTAATCTGTCTTTATGCGGCCATGGTATCCGCGACGGTTGGGTTGCGATCCTTCGGCATGGGGCGCCCGGTTGCGATCGCCGAAAAGGGTGTCGTGAAGCTGCCGGTCATCGTGGGATCCCAAGCCTCGCCGTCCATCCGCGAGTCCGCGGAAACCCTGGTCGCCATGTTGTCGCGCATGACCGGTGGGGAAGGAACGCCCCCCAGGGATGGGGATGGACGTACGGGACTGGTGGTGGGGAGACCACAAGATTTTACGGCGCTGCCCTTCGAGATCGACTTTGCGGAGGGCCCCTTCGAACGCGAAAAATATCTGTTACGATCCGGTCCCGATGGACTCTGGTTGCTGGGGGCTACGGACCTGGCCGTGCAACATGCCGTCTGGGACCTGTTGTACCGCCTCGGCTACCGGCAGTATTTTCCCGGCGAGGTCTGGGAGTGCGTGCCGCGCAAGCCCGATCTCCAACTTGCGGTAGACCGCGTCGAGAACCCCGATTTCTATTCCCGTCGCATCTGGTACAACTGGGGCATGCGCTGGGGATACAACGTGCAACCGTATCGTGACTGGTGTGCGCGCAACCGCATGGCGCAGGGGTTCAAACTAAACAGCGGGCATGCCTATGGCGGTATTCGCGGCGCCAACCGCCAGGCCTTTAACGAGCATCCGGAATATTATGCCCTGGTCGAAGGCGAACGCCGCGACCGCGGCGGCAACAGCAAGTTCTGCATTGCCAATCCCGGATTGCGTCAATTGGTGGTCGAACATGCCTGCCGAGTTTTTGAGCAACATCCCGAGCGCGACAGCATCTCGATGGACCCCAGCGATGGCGGCGGCTGGTGCGAATGCGAGGATTGCGTCGCCATGGGCTCGGTCAGCGATCGCGTGCTGACGCTGGCCAACGAGGTGGCCGAAGCCATTAACCAAATGGGATTGGGCCCCAAGTATGTCGGAATGTATGCCTACAACCAGCATTCTCCCCCCCCGTCGATCAACGTGCATCCGAAGGTCATCGTATCGGTGGCCACCTCCTTTCTGCGCGGAGGCTACACCCTGGATCAAATCATCGAAGGCTGGCGCGAGCGCGGAGCCACGTTGGGCATCTACGATTATTTCAGCGTGATTGCCTGGGACTGGAACCTGCCACGGCGCGCCCGGGCGGCCCGACCGACCTACATCCGCGACAGCCTGCTTAAATTTCATGCCAACGGCGCACGTTTTCACGATGCCGAATCCGGTGATGCCTGGGGGCCTTACGGACTCGGCTATTACATCGCCTCGCGCCTGCTCTGGGACCTGGATGAAAGCAAACGCATGGACGAGTTGATCGAGGAGTTCATCCGGACGGCCTTCGACTCCGCCGCCGACCCCATGCGTGATTTTTATCGATTGCTGACCGTGGATACGGCTCGTCGTTCCAACGTCGATCTGGTTGCCAGGATGTATCGACATTTGAACCGGGCCTATGCGTTGGCCGCGGAAGTTCCCGAAGTGTTGCGTCGCCTGGATGACTTGGTCAAGTACACCCGCTATGTCGAATTGTACGATCGCTTTGCCGAATCCACCGGCGACGCCCGCATTGTCGCGCGCGATGCCGTGGTCAGCCACGCCTATCGCATGCGCGAATCGATGATGGTGCATTCCTATGGCTTTTGGGCGCGCACGGTAAAACAGGCGGCGGCACATCAGAAAGATCATCCGCTCAAAGACGAGCGTCCCATTGCCCGCGATGAGATCCTGCAATGGGTGCGAGATGGTATCGAGCGGTATCAACCCGTTGAAATGGGCTTCGAGTCCAAGTCTTTCTCCGGAAACCTGAAGCCGATCCCCACCCCGCGAGAAGCGTCGCAGGCCCCGCGTGGGAATTTTCCCCAGATGGCGCAAGGGCGGCAACGGTTTCACCTGTGGCTTAACGAACCGGGCGTGCTTGAATTGCCTGTCACGGTGCAAAAGGTGTGGGCCAACCGTCCGCACCAAATTGAATTGTATTCTCCGAAAGAAGTATCGCTGGAACCGGTGGCCGTCAACACCGAGGTGCGTCCCGATGGCAAGACGTACCCGGTCCGGCTGACCAGTCCGTATCCCGGTCTGCATCGCCTCGAAATTCGTGACGGAGGAGACTATACGCGTGTCGAATGGCCCGAAAAGATGCCGGTGGTAATCGAAAGCGGTGCCGACACGGAGGGCGTGGGCAATCATTTCCGCGGCGAATGGACCCTGTTTGTCTATGTGCCGCGCGGCACAACGACGATCGGCGGCTGGGCGGCTCGCGTAGCCAACTGGGCTCCCCGGGTTTCCGGCACGTTGATCGACGCCGCCGGCGAAGTCCGGCATGACTTCGGAGAATCCGGCAATGGTTGGTTTGCCGTGGCGGTGCCCGAGGGACAGGACGGCCGCTTCTGGACCTTCAAGAAAAATCACGGCATCCGGCAACTGATGACCATTCCCCCTTATTTCGCAAGTTCGCCGCGCGAGATGCTGCTGCCGTCCGAAGTGATCGATAAAGATTTCACCGAAGCCGACGCGAGGAAATGATGGACATGGGAAAAACTACGATCCTGGTCACGGGCGCCTCCGGTCTGCTGGGACGCGCCATCATGCAAAACCTCGCGCAACAGTCCGACATCGTACGGACAGGTACGGCTTTTTCGCGTGTTGCCGGGGGCCTCACCTCGCTGGATCTGCGCGATTTCTCCGCCGTCACGAACACCCTCGATGACCTGCGCCCCGACATGATTGTCCACTGCGCGGCGGAACGCCGCCCGGACGTCAGCGAAAACGACCCCGAAGGCACCCAGCACCTGAATGTGGATGCCACGCGCCACCTGGCGCAATGGTGCGGCAGGCATGGTGCCTGGATGCTCTACATGTCCACGGATTATGTTTTTGACGATCGGGCCCCGCCCTATGAACCCGACGCCCCCACCCATCCCATGAATGCCTACGGACGCTCCAAGCTGGCCGGCGAGCAGGCGGTGTTGAAAACCACGGACAATGCCGCGGTCCTCAGGGTGCCAATCCTCTTCGGCCCCTGTGAGGATTTGAACGAGTCCGCCATCACCAACACCATTTCCGCCATGCGGCAGGCCTCGGGCGACAAGCCGCTGGTGCTGGACCATTGGGCCACCCGGTATCCGACCTACACCCCGGACGTGGCGGAAGTGATCCGGCGGATGATCCAGCGCCATCGCGCGGGTCAGCCCATGACCGGCATTTTTCACGGGTCCGGCGACGAACCCTTCACCAAGTATTCCTTTGCACGGATGGCGGCGGACATGCTTGGAGTCGATCCCGACGCGATCCGCCCGCGTGAAACCCCTACCCCCGGCGCGCCCCGACCGAGGGACACACGACTCGATACCGCCCGTTTAACAGCCTTGGGAGTCGGCGTCCGCACGCCGGTAGCCACGGCGCTGCGTCATGTGCTGACCCACTGCGGACTCCTTGGAAACGGACCGTCCACGCGGAGAATTTGAACTGAAAACCGAACCGCGACATCTTTTGCTGGTTTCGCCCAACTGGCTGGGCGACGCGATCATGGCCCTGCCGGCGTTTCATGCCTGGCGGCAACGGCATCCGGACCCGGTCGTCACCGTGCTTGCCAAGCCCAGGGTCGCCGATTTTTGGGCTCTCTGCGCCGGTGTGGACACAGTCACCGTGCTCAAGCCGGGACTGTCCGGCACCCACCGGGCGGCCGCCACCCTGAAAGGGGCCGGTTGCGACATGGCCCTGTTGTTGCCAAATGCCTTCCGTTCCGCCTGGATTGCCTGGCGGGCGGGAATTCCAAAACGTCGCGGGTTCGCCACCCAGGGACGCGGAGCATTGCTGACCCGGAAGGTGGAGCGCCGGGGACTGACGGGCCGCCATCAGGTATGTGAAAATTACCGCCTCTTTGGCCTGGAATGCCCCCCTGCCCCTCCGGCGCCGCGCTTAACCCTGCCCGGCTGGGCATGCGAAAAAGCCCGCCAAATCATGGGGAATATGGGGTCATTCCGTCCCGTCGCCCTCCTGCCAGGGGCGGCGCGAGGTCCCTCGAAACGCTGGCCCGCGGCCTCGTTTGTGTCGGCGGCGAAGCACCTGGCACAACGCGTGCCGGAGGTGCGCTTTCTTGTCTGCGGCACGTCCTCCGAAGCGCTGGAATGTGGAGCGGTCTGCAAGGGACTGGGCGGGTTGGCCGTCAACCTCTGCGGCCGGACGCCGTTGCCGGAACTGGCGGCCCTGCTGGCGCAATGCCACGCCGTCTGTTGCAACGACAGCGGCGGCATGCACCTGGCCACCGCCACCGGCACACCCGTCGTGGCGATTTTTGGGCTGACGGATCCGGCCAAGACCGGACCGCTGGGAGCCGACCACCATGTGATCGCACCGGAAAACGTAACCCCCTCGCGGGCCGTGGCCCGGCGCTCGAAAGCGGCCGTCGAAGCTCTGGCTTCCATCGAACCGGAGCGGGTCGTCGCCGCCCTGCTGGAGACGCTGCGCCCATGAGCAACGTGCTGCGACGCGTGGCGCTGGTCGGTTCGATGACCGCTATTAGCCGGGTGGCCGGCCTGGCGCGCGAAATGCTGATGGCGCATGCCTTCGGAACCGGACTGGCCAAGTCGGCCTTCGATGTCGCTTTCCGAATACCCAACCTCTTCCGTCGCCTATTCGGCGAAGGCGCTCTGTCCGCGGCCCTGATTCCCGTGTACACGGAAACACGTGAGCGGGAAGGTCCCGAGGTGGCCAACCGCCTGGTCGGACGCGTCGCGGGCTTGTCGATCGCCGTCCTGGGACTGGTTACCGCCCTCGGAATCCTGCTGTTGCTCCTGTTGGAACAGCGCATGCAATTCGGTCCGCGCTGGACCGCCATCATGCCCCTGTTGCGCATCATGCTGCCCTATGCCCCCCTGATCTGCCTGGCAGCCCTGATTATGGGAGTATTGAATTCCCTCCGGCATTTTGCCATCCCGGCGCTGGCTCCCGTGTTTTTGAACCTGGTTTGGATTCTTGTTCTGGTCGGAATCTTTCCCTGGCTGCCCGACAATCCCTTTGTGCGCATCCGGGCCGTGGCCTGGGGCGTGCTGGCGGCCGGAGCGATCCAGGTCGCGGTGCAGCTTCCGGTCCTGGCCCGGCACGGCGTACGACTGCTGCCAAGTTTCCACTGGCGCAACGATCCCCGGCTGAAGCGCATCCTGACGTTGATGGCCCCCATGGCCATCGGCGCCGGACTGATCCAGATCAACGTCTGCTTCGACAGCCTGCTGGCCATGTGGGCCGCGACCTGGGGGCCCTCGGCGCTGGAATATGCCGAACGCCTGGTGTACCTGCCGCTGGGACTGGTTGGCAATGCCTTTGGGACCGTCCTGCTTCCGACGCTGTCCGCGCAGGCGGTCGGGATGGACCGCTCGGCCTTGAGCCTTACGCTCGAACGCGCGCTGCGCAACATTGCGGTGATCATGTCGCCGCTGGCGGTTGGGCTGACGGTGCTGGCCCTGCCGGCGGTCACTCTGGTCTATCGGTTGGGCGACGGCGCCTTCCAGGGCGAATCCGCACGACAGACGGCGCGCGCCCTGGCTGGATATGCCCCCGGCTTGCTGGTGTTCAGCTTTTACAAGGCCCTGACCCCCGCATTCTATGCCATGCAGGATACGCGTACCCCCATGCGCGTGGGGCTGGTGGCGGTGGTTTTGAACCTTTGTTTAAATATTCTGTTTGTGGTGACCTGGCCCGCGGGATGGAAACACATGGGCATTGCCGTGGCCACGGTGATTACCAGCCTGGTCAATTGCGTCACCCTCGGGGTGATTCTGAAAAATCGTTGCGGTGCCCCCAGGCCGCGGAAAATCATGGGCGTTATGATGGGTGCCCTGGCGGCGTCCCTGGTGATGGCGCCCGTGGCATTGGCCTTGCACCGGGTCACCCTGGCGGCGGCGCAACCGCACATGGCCGACAAGTTGGCGCAGATCGCCGCCATGATCTTGGCGCTGATCGGCGGCGGCAGCGTTTATTTTCTGGCGACGACCGTGCTGTGTCGTCGGGGGCTGCTGGAACTTTGGCAGGACCTGCGCTGGAAACAGCACTCATCGACACCCCAGAAGTGACTCCCTGAAAGCGTCACGAGGAATCATGAAGAAACAGCCACAACCGTTTACGACGCCCGGTCGCGAAACCTTAAGCATTGCCGTAGCCTGCGGCGGCACCGGGGGACATATTTTCCCGGGCATGGCCACCGCCGCGGAAATGCGGCGGCGCGGTCACCGGATCACCCTGTGGCTGGCGGGACGCGATATCGAAAACCGGACCCTGAAGGACTGGGGCGGCCCGGTGTTTCGCACCGGCGCCCGCCCCTTGCGCCCCGCCACCCTGCCTTCATTGCTCGGAAGCCTCTGGCGTGCCGGACGAGAGATGCGACGTGAGCGTCCCGACGTGATCCTGGCCATGGGCAGTTATGCCAGTCTGCCGCCGGTCGTGTCGGCCAGGTTGCTTGGCATTCCCGTGGTGCTGCACGAGGCCAACGTCGTGCCTGGCAAGGCGGTTGCCGCGCTTTCCCGCCTGGCCGCCGTGACGGCGATCAGTTGTCCCGAAAGCGCGCCGTATCTCCCCCATGCACGCCTGGCGGAAACCGGTTTGCCGGTGCGCAAGGAACTGGCCGGTCGTTCGCCCATGGCCGGTTTCGAACGCCAAAACGGTTTTACGGTGTTGATCACCGGCGGCAGCCAGGGAGCCCACGCACTTAACGTCATTTGCGCCGCGGGCATGATCGAATCGGCCCAATCCCGCCGGATTCCCGGTTTGCGCATCATCCACCAGACCGGGGCGGCCGACGAAAAGATCGTTCGCGACCTGTACCGGCAAGCCGGGGTGGAGGCCCTGGTGACGCCCTTTCTAGCGGACATGGGGGGCGCCTACGCCGCCGCCGATCTAGCCATCTGTCGCGCCGGCGCCGCGACCTGCGCCGAGTTGTGCCTCTGTGGACTGCCGGCCCTGCTGGTGCCGCTCCCCACCGCCGTGCGCGACCACCAGCATGCCAATGCCCAACGCCTCGCCAGGGTTGGTGGCGCGGACGTATGTCGCCAACAGGAATTGACCCCGGAAGGACTCGCCCAACAGGTGCTCGAATCATTCCAGAATCCGCGGCGTCGAGAGGCCATGCGCGCCGCCCTGCGGTCGCTGGCCCTCCCCGACGCCGACCGCCAACTGGCGAATCTGGTCGAAAGGGCAGCCACCGGTCCTTTGAATCAGGCATGATTTAAAATGGATGCGACTCTCGAGGTCGAAAAGATCGTTTGTCCTTGTGCCGATTCCGCACACCGTCCGATTTGTCCCGAGCCGGTTACAAGGTACCGCGAACCATCGCATGCCGGGCAAGCATATCGACAGAACCACGTAGACAATTTTTGACGCAATTCCTCTTCTTGCGCCCGGTAAGGTTCCTGCCCGGCCAGATTGCGCTGTTCGTGCGGATCCCGGGTTAAATTGTACAGTTCGTTGGGCCCCTGCGCGAAACGAAGGACATATTTCCAATCGGCGGTTCGTATCATGCGAACCGGACCGTATTCGTCATATACCACGACGTGTGAATCCGTCGCGGATTCCGTCCCATCCAATATCCCGGCAAAACTTTTCCCCGGGAGGGAGGGCGACAAGGGATTATCGATGCCGACGTAATCCAACAGGGTTGGCATGAAGTCGTACTGACTGACCAAATCCCGGCACACCACTCCCCGTGCGATACGAGCGGGATGCGACACGATAAAGGGCACCTTAACCGACTCCTCGAACATGTTGAGCGGGAACGTGGCATTCCCCTTGCCATAGACTCCATGGTGCCCCATGTTCATTCCATTATCGCTGGTAAAGACAACCAGGGTGTTTTCACGCAATCCATTGGCTTCCAACCAAGCGATCAAGCGTCCGATATTCCGGTCCATGGCGGTTACGGCGGCATAATATCCGCTCAAATGCGCCCGACGAAGTTCCGCTGTTTCGACCGGAATCGAACGGTAGCGAACCCAATCCGGGGCTTTCAGGAAATCGGGAACGGAAATAAACGGACAATGGTTGTAGTAATGGTCATACAATTCGGACGGATGATTTTCACGCGACCAGGGGGAATGCGGAGCCGTGTAATGAACGCCCAGGTAAAACGGCCGCTCGTCGCCCCGTCTGCTTTCCAGCCAACGCAGGGCATTGTCCGTGATGGCCTCCGTCACATAAGCCGGCTCCTCGTAGACCTCGCCATTGCGGATCATGGGGGCCATGAAATACGGGTCGCCTCCCTTGGTATGGACATTCCAGAACTCGAAACTCTTCCGCGGATGATGTGAATCCCCAAGGTGCCACTTTCCACTGATTCCGCATTGATAGCCGGAAGAAGCCAGCAGGTCCGTGTACCCAACCTGCGCGTGGAGATATTCGATCAAGGTTCCAGAACGCGCCGGCTCGTATTGCTCGACCGTGTCCCCCGCGGCAATCCAGTCATGAATCCCATGCTGCGATGGCAACCGTCCGGTCAGAAGGGTAGCGCGCGCGGGTGAACAGACCGGGCTGGCGCAAAAGAAATTTGCGAACCGCATTCCGGAATCCGCCAATCGATCCAGGTTGGGGGTTTCGATCTCCGGGTTGCCCGCGCAACCCAGGGCCCATGCTCCCTGGTCATCGGAAAGAACAAAAAGAATATTCGGCGGCACCCTCGCTTCAGAATCGTCTTTGTTGATGATGTTCATTTCGTTCGTTCTTCCGCTCCGAATTGATTTTTCGCAACATTGTCAACCAATTCTCGGCTTTTTTACATGAAAAAAAATCGGCGGCAAGTGACAAGGAGGCGCGGCACGAAATACGGGCGCATGACACCGAAACGGTTGGCCGAGCCCGATAGCGTGCCAGAAATCTGCCCCACATCCACTTACCTCCTCAGAGTTTTGGCTATTGGGACTTGTTGCATCCCAAGTGTTTTTACTCCGCGCCTGTGAGAGGGCTGAGAGGGCATGGGTAACGCTTGCCAAACTGAAATGACAACCGCATAATACCCTTGTTTTTTCGAGACCGTCGAATTTACCAGCGGCAATTTTTATTCCGTTTCGACCAAGGGGCCGACGGATACACGGTTTTACCTTTGAAAACGCTGATTGTATATTATTCCCGTACCGGACGCACCCGCAAGGTGGCGCAGGCTTTGTCGCATCGACTGGGGGCCGACCTGGATGAACTTCACGAAACCCGCAGTCGATCGGGCCTGATCGGATACCTGGCCGGGGGACGCGATGCCTGGCTGGCGCGCGACACCGGACTGGCGCCACTGAAATACGATCCCTCGGGACATGATCTGGTTGTCCTGGCGGGGCCGGTGTGGGCCTTTACGATCTGTCCCGCGTTGCGCGCCTACGCCCGGCAACACGGAAAGAAATTAACCCGGACGGCCTTTGTAGCGACCCAAGGCGGACGCGGGGCGGAGCGCGCTTTCACGGTTATGAAAGAACTCACCGGGAAGGACCCCATCTCCACGCTGACACTGATCGATCGAGACATCGACAAAGATCAGCATCTAGCCGCGCTGGAAACCTTTGGCCAACAATTAAAAGAGGCCTTGTCGCCCGCCCCCGAGGAACCCCAAGCATGAGTTTTCCCATTCCTGTATTCGCCCATGTAGATTTAGTGGTCATCGGAGGCTCCACCGGCGCCGTAGCGGCGGCGGTGGAAGCCGCCCGTGCCGGTCGGCGTGTGTTTCTGGGAGCCGCCGAAAATTACCTTGGCGCGGACATCTGTGGCGCCGGTCGCTGGTGGCTGCCGGACGAATCCCCCGCCGACCATCCGCTGATTGAAGCGCTTTATTCCCAAGCCTCCAAAGAACGTCCCCGGTGGGCGGCCCCACTGGCCGTCAAGCGCGAGTTGGATAAAACCCTCTTGGACGCCGGAGTGGAATTTCTGTTTGGCTGTCATCCCGCCGATTTGCTGGTTGACGCCTCGGACGATCTTTCGGGCGTGCTCTTCACCAGCAAAAGCGGCCCGTTTGCGGTTACGGCCCGGCAGGTGATTGACGCCACGCCGACAGCGCTGGCGGCACGCATGGCGGGCGTCGACTTCACGTCCTGGCCTGAAGACGCGCGCATCGAATTCCGTCATGTTCTGGTGGGACATCGCGCCGAGGGCGACGACGGTTCCCAGGGGGAGTCGCTGGGCGTCATTCACACCACCTACCGGGACGAACCGGTCGAAGCCGAGGCCTATCGCTACCGGACCACCCTGCCCGTGCCGTCGTTTTCGCCCCAGGCGATGGCGGACCTCGCCAATGAACTGAAAAGCCGCCACTGGCACCGCGACATTTTCTGGAGCAGCGAGCGCCTGGACTGGGTACCGCCCGACAACATCGACACGGGCGTGACCTACCCCTGGCGCGCACCCTCCGAGGTCGATTTAAAAGCTTTCGAGACAAGCATCCCGGGGGTTCACGTGCTGGGTCCCTGTGCCGCCTTGAGCCGGGCGGATGCGGCGAACCTTCTGGATGCGACCAATGCAATCATGATTGGAGCGCGACTGGGTCGTGCCCTGGCGGCGATCCCGCAGCCGGAGGTGGTCGCGACGGGGGAATGTCGGTCCTTAACCAGGGGCGCGATCGACATTTCGAATTGCGAGCCGGCCTTGCATTTGCGTCCCTCGCCTTCACGGGAAACCATCCAGTTTGAAAGCGGTTTTCTGCCGCGATTGGGGCAATATGACGTGGTCGTGGTCGGTGGCGGCACCGGCGGAGCGCCGGCGGCGCTGGCGGCCGCGCGTTCCGGCGCCAGCGTACTGTTGATCGAAAGTCTTCATGACCTGGGCGGCGTCTCGACCCTGGGCTGCATTCCGACCTACTACCATGGCAACCGCGCGGGATTCAACCAGGAGATGGCCCGCGGTCTGCACGCCCTGGGGGGAGAAAGCGAACCGTTCAGCGACGCACGATGTCACCCGGTGCACAAGACGGAGTGGCTGCGCCGCGAAATTCTGGCGGCCGGCGGTAAAATCTGGTTCAACAGTGTGGTCTCGGGCGCCCGGATGTCGAAGCAGAAAATCACGGGCGTCGTGGTCAACACGCCCTGGGGGCGCGGACAGGTCAAGGCGGAGGTCGTCATCGACGCCACGGGCAATGCCGACGTCGCCGCCGCCGCCGGCGCCGACTGCACCGTTGTCAGCGAACACGACCTGGCCATCCAGGGCACCGGTCTGCCGCCGCGTCACCTGGTCCCCGGCGGCTTCAATACAGACTACACCTTTATCGCCGACGACGATATTTTCGATGTAACCCGCTCGTTCATCGTGGCGCGCAAGCGTTTTGAAGGCCAGGCTTTTGACGTGGGACAGATTCCCGACACGCGGGAACGTCGTCAGATCGTGGGGGACGTCACGGTGACTCCGCTGGACGTCTACACCGGGCGAACCTGGTCGGACAGCATTTGTCTCAGCCGCAGCAATTTCGACAGCCACGGTTTCACCGTGCATCCCCTGTTTGTCGTGCTGCCCCCGGACCGAACCAGCCTGGACGCCTGGCTGCCCCTGCGCGCGCTGTTGCCCAAGGGAATTGTGGGGCTGATGGTGACGGGACTGGGGCTCAGTGCGCAGCGCGACGTCATGCCGGTGCTGCGCATGCAGCCCGATGTCCAGAATCACGCCTACGCCGCGGGACTGGCGGCGGTGATGGCTTTAACGCGCAAGGGAGAGGTGCGTCGCATCGATCCACGTCACCTGCAACGACAACTCGTAACCCTGGGGATCCTCCCGCAAACGGTCTTGCTGCACCGGGACGGAGTTACCCTCCCCCGTCCCGTGTTGCAGAGCGCCGCGGACGGCAGCCTGGAAATGCATTCCGAGGTCGCGGCCCTGATGTCGGCGCCGGAACCTTCGCGTCTCTTGTTGCGTCAACGGTTTTCGACCGAGCAGACACCAGAAACCCGTTTGGCCTGCGCGCGTCTGCTGGCGATATTGGGCGACAATTGCGGGGCGGCCTTGCTGATCGAACGTTTACGTTCCTCCGACGCCTGGGACGAGGGTTGGAATTACACGGGCATGGGCCAGTTCGGGCGCAGCCTGAGTCCGCTCGACGATTGCATCATGGCGTTGGCGATGGCCCGCGTCGGCGAGGCCAAGCAGGCCGTAATCGAAAAACTGCGCCTGCTTGACGGCGAGGCGGACCTCTCGCATGTACGCGCCGTGTCGGTTTATGCGGAAAGCTTCCCCGACGGCGATTTTGCCGAGGCCCTGGCGCATCTCCTGCGTCAACCGGGCATGTCGGGACATGCATGGACCTCGGTTCGCGAGGAACTGGAAAACATTCCACCCAGCACGGTGGACACCACGACGCGCAACCTGGCCCTGCGGGAACTGTACCTGGCACGCGCCTTGTGGCGATGTGGCGATCGCCAGGGGCTGGCATTCGGAATTCTTTCGAGGTACGCCATGGATATCCGCGGTCATTTCGCGCGGCACGCGCGCCGACATCTCGCCACCCCCCCGTCCGTCAGAAAACCTCGTCCACGGGTTCAAACCTCAAGCGGACGCTAAGGTTTCGATCCGTTCCGCCCGGCATTGCGCCCGCATTCGTTTTGCCAGGGCCGGATCGAAGGATGCCGGCACCAGCGTCGCGGCGTTTGCACTGCCGCAACACAACCCGAAACAAGCGGCATCCGGCATCGATTGCCCCGCGAGACAGGCATGCAACATCCCGGCGGTAACACTGTCTCCACTGCCGATCGGGTTGACCACCCCGGGCAGTTCCGGCGGGAGCAGGCGCCAGGCGTCCCGGGTCCCGTTCACAAGGTACCCGGGGCGCGGTCCATCGGTGATCAGCACCCATTGCGCACCCATGGCAAGAATTTCCCCTGCCAGGTGAAGGACTTCGCCGGGACGTTCACAAGGTTGGTCGAACGTGGCGGCAAGCTCCGACCGGTTCATTTTTGCCACCAGGGGCCTGCGGGAAAGAACCGCCAGCAGCGGACGCCGATGCGAATCGATCACCCAGGGCATTCGATGCCGTTGCGCCTGGCGCGCAAAAGGCAGGTAGAACTCGTCATCGAGAAATGGGGGCAGGGTTCCGCTGATGGCCAGGGCATCGCAGGCATCCAGGCGGCACAGGGCCGAGGCGACAAATCGTTCAATGGCTTCCGGCGGCGGAACGGACGTTTCCTCGACCAGTTCCGTCTCCCGTCCGCCATCCTCGAGAATAGTGGTGCAGATGCGCGTGGGCGTTCCCAACGGGGTGAGGCATGCCTTCGCTCCACGACGCTGCATGTCCTCCAGAACGCAACGTCCGGTTTCCCCGCCGTTGAATCCCGTGACCCAGGCTTCGTGCCCAAGGGCCGCCAGGGCCATGCCCACATTGACGGATTTGCCGGCCGCCGATTGATGGACGGCATAGGCCCGGTTGACCCCGTGCAAGGTGAACTTCTCGAAGCGCAGGATGCGTTGCAGTGCCGGTGTCACGCCCAGGGACAGGATCAAGCGTCTGGGGGCCTGGGTTGCATGGGTCTCGATCACGACGGACGCTTCCTTCCTGCGTTGCGCGGAGCTTCCCGGCGGATGCGTCGCATGGCATGGTCCATGATCCGCGCGATCAACTCCTCGAACCCGATGCCATTCAAACGACAGAGAATCGGCAGGTCCGAATCCTTCGGATTCAACCCCGCCAGGGGGTTGACTTCAATAAAGGCCGGGTTTCCGTCGGCATCGCATCGAATGTCCACACGCCCGCCATCGCGGCATCCCAGCACACGCCAGCATTGCAGCGCCAGGTCGGATGCATGGTGGGCCACGGCATCGTTTGCCGGCTGGTAGCGAACTCTGTTTTCATAGTCCGCCTTGGTTTCGTAGGAATAGATGGCACTGCAATCGGATGGGGCGGCAATCCGTACCTCCATTCCCCCGAGCACTTCCGCCTCCGGCCCCTGCCCGACAATCCCCACCGTGAATTCGCGCCCGGGAAGAAACGTTTCCACCAGAACCGGCTGCCGGTAGCGCCGCAACAAGTCTGAGCCCACCCGTGCAAGTTCCGACTTCGTGCCCACCCGCGACATCGAGGAAACGCCCTTGCCGGTGCCCTCGCCCACCGGTTTCAGAAAAAGGGGGTACGACAGATTCACCTTGCGAAGGTCACGTATTTCCCGGACCAGGGTAAACGGCGCGGTGGACAATCCCGCCGCGGCCACAAGGGTTTTGGCGACCGCCTTGTCCAGGGTGCAGGTCATGACCAGCGGGTCGGAGAAGACATAGGGAATGCGATAAGCGTCCAGTAACGCGGGCACCAGCGCCTCGCGTCCCCGGCCATGCAAGCCCTCGGCGATGTTGAAAACCAGGTCCCAGGTGTCGCCGTGGGCAAGGCGCTCCACCAGTTTCCGGGCCGAGCCAACGCGCTCGACATGAAATCCCAGCCGGGTGAGGGCCTGCTCAATGCCCTCGATCGTTTCAATCTTGTCCAGTTCGGCGGTTTCCTCATGACCATAGCCGGCGGCCAGATACTCGTCCCGTAAATCGAAAGTCAATCCTACCCGCGTGAAGGGTTTTCGCATCGTTTTGGACTCCGGCAGCAGCTTCATCCGACGTCATTCAGATCGTACTCGGCGTAAAGATAGGGATGTGCGGGATCGTACTCCGTCAGAGGACGGGGCGCGTCGACACGACCGATCGGACGGACATTGCTGCCGACGATCCCGAGGCGTTCATCGCCCAGATCCTCGCGACAAGCCGTCAACAGGGACTGAAGGCGGGCGACGACTTCCGGATGTTGCGCCTGCAGGTTGGCGGTCTCGCCGATGTCGTTTGCCAGGTCGTAGAGCTCCAGGATTTCCTGCTCGGCATCCTGGGGCCCACGGGCACGGGAGGCGAACAGTTTCCAACGCCCCGAGCGAACGGCATTGAGACAATTGCCGCGATAGTAGAAAAAGGTTTCATGAGGGGATTCGGCCTCGGAATCTTCCAGCAGGAGCGTGGAAAGATCGCGTCCGTCAATGATCCGATCCCGGGGTACATCTCCGCCGGCCAGGTTGGCGAAGGTCGGCATCAGGTCCATGGACATGCTCAGCGCCTTGCATGTGGTCCCGGCTTCAATTTGTCCGGGCCAGCAGAAGATGCCCGGCACCCGGAATCCCCCTTCCCAACTGAGGGCCTTGTGTCCATTGAGCGGAAGGTTGCTTCCACCTTCGTCGCGACCGCGAGACCCGTTGTCGGACGTGAACACGATCAGGGTGTTTTCGCGCAGGCCGAGCGTTTCCAGCGTGTGTCGCAACGCACCCACGGACCAATCCACGCAGGCGACGCCGGCGCCGTATCGGCCGTTCCCGCTGGCCTGCAAGAACCGCTCGGGCGCATAGATCGGCAGGTGAACATGCATGTGCGCAAGGTAAAGGAAAAAAGGGCGGTCGACATGGGCTCGGATGAAATCGTTACACACATCGACATAGCGTTCCGTCAGGGCCGCCTGGTCGGGCTGCTGTTGCACGACCTCCTCGTCGCGCAACAAAGGCAGGGGGGGCTTGGCGGGACGGTCGCGTTGTCGTCCCATGTCGTTCGAATAGGGAAGTCCAAAATAATGATCGAACCCGTGTCGGGTCGGCAAAAACTCCGGCTGGTCGCCACAATGCCATTTTCCCACGATTTGCGTGGCATAGCCCTGGCGCTTCAACAAATCCGCAAGGGTGCATTCATCGGGATGGAGTCCTTCGGCATCCCCCGGAAACAACACAAATCCCTTTTCAAAACGGCCGAAGCCCATGCGTTGAGGATAACATCCCGTGAGCATGGCGCCGCGCGAGGGACTGCAGACGGAACTGCCCATGTAAAAATCCGTGAAGCGCATGCCTTCCGCGGCCAGGCGATCGAGGTGGGGCGTATCGTTGCGTCGCGATCCGTAACAACCCAGATCTCCGTACCCAAGATCGTCGCAATTGATCAGAATGATGTTGGGCTGATCGGTGGGGTCACGAGTATTCATGGCTGGTTATTTTTCCTTGGCAGGGGGCGCGCGAGACCCTCCCTCGGCACGGAACCCCAAAACGTTAAAAGAAACGACCCAATGCTTCGCCATCGCGCAAGCGGGAAGCGACACGTTGAAGCCTGGCGCAAACACGTTCCCGGCCCAGCAGGGCCAACAATTCGAACAAGCCGGGTCCCTCGCCCAATCCGGAAACCGCGGCGCGCACCGGATGCACGAGTTTTCCCATGCCGCTTTCGAACTCTTGCGCCAGGGAACGCAGGGCTTCCTCGCTGGACGCCTCGTCGAATTCCGGCACGGCGACAAAACGTTCCGCGACACGCACCAACAGGTCGGGCACCTCGTCCGGATTCAGGCGTTTGCGCACAACCCGCGGATCGAAGGCGTAGTCTTCGGTGAAGAAATAGGCGCAGTTGTCCGGCAGGTCGTTGAACGTCTTGGTGCGGGGAATCATCAGGTCCAGGATGTCGTTCCAGGCACTCTCCGCAACGGAGGCAGGATCGAGTCCGGCCTCCGAAAGCCGTTCGCGAAAGCGGCGATCCAGAACCTCGCGCGGCAGGTGCCGCAGGTATTCTCCGTTCATCCAGGTCAGTTTTTTTAGATCGAAACGCGCGGCGCTGGACTTGCAGCGTTCCAGCGAAAAGGCCGCTATCATTTCCTCGCGGGTCATGATTTCGCGATCGTTGCCCGGCGCCCATCCCAACAGCGCCAGAAAATTGAAGAGCGCCTCGGGCAGAAATCCTTGCTCGCGGAACTCGCCTACGAAGGCGGCGCCGTCCCGCTTGGAATAAGGCTTTCCCATGGCGTTGACGATCATGGGCAGATGCGCGTAGTCCGGCGGATCGATTCCCATGGCGCGGAACAGTTGCATGTGCCGGAAGGTGTTTTCGACATGATCGTCGCCCCGCATCACATGCGTGATGTTCATGTCGGCGTCATCCACCACGTTGGCCAGGTGGAATACCGGGGAACCGTCCGAGCGGACAATTACGAAATCCTGGGTATCCGCCGCCTTTTTGCGCATGCGCCCCTTGATCAGGTCATTGAATTCGAGCCGTCCCTCGCGCGGCATGCGAAACAGAATGCAACCCGCGCGATCTCCGCTTGTTTCGCGATAGGCGCTCCCCGATGCCAGCAGCCGTTCGGCGGCGTCCAGGTGGCGTGCGGTGCGCTCGCTTTGGTAAACCGGCGGTTCGTCGTAATCGAGTCCCATCCACTCCATGACCTCGAGCAATTGTCGAATGGCTTCGGGGGTGGAACGCAACCGGTCGGTATCTTCCACGCGCAACAGGAAACGTCCACCGGCATGACGGGCGTACAACCAGTTGAAAATCGCCGCCCGGATATTTCCAATGTGCACCTGTCCCGTGGGACTGGGAGCGAAACGTAAACGAATCGACATTTTTCTTGTTCCTTACTTGCAACTGGCAAGCCGTTCATGCCATTACAAGTGCACGAAGGTGGCGGCCAGGGCAGAGATTTCGTCGGCAATGTCGCGCAACAACGCGTCGGCAACCGGGCGGTTCGCCTTCAAGATCACCAGCGAGCGATTGGTCCGGGTGTCGTGCGGATTGCGCATGTCCTCGATGTTGATGGACGCGTCCGCCAGCCGGCGGCTGATGGTGGCGATCACTCCCGGACGATCGTCGTAAATGAACAGCAGCATGGCACCATTGGGTTCGAAGTAAAGCCGGTCGAACTCGTTGACACGCGCCACCATCAGGACGCCTTCGGCCACGGTGCCGCGGACACTGGTGCGCTTGAGTCGATTGTCGGCCTCCTCGACAATCAAATCTACGGTAATCGAATTATCGAATCCCTTGCCCGGGTCCACGGAGCGGTTGGCATACTCCACTCCCATTTCCTTCAGGAAGTTGCGCGCGGCGTTGTAGTCGTTCATGCGGTCGAATTCGTCCCAGATTCCGGACAACACCGACACCAGCAGCCAGCGGGCAAAGGGCTCCAATTGACCGTAAAAGCTGGTTTCGATCATCTTGAGCGGATGTCCGGAACCCGCCAACTCACGGGTCAGGCGCGCCAGCGTGAAGGCCAGGTCGCAATAATGCTTGTCGAGTCCTTCGGGAATGTCGCGGTTGACCACATAAGTGGCGGTGCCCCGCTCGTCGAGTTCGATCAACTGTTCGGCCGCCCGGCGCGCCGCGTTGTGGTTGGCTTCATACGTGCTGGCGCCCAGGTGCGGCATCATGATGTCGGCCAGGTCCGCAACCTCCTTGGGGCCGGCCTTGTCGGCAGGATAGACATCGTTGAGAAAACGCAGCGGTTTTCCCTTCCTGGCCGCCCGCAGCGCCTCGACATCCAGAATGCCGGCGCGGGCGCAGTTGACGAGGGTCGCGCCAGGCTTCATCAGCCCCAGCAATTTCTTCCCGATGAGATTTCGGGTGTTGGTGGTTTCTGGAATATGAAGCGTGACAACATCGGACTCGGCGAACAGTGCTTCGAGACCGACCGGTTCGATGCCGCTCTCGCGTACGCGTTCGCCGGCAACCAGGGGATCGTAGCCCAGCAAACGACATTCGAAACCCTTCAGGCGGCGCGCCACCAGCCGCCCGATGTTGCCGAGTCCGACGATGCCCACGGTCTTGCCTGCCAGTTCGCGTCCCATGAAAGCTTTCTTTTCCCATTTTCCGGCACGGGTGGAGGCATCGGCCGCGACAATGTGCCGCGCGTCCGCAAGGACCAGGGCAATCACCTCTTCGGCCACGGCATTGGCATTGGCGCCCGGAGTGTTCATGACATCGATGCCGCGTTTTCGGGCGTGACGCAGATCGATACTATCGGTGCCTGCGCCGGCCCGGACGATAATCTTCAGCGCTGGAAACCGATCGAGGAGCGTGCGGTCGACCGGTTCGCTGCGCACGATCATGGCATAGGCTTCAGGATGCGCGGCGGCGAGTTCATCCAAGGGGGTATGGGCATCCTGGATCACCTGGTACTTGCCATGGGCCTGGAGCGTATCGGCGGCAACAGCATCCAGTTTGGTCGGAATCAAAACTTTTTTCATGCTTCTATATTTCACCTACAATTTGATACGATGCATGGCGTTGCCGGACGTATGGTCGCCTCCGATCCGAGACATGCTGTCCAACCCTGACTAAATGCAGAAAAAATAATGTTATCTTTCAGCCTCGTTACTTTCAAGAAGATTCGCGCGACCCCTCTCCTGTGGGTTGTTCCAGTCTTGACCCTGAGCTTGTCCTGCTTCGCGGCGCCGGCTTCGGATACCATGCCCACGACCGCCCGGGATGGAGTAGCGATCGGTCCGGCCATCGAAGGGATCGCCGAACGTCCCGAACGAAAACGGCCATCCTTCTGGCGACGGCGTGCCTCCCACGACAGTCCCGCGGATCAAATGCAGGCCGCCCGCCGGGCAGAGGAGCGCCAGGACTGGCGGCGCGCCGCCCGTCTTTATGAAGCGCTGGTGCGCACCTGGTCCGACGCGCCGGAAGCCGTTAAAGCACAGGAACGCTTGGCGCGGACTTTCGAAAAACGTCGAAAATATGCCAAAGCGTTCGATGAATATCTCTACCTCCTGCATTACTACGGCGACAAGATCGCCACGATGGAACCGCTTTCGCGCATGTTCGCGATAGCCAACCATTACCGGGGCAAGAACAGCCGGGACCGCGCACGGCGCATGTTTTCGACGATCGCCGAACTGGCGCCGCAATGGTCGCGGACTCCCGAAGCGTTGATCTGGGTGGCCCGGTTGCACCGCGAACAGAAAAACCTTCCCGAGGCCGCCCTGGCCTATGATCGCGTGGTGCAGGAGCATGCCAACAGTGCCCAGGCTCCCGTCGCCGCCGCCGAAGCGGCGTTTTGCCGCTATCGATTGGCGTTGCGATACGCCAACGACGAATCGATGGCATTGAGTGCCTTGTCATCCTTTGCCGTTGCCATGGGACGGCAACAGCCCCCCGAATTGCGCGAAAAACTGCGTCAGGCATATGACGATCTGCTCGAACGTCGTGCCGAGCGACATTACCGTGCGGCCGCGTTTTACGATTCAAGGCGTTATCCGGCCCATGCCGCCATTACCGCCTATCGAGACTTTCTGCGTCGTTTTCCGGAAACGTCGCAAGCGGAGATCGTGCGAAAGCGCTTGCATAAATTGACCTCCGGCATGCAAGATTAACCCATTCAAACGCACCATCAGGAGTTGTAATACCATGCGCACCCTACGTCGCGGAACTTTGTTGTCCTTGCTGGCCTTGGCGGTCTTGCCTTCGCTGCTGGCCGGTTGCCTGGGGTACCGGGTCGGCACGACCCTGCCACCCCATCTGAAAACGGTAGCCGTGGAGCATTATCTCAATAAAACCGGCGAGCCGCAACTGGAAGCCGAAGTCACCCGGGCCGTCCTGCAGGAGTTTCAGCGCGAAGGACAGCTACGCATCGTCGACGCCCCCCAGGCCGACATCATTCTCAGCGGCGACCTGGTGCGTTACACCCTCGAGCCCATGCGTTACGACCGTGACCGTCCGCGAACCGTCCGCGAATACCGAGCCGTCATTCGGGCCGAATACCTGGCCGTCGAACGCGTCAGCGGCAAGATCGTGGCCAAGGGAACCGTTGAAGGGGACGCCACATTGCCGACAGGGGGCGACCTGGTGACTGCCCGTCGTGGCGCCATGCCCGAGGCGGCACGCCAACTGGCGCACGAAATTGTCACGGCCGTTGTCAGCGCCTGGTAGGATTCCGTACGCCATGCCACGAAAAATTCAAGAAGCGCTTGACGGCTGGGACAGTCGCCGCAGTACCGAACTCTACGGTGTCAACGCCTGGAGCAACGGGTTTTTTCATATTGCACCGGACGGCTACGCATGCGTAAAACTGCGCAACAGCAGCGGCACCGTCAACATCAAGCTTTGGGACATCATTGCCGGCCTGAGCGAACGCGGCATGCGCCTGCCGGTCCTCCTGCGGTTCAGCGACCTGCTGGGGGCCCGCATGGCCTTGATTCATGGTTGTTTCCAGAAATCGATGGCCGAATACGGCTATCAGAACGTTTATCGCGGCGTCTATCCCATCAAGGTAAACCAGCAACAACAGGCCGTTCATGACGTTGTTTCCTTTGGAGCCGAATATCATCACGGGCTTGAAGTCGGCAGCAAGGCCGAACTGATTATTGCCTTGGCGAGTTTGCGCGATCCCGAGGCATTTCTGGTCTGCAACGGGTACAAGGACGCCGAATTCATCGATTTGGCCTTGTCGGCACTTAAAATGGGCCTGCAAAGCCTGCTGGTGATCGAAACCCCCGACGAATTCCGCCTGATCCGCGAACGCGCCGAGTTGATGGGCATCAAGCCTCGACTCGGCATACGCGTCAAGCTGTCTTCGCGCGCCGGCGGCAAATGGACGGAATCCGGCGGCGACCGCAGCGTGTTCGGTCTCACGGCCCGGCAGGCGATCGAGATCGTGGACGAACTGCGTCGCCACGAAATGCTCGACAACCTGGAAATGCTCCATTACCACGTGGGGTCGCAAATTCCGAACATCCGCGACATTCGAGTGGCCATTTCCGAAGCCGCACGGGTATACGTGGGGCTAAAACAGGAAGGAGCCCGCATGGGCATCCTCGACATCGGCGGTGGGCTGGCGATCGACTATGACGGATCGCGCACCAATTTTCCCAGCAGTGCCAACTATGGCGTGTCCGAGTACTGCGCCGATGTCGTCGAGGGCATCATGCAGGTGTGTAATCAAGCGGAGGTGCCCCACCCCATCGTCATCAGCGAGTCGGGGCGGGCACTGATCGGCTATTATTCCGTCTTGTTGATGAATGTGCTCGATACCGCGCAACTGGGGGTTAACGAACTGCCGGGGGATTTTCCGGATCCCCTGCCGCCACCCTTGGCCAACATGCTTGAAGCAGCCCAGACGCTACGGACCAAGAATTTGCAGGAATATTTCAACGATGCCATTTATTACCGTGACGAGGTCCACGCCGCCTTCGATCATGGACAGATCTCGCTGCGGCAGCGTGCCCAGGGCGATCAGATTTTCTGGTATATCCTGACCCGCATCGCCTCCGAATTGCACAAGCTCAAAATTGTGCCGGAAGAATTGCGGGAGTTACCCAGCCTGATGGCGGATGTCTATTACTGCAATTTCAGCGTTTTCCAGTCCCTGCCGGATGCCTGGGCGATCGAACAACTCTTTCCGATCATGCCCATCCACCGCCTGAACGAGAAACCGACCCGGCATGCCTATCTTTCCGACATCACCTGCGATTGCGACGGCAAGATCGACCGGTTCATCGACTTGCACGATGTCAGCAACACGCTGCCGGTGCATTCGTTCAAGCGTGGCGACGAATATGTGCTGGGGGCCTTCCTGGTGGGAGCCTACCAGGAAACGCTTGGCGATTTGCACAATCTGTTCGGCGACACCAATGTCGTCAGCATTCGTGTCGACGAAGACGGCGAAATCGAATACGTAGAGGAAGTCGACGGCGATTCCGTTGGGGACGTGCTGAGTTATGTCGAATACAACCCCGCCCGCCTGACGGAACAATTCCGCACCCTGGCGGAAGAGGCCGTAAAGCACAAACGCATCACTCCGGCGGAGCGGCGTGAGGTCCTGGCCAAGTTCGAAGCCGGGTTGCGCGGGTATACCTATTTCGAAGGATGACGCGGAGCTTCAACCGCGACAGGGCGCGTCCCGTGGCAGGCAGTCCGGCGGTTCCGGGGCATGCAACGACAGATGGTGCCAGCGACAAGCTTCTTCGGAAGGTCCCGCTTCACGTTCGAAGCAATGGCGCCAACGGTTCTGGAACCGCAGTCCGTTGCGGATCACCACCGAGGCATTGTTGACGGAAGGCGTACCCTGGGTGGTCGTGCTTTCGAGGTGATACATCTCTGCGGCAGGCTCGTACCAGGCTTCCCACCCTTGCTCGCGGAGTCGGTAACACAAATCGAAATCTTCAAACTGCACGGGGTTGAACACCTCGTCGAAGCCACCATGCCGACGGATCAGCTCGCCACGCATCATGAGACAGGCACTGATCAGACATTGTACCGGCTCGGCCCGGTTGAAACGTCGATCCCGTCGATCTTCCCCACGGCCTCGAAAACAAACATGGCCGCGTTTGGAAATCCCGACGCCGGCACATTGAATCCGGTAGGGGCTCCAGGGATAGATCATCTTTGCGCCAGCCATGCCGATGGTGGTTCCCGCTTCGATGCGTGCGCGTAACAAGGGCAACCAATGCATGGTACGCGGTTCGACATCATTGTCCAGAAACACGATGTATCGGCCGCCGGCGATTTCCAGCGCCTGGTTGCGCGCCGTACTGCACCCGATGTTGCGGTCGTTGAAGATCGTTCGCACCGACACGTTATGGCTTGCGGCGAGCCGCGGAAGTTCCCGTGCCAGCCAGTCCTTAGAACCATCTTGCGAACCGTTGTCGACCGCGATCAGCTCGGCACTGTCGTCGAAAAGCGTATGGGTCAGGATTCCAGACAGGCAACGGCGGGTAGTCTCCAGCTTGTTGTGTGACAGGGTGATCAGTGAATAGCGTGGAGGTCGAAAACACTCGTTGTCGACCGGTTCTATTTTTTGCGTATCGTGCGATTCGGCGTACATGAATCTATCCATTCTGATGGCTACGCTACTGCGTGGCCAGGTCGATGGCGGCCGTGGCGATAGACTCCGCGTTGGGCATCAGCGCCTGCTCCAGAGTGCGTGCCGCCGCGATCGGAGCGTCGGGCATGCCGAACCGTCGTACCGGCGCGGTCAGCGCGTCGTGCGCCGTTTCGCCAACACGCGCGGCCAGTTCCGCGCCAATACCTCCCGTGAGCGGTCCCTCCTCGACAATCAGGACCCGCCCGGTTTTCCGGGCCGATGCGGTAATGGTATCCATGTCGAGGGGATTGAGGGATCGCAAATCGATGACTTCGGCTTCGATTTCCTCTTGCGCCAGTCTGTCTGCGGCCCGTTCGGCCTCCACGGCCATCCAGGACCAGGCCAGCAGCGTGAGGTCGGTTCCGGAGCGCGCCAGGCGAGCGCGTCCCAACCTGGCGGGGGGAACGGGGTCAACCGGCATCTCCCAGCGCATCGGATACAGCAATTTATGCTCGAGAAACAAGACCGGATTGGGATCCCGGATGGCGGCTTTCAGCAAGGCCGCGGCATCGGGGCCCGTGGAAGGAGCGACGATCCGAAGTCCGGGGATTCCGAAAAACAGCCGCTCGAGGCATTGCGAATGGGTGGCGCCATAGCCCCGTCCTGCGCCCATGGCGGTTCGAACCACCAAGGGACAGGGCATTTCATAAATCCAGGACAATTTGGCCGCCATGTTCACCAGCGCATCCACCGCCAGGGTAATGAAGTCCATGAACATGATCTCGACCACCGGATGCGAGCCGGCTGCCGCCGCCCCAATCGCCGCGCCGACGAATCCCGGTTCGGATATGGGCGTATCCCGCACGCGTTCCGAACCGAATTCCCGCACGAGGTCCCTCGTCACGCCAAAAGAACCGCCGTACACGCCAATGTCTTCGCCCATAAGGAACATCCGCGGGTCGCGTCGCATCTCCTCCGCCAGGGTTTGCCGCAGAATCTTTGTGGTGGTCAGCGCACTCATACCGTCACCCCCTCGGTGATGGAAGCCACATCCGGCAACGCGCTTTCATCGGCAAACCGAACCGCCTTCTCGACGGCGGCCTCCGCCACCTGGCGGCATTGTTCCAGTTGCGCCGCTTGTCCACCCGCGGCAAGATATCGTTGCGCACACCGCACCAGGGGCTCCTTTGTCCAGGCCAGTGCCTCCTCCTCGCGATCGCGATAAACCCGGGGGTCGCCTCGTGAATGTCCCGACAACCGATACGTGCGGCATTCCAGCAATGCGGGGCCCTCCCCCTGGCGGGCGCGCTCCACAAGTTCGCGGGCTGCGGCATGGACGACTTCCACGTCATTGCCGTCGACACTGACGCCGGGAATGCCATAAGCCGCCGCACGATCCTTGACCCGTGGCACACTGACGCCGTGAACGGCCGGTGTCGACATGGCATAGCCGTTCCATTCGCATACCGCCAGCAATGGTAGACGCCACAAGGCGGCAAGGTTGAGACTTTCATGCACGACTCCCTGGCTGGAGGCGCCATCGCCAAAGAATGAAACCACTACGCGTCCGGTGCCGCGCAAGCGCGAGTCCAAGGCCAGACCGGTGGCGAAGGGCATGCCGGCACCGGTGATCCCATTGGATCCATAAAAACCCAACGTGGACTCCATCATCATCTGGCTGCCTCCCCGCCCGCGAGAATATCCGGTGACCCGTCCGAAAAGTTCGGCCATCAGGCGACCGGGATCGGCGCCTCGCGCCAGAAAATGTCCATGCCCGCGATGCGTGCTGGTCAAGGCGTCACAATCCATCAAAGCCCAGACAACCCCCACCGCAACCGCTTCCTGTCCAATACAGGTGTGTGCCGTGCCGGCAATGCGTCCTTGGCTGAAAAGCTGTTCTACGGTCTCTTCAAAGCGCCGAATCAGCACCATGCGCTCGTAGGCTTGGATCAAATTCAACATACCGAACTCACCAAGCAAAAACCGTGCCGATAGCTGGAAGGAGGTGCATCGATCCTCGGACGGTTTGGTTCGCTGGCTCGCGTTCTTTCTGTTTTGGTTGACGCAATAAAGGGGGACGATTGAATGCATTCCCCTTGCCTGCGTGCTGTCATCTACCCGTTCCGGGAGGCGACGGAATGCAGACGACCGTGGGCCAGGCGGGTAACAAGATTTGTGCCGGGCGGCGCCTGGTCGGCATCACGCACGATCGTACCATCCTCCAACTGGGTGAGACTGAAGCCACGCGCCAGCACGGCCAGGGGGTTGAGCGCGTGAAGCCGGTTTTCGATCGCAACCAAGCGGCTTTCACGGGCGGCCAGCATATCGTCCGTGGCGCGCCCGATGCGCTGTTGATGGTCACGCAATTCATTACGCCGTTGCGGCAGCCAGACACCACGTTGGTACAACAGGATCGACAGGGCGCGTTCACAACGGCGCCGGTCGCTCAGGCAGCGTTCATCAACCGTTGCCCGCAATCGATTGGCCACAGAGTCCAGTCGTTGCGTCAGACGCGTAATGGCATGTCGCGGCTCGCTGAACACCCGGTTTCCTGCGGCGTTCAGCATCCGGCCCCGCACTTCCGTCAGCCGTTGCCGCCACACGGCGTCCATGGCGCGTTGATTCATCGCCAGACGTCTTTCGAAATCCTCTTTATGGCCTACAACAAGTTCCGCGGCGGCCGAAGGCGTGGGAGCCCGCAGATCGGAGGCGAAATCGCAGATGGTGAAATCGATCTCGTGTCCCACCGCGGAAATGACCGGTAAGCGCGAACGCGCCACCGCCCGGGCCACGACTTCCTCGTTGAAGGCCCAGAGGTCTTCAATGCTTCCCCCTCCTCGCGTAACGATCAAAACATCGAGAGGGGGGGAATCGGGAAGCCGTTCCGGGGTGCCCACGGCATTGAGCAGATCGATGGCCGCGGCAATTTCTTCGGCGGCGCCAGCTCCTTGCACGCGAGTTCCGGCCACCAGAACCCGAAGATTGGGATAACGGCGCGAAAGAACATTCACAATGTCACGCAAGGCCGCCCCGCCCGGCGACGTCACGACTCCGATGTGACGGGGCAACAGAGGCAGCGGCTGTTTGCGGTCCTCGTCGAACAGCCCCTCCGCCGCGAGTTTGCGCTTGAGCGCCTCGAAGCGCTCCATCAGGGCCCCCTGTCCCGCGGATTCGAGCTTGCGGACGATCAACTGGTACTGACCGCGCGGTTCGTACACCGTAATTTCGCCCGTCGCCCGCACCGCCATGCCGTCCGCGGGCTGAAATTTCACGCCCCGTCGCGCGCCGGCGAACAAAACGGCATTCAACTGCGCCCCCTCGTCCTTGAGGGTCATGTAACAATGCCCCGATGGCATTTGGCGCCAGTTGGATATTTCTCCGGCCACATGAACGGCGCCAATCTCATCCTCCAGGATCAGCTTGACCTGGCGTGTCAGTTCAGAAACCGTCAAGACCTTGCGCGTCGTCATCATGATGCCATCGTGAACTGTTGCGAAACGTGCCATCGGAGGAATTATCGTGTCGCTTCGCGGGGGGGGCGACGCAGGAAACGCTGGGTGAAGATGGCGGGGTTCAGTCCCAGGTTGTAACGCACATTGGAATATTCGTTGCGGGTGGAACTGCCGCCAACGTGGTCCGTGGCCACCGATTCGATCGCCGTCGGAATGCCGTCGATGGTTTGGACCTTGGAAACCTCGATCGTGCGGTACAGCTTGCCGGCGGCATCGTAGTACTCCGATTTCATCGGCAGGAAGGTTTCCTTGTCGATTTTCACGCGGTACCAGGCAAATTCGACCGAGCCTGGATCGACCGGCGTATTTTTAATGACATGATAACGATCGGTGGATTCTTCCAGTTCGTGACGATCCTCGGAGAGCCCGCGCCCCGAAACATCTTCGTAAAAATAATCCGATCCGGCAAACGAGGTGCGCTTGTCCCCCGGCGCGATGCGTTTTTCCAGGTTAAGCGCCGGAAGAAACAACCAGCGATCGTCGTTTCCGCCCGGTTTTTTCCAGACCAGGTACGCCATGCGTCGCACGTCGGCGGGCGCTTTGAAATAGACGTAAAATTTCTGCTCTTCGCCTTCGTTGCGCCGCAAAATGGTCAATTCACGCGTACGCTGTCCCCCTTGGGCGTCCGTAATAGTCATGGTAACGTCGGACCGTCCGTCTTCACCGGCATAGTAGAAGGCCTGGTTGGCACGGCTCATGATTTCATCGGCCGGAAGGATTCCATCTTCATCGGCCCGCGTGTAACTCAGCGAAACGATACCCGCGATTACCATGGACAGAATAAGAACGAGTTTCATGGTCTCTTTTCTCCTTTATTCGGTTGTTCGTCAAACAGGCGACGGCGCAAGAGATTCAGCATGGGGGGCAGGATCAGGAGGGTGGCCATCCATGAAATCGCC
>CAZIUM010000003.1:0-50096 GCA_964542285.1 uncultured Lentisphaerales bacterium
CCATAAAAACAGCTTAGCAAAAAGCTGAAACCTGTTTCCCATCAATCGCTTTTTTTTTTATCACCCCTTGCACGGGCAGGCGCTTCTCAACCCTCAAATCACCCGCTCCCCTCCCGCCTCTGCGCCAAAAAGAGAATTGCGCAACGCCGGAGCGCCTTTCCGTTTGCCAGGGACACGGCGTTTGCGCTAGAATAACGGACATGCGAATTACCGGAGGTGAGTTTCGCGGGAGGCTGGTCAAGGTCCCGCGCGGTGAACGCGTCCGGCCGACACAGGATCGTGTTCGCGAAGCCCTGTTTTCGATGCTGGCGACGGAAGTCGTCGGCGCGCGGTTTCTGGACCTTTATGCGGGCTCCGGCGCCGTAGGGCTGGAAGCGCTCAGCCGGGGGGCCGCGGAGGTGACCTGGATTGAAATGGACAAAGGCACCTGTCGCGTGGCGCGCGAAAACATCGCACGCATCGCCGACAAGCCGCTGCCGGTGGTGTGCGGGCGCGTGGAAAACTGGATTCGAGCGGGCGGACCTAAAGAAGCTTACGACATCGTTTTCGCGGATCCGCCCTATGCCGAAGCCAGCCCGGAGTGGTTGGACGGCCTGGCGACCATGCTGCGCGATGGAGAAACTGTAGCGCCCCACGGACTGCTGGCGATCGAACTGCCCCGACACGCGCAGGTGTCGGCATGGAATGGTTGGCAATCCTTGCGCGACAGGGTCTACGGACACACGCGTTTGTTGATCCGCCAGAAAACATCTCAAGGAAGACAATGAAGGAACATGCCGTCTATCCCGGGTCGTTCGATCCCTTAACACTGGGCCATCTGGACCTGATCGAACGTTCGACTCGGATTTTCAGTCACTTGACCGTGGCGGTGGCCACGCTTTCGAACAAATCCAGCGCCATGTTCGAAATCGACGAGCGCATCGCCATGACGCGCGATGCGGTGAAGCATTTGCCCAATGTTTCCATCGCGCCGCTCGACGGTCTGCTGGTCGATTTCTGCCGCCATCACGACGTGAAAGTGGTGGTGCGGGGACTGCGGGCCTATTCCGATTTCGAATACGAATTTCAAATGGCCCTTACAAACCGCAAGCTGGCCCCTGAAATCGAAACCCTGTTCATGATGCCCCAGGAGGAACACAGCTACGTCACCGCCAGCACCGTGCGCGAAGTGGCCCGCTATGGCGGCGACACCAGCGGGTTCGTCCCCGCCAGCGTGCAGCGGCATCTGATCCGCTTCATGGCAGACCATCCGCAACAGTGCCTGACCCCGAAAGGAGCACGCCCCAATGGCAGCGGCGCCTATGATCGTTGACATCGACCGCCTGGATCGGCATGGCGAAGCGTTTGTCGGCGCCATCGACGCGAAGGTGCTGGCGCTGGATGACGCTTCGCGCGAACTTTTTCCGAGCTGGAGCGACCTGCGCTACGATCTTTTCGTACAACGTATCGACAACGAACTGCTGGTGCGCGGCGCGGTGGAAATGGACTTCCGCTGCGTCTGCTGCCGCTGCGCCCAACGATTCGATTGGCGGGCACGCGAGGAACACCTGACCTTCGTGATGGAAATCGACGACGCCCCGGATTGTTTCGTGGACTTGACCGCGGAATTGCGGGAAGCTATCCTATTGCTTTTACCAAGCCATCCCTTGTGTCGGGACAGTTGCCGGGGGTTGTGTGCCGGTTGTGGGGCCGATCTCAACCGCGGTCCCTGCAAATGTCCTCCAAAAGCGGACATTTGCTGGAGCGTACTGGACGGTTTGGATTGTATTGAACCTTCGGAAGATGATAATGTGACCTGATGTGGATCGCTTGATCCCGACAGGTTTCACGGAGTCGAATTTATGGCAGTACCAAAAAGAAAAAAATCGAAGATGCGCGTCCGTCAACGCAAGGCGCACATTAAGGCGGACGTCGCCCAGGTTACGGCCTGCCCGGAATGCGGCGCGCCGCAGCGGGCTCATCGCGTATGCGAATCATGCGGTTTTTACCGCAAACGTAAAGTGTTGACGATCGCAACCGACGGCGAATAAACCCCGGCCGTTGAAACTTCGATGAAGATTGCGGTCGATATCATGGGGGGCGATCACGCACCCAGGGAAACAGTACGCGGCTGCATTGAAGCGTCCCGCCACTTGGAAGAAATGCCGGGGGTTTCGCAGATCGTCATGGTCGGCAGCGAACCCGCAATCCAGGACGAGCTGCGAACCCGCGGCGTGACCACCAATGAAACGCTGTCGATTCGGCATGCCTCCGAATCCATCGGCATGGACGAGGCGCCCGCGGCGGCGGTACGTCGGAAACGCGACAATTCCATCACGCGTTGCATGGACCTCATCAAGGCCGGGGAAGCCCAGGCCATGGTGTCGGCCGGCAATTCCGGCGCGGTCGTCGCGGCCGCGCTGTTCAAGATTGGCAGAATCAAGGGGGTGGAACGTCCGGCCATCGCCTGTGTCCTGCCCACCCGCACTTCACGCCCTTTTCTGCTGATCGATGCCGGAGCCAACACGGATTGCGAAGCCCAGTGGCTGATGCAGTTCGCCCTGATGGGCACGGTCTATTCGGAAGCCGTGTTGCGCCGCGAAACCCCCCGGGTCGGACTGCTCAGCATTGGGACCGAGGACGGCAAAGGCAACGAAATGACCAAACAGGCCTTCCATCTGCTGCACAAATGCGGGGTGAACTTCCGCGGCAATGTCGAAGGCCACGATCTTTTCAAGGGCGAAACCGATGTGGTGGTCTGTGACGGTTTTGTGGGCAACATCGTGCTGAAGACCACGGAAAGCGTGGCCCATGCCATCGGCTCCTGGATGAAGGAGGAGTTCGTGCGCCACCCAATCCGCATGCTGGGCGCCATGTTGCTGAAAGGCGCGCTCAAAGCCATGAAACGACGTATGGACCCCGAACTTTACGGCGGCGCCGTCTTGCTGGGCGTTCCCGGGATCTGCATCGTCACCCACGGGTCCTCCAGCCACCGCGCCATTTATCATGCCATCCGCGTGGGGGCGACCGCCATTGCCAACGATGTCAGCCAGACCATCGCCTCTCGCATCGGCGAAATCAACGCGAACACCGTTGCCATGGCAACGCCTCCGTCTTGAGGCGGACACCCGACGGGCAAAGACAATTCCAGTATCACCAGGCGCAACCATGGTTTTTTTTGACGCGCACATTCACCTCTACCCCTATTTCGACCCGGATTGGCTGTACGACAGCCTCTACGGCCATGCCGCGCGCCTGGCCCCCGGGGCAACCGTTGCCGCGGCTCTGATGCTGCGCGCGAACCAACCGCAATGGCCTGACATCCTGAAGCCCGGCGGGAACGCCGCACGCTGGAGGATTTCCCAAACTTATTCCCCCTTCTGTGTCCGCATGTCCGCGGGGACGCGTCACATCCTGGTCGTGGCGGCACGCCAGGTGGCGGCCTGCGAACGCCTGGAGGCTCTGGGGCTCTTCGGCTCCGAGGAGATTCCCGACGGCCTGCCGCTGCGGGAAAGCATTGCCCGGCTGCGCGCGGCGGGCATGCTCCCGATGCTGGCCTGGGGACTGGGAAAATGGTTGTTCAAACGACGCGCGATCGTGTGGGAAACCCTTACGAAGGAGGAAGGCAAGGACCTGTTTGTTTGCGACAGCGCTTTGCGCCCCGGTGGCTGGCCCCTGCCCCCGGCCATGCGGTGGGCCAGCGAACGCCGGCGCTTGATTTATGGCTCGGACCCGCTGCCCCGGCGCAAGGGGGAAGAGCAGGTGGCGGGGCGTTATGCCACAATCCTCGACGGGGAGATCGACCCCGGGTGCCCCGCCGACAGTCTGAGGACCCTCTTGCTCGACGATCGGGTTGCACGCCGGCCGGCCGGCCACCGTCATGGCCTTGCGGATACTCTGAAACGCTTGCGTTAAGCCGGCGGCGCCAACACCAGCGCCGCCGCGGTTCCCCGCGGATCGGCGCTCAGCACCAGGGCCGGCAAACGCGCGGCATCGGCATGCAGCAAGGCACAGGCCGCGGCCATGGCGCCGGCGACCCCATCGAGGTTGCCCGTGATCTCCGCGGGGATCGTCCGTTCCCGGTTTTCCGGTCCCAGGGAGTCGATCGCTAGTTTCTCGGCTCGCGCCACGGCGCCATCGCCGGCCGCGGACGAAAAGGTGCCGCGTATGGCCGCCGCTGGGATACCACTGTCCTCCAAGGCCCGCCGCAGCGTGTCCCGACAGGTGGTATCCAGGTGGTCGGCCCGACCGGCCAGAAAGGCGCCTCCCGCCAAGGTTGCCAGTATGCGCGCCTTCCGTGCCCGCGCAGCGGCTCCTCTCTCCAGCACCAGCACCGCGGCCCCCTCGCCCGGGTTGACGCCCCTTCCGGCTTCCGCCAGCGCCCGCCAGCGCACCGTCCCCAGGGCTTCCGCCCCGCCGGCCAGCATCAGATCGGCCCGTCCGTGCCGCAACGTATCGCAGGCGGCCAGCAACGCCTGGCTGGACGAATCGCACCCGCTGACGAAATTCAAATGCGGTCCGCGGAACTCCCATTCGATTGCCGCCATGCTGATGGCCGCATTGGAATAGGACTGCGGGAACAGCATGGGTTTTACAAGTCGCGGCCCCTTGTGGATGAAGTCGGCGAAGAAGCGCTCCAGTGTCTCCAACGCACCCCAGGCCGCGCCCATGGACAACCCTCTCCGAGCCGCATCCATCGCATCGACGTCGATCGCGCCATCGCGCAACGCCATGGCCGCCGCCGCCAGCAGCAAGGCGGATTGCCGGTCCAAGTAGGCCTTGGGGGTGGGCAGCAGGGCCTTCAGATCGAACGCGGGCACTTCCCCTGCCAGGGATTCCAGCCCCGGCGGCGGATCGGCCCGCTGAGCGGGAAAGAGCGCCGGTTCGCCTTCTTCCCAGGCGGCCGCAAATTCGTCCCGTCCCAGGCCGGGCGATCCCAGCACGCCGACCCCGGTAATGACGACCTGTTCCCGTGGACCGGCGACGGTCGTGACGACGGCCTTGCCGGAACAATCGGAGCCGTCCCCGCCCCTGGAATCATCGGCGGATTCCACCACGACCGCCGCGTTGCAGCCGCCAAAGCCGGCGGAGTTCGACAAGACCCGGCGCAACGAAAGCGCCCGCGGCGCGCCATGCACGACATCCAGCCGACAGGCCGGATCGGGCGTACGAAAATTAATGGTGGGCGGCACCACGCCATCTCGGAGGCTGAGCACGGAAGCAATGCATTCGATCACACCGGCGGCTCCCAGCATGTGACCCAGGCCGGATTTGTTGGCGGTGACGGGAATCCGTTCGGCCGCGGCGCCGAAAACGTCATGCAGGGCTTCAGATTCCGTGGAATCGTTGGGTTTGGTTCCGGTTCCATGCGCATTGATATGATCGATGTCCTCGGGATTCAGCCCGGCACGTTGCAGGGCCGCGGCCATCACCTGCGCCGATCCGGCGGCACGCGGCGGCGGCGCCGTCATATGGAAACCATTGTTCCCGGTGGCCCAACCGGACAATACGGCCAGGGGCCGTCCCTTGCGACGCTCGCAGACGTCGCGACGCTCCAGCAGCACGGCGGCGGCGCCCTCGCTGAAAATGGTACCCGATCGCTCCCGGTCGAAGGGACGGATGCGTTCGCGCGTCATGGTGCGTAAAGAACACAAACCGCTCCAGGCACAGCGGGAAAGCGCATCGAAGCCCACTACCAGAAGGCGCTCGGCGCGCCCTTCCGTCAGCCAGTCCGCGGCGCAGGCCAAAGCCCCGGCCCCGGCCGCGCAGGATAAGGAAATTCCCGCCCGGGGTCCTTCCAGGCCCAGCATCTGGGCCAGTTGTTCCGTGGTTGCCGTCTGCGCGCAAGCCGCCAAAACCCCCTGGCGCTCCTCCGCCAGCCCGCGTTCGCCCAAGTCCAACGGACCAAAATTGCTGGCCGTCACCAGACCGAGGTTGCCGGGGTCGCCCCCGGCCTGCCCGAGAGCCTCGCAGCAGGCTCCGACGGCAAACCCTCCGGCGAGATCGTCAAATCCCTCCACGGGAGGACGATACGCGCGGATTTGACCCGCCCGCCGGCAACTCATTCCTCCAAGATCGAAGCGATCGAAATCGGCGACGGCATCGCGCCCTTGCAACAACGCTTCCCAAACGGACGCCACCGAAAACCCCAGGGGGGTAACGGCGCCCAGGCCCGTAATAAAAATTTGCTTCTCGACCATTCGTGGGGTTCCCATCAGACCTTCGTATTCAATCCGCCGTCCACACTCAGCGTCTGCCCCGTGATGTAGGCGGCGGCCTCCGAAACCAGAAAGTCCACCACGGCCGCGATTTCCTCGGGCCGCCCGAAACGTCCCATCGGGATGGACGCAGTCAGCTTGGCGCGTCCAGCCGAAGGCATGTCTGCGGTCATCGCGGTTTCGACGGGGCCCGGCGCGATGGCATTGACCGTAATGCCGCGGGGGGCCAGTTCGCGGGCCGCGGTTTTCGCCAGTCCCAGCAGTCCCGCCTTGGAAGCGCTATAGGCTGCGTGCAAGAGGTCCCCGGTCAGGGCGGCATCCGAGGAGATATACACGATCCGTCCAAAGCGTTGGCGCACCATGCCCCGCGAGACGGCCTTGGTCAGCAGAAAGGCGCTGTCCAAGTTGGCCGCCATGATCGCGCGCCAGGACTCGGGCTTGGTCAGAGTCAACGGCATGGTCAGGTTGACGCCCGCATTGGCCACCAGGATGTCCACGGCGCCCCAGGCTTCCTGGATTTTGGCGACCAGTTCCGTCACTTCGTCGGGGTTGCCGACATCGGCCCGCAGTGCCAGGGCCTGGCCGCCAAGAGCCTCGACTTCCTGCACCAGCGCGCGGGCCTCGTCATCGGAACGGCGATAATTGACGATCACGCGATGCCCGCTGCGCGCCAGGGTCAGCGCCACCGCGCGTCCGATGCCGCGCGAGGCTCCGGTAACCAGGGCGACACGTTGCGCGATGGGTTGGCCTGGCGTTGTGTTTGTTCCCGCCGCCGAATTCATCATGCCTCCCGCGACAAGAATGGCGCCAGCACGGCTTCGGTCAGAATGTCGGCCCCGGTTTGCCGCCGAATTTCGGCCAGGTCCAGCCCATGCTCGCGCGCCAGGCGTCGCACCTTGGGCGTGGCGCGGATTCGCTCGGTGGAAGAAGACACGGCGGCGGGAGCTTCCCCGGCGGGCGAACGATCCGGCTTCCGCTCCGGTTCCGCCGGAACCGGGGAAGGCACGGCATTGCGTTGGCGGTAGGCCGTCATCAAGCGCTCGTTTTCGTCCGCAATTCCTTCGTCCGTCTCGCCGGGAGATCCGATCGAGGCGACCACATACCCAATCGGCACCACGCTCTTGATGCCGGCGAAGATTTCAAGCAACCGCCCGTCAGCCGGGGACTCCAGATCGAACACCGCCTTGTCGGTCGTCAATTCCGCCACCACCTCACCTGCCTGCACCGGGTCTCCAATGGTCTTGTGCCAGGCGGTGACCGTGACGTCCATGATATTGGCGTCGATAAAAGGTATCATTAATCGTTTCATAAGCAGATTCCAGCGCGGTCAGTCCCAATCTTCGCTCACGGGAAGATTCTCGACGTTTTTCGTATTCGTCGCGGGCGGCATCGGCACCAGGTAAGGAGCGGTTTCGTTGCCGGCGCGGTCCCGCACGCGCAACTTCATCCAGGTGTTATCGTCTTCCGGCAACGCGGCCAGGGCCGGACGCAAAGCCGTGAAGGGGGCATGTCCCCCCCCCTGCCAGTACAGGCCGTCGATTCCGCTGGCGTCGTAGGCACGCAGCACCAGCCGGTCCGCCGGAGTCCAGGCCCTCATGACCGCCACCGCGCGCACCTGGATGACGTAAGGGGATTTTTCGGACAAGAGGATATCAAGGTCACGCAAATCGATCGCATCGCGGATGCCACTGGTGCGGCGAATCAGTCCCGGCACGTCGATAACGATATCGTTCCAGCGCCCCGGCTCCCAGGCCATGTTGCCATGCACCACGCTGTCGGCCAGGGTCCGCGGGGTGACCGTCAGCGTCGTGGTGCGTGCCTGGCGGGGCGCTTCCTCGGCACGCAACCGCAAGCGGAACAGGGTGGCGGCGGAGCTTGGTTTTTTGGAGGCGGGATCGATTCGGACACTGAGGGCCAGGAACGGATGGCGCCCGGTATTCCACAGCGGATCGAATCGCTTGCGCGCCAAACCGGTGCGGGAAGTGGCTTTCAAGGCCACGTAGGGGTGGCCATCCTCCTTGTCCTTGCCCGACGACACATGGATACGGCTGACCGTCGTATACAGTTCCTGCGGTTTTTCGACAACCGGCAGATACCACGCGAAATTCGTTCCGGTCTTCACTGGCGGAACGGTCGGAGGAGTCTTATCCGAAGCATAATCGAGCGTGATCGTGGCCTCGTGGGTGCCCGAGGTGGCATTGGCGGCATCGACCAGGTCCGAAAAACTCATGACAAAACGGTCCCCGTCGCCGGCCTGCTGGATTTGACGCCGCAGCAGCGCCGGCCAGTCGATTTCCAATCGCACCTCGCCGGGACCATACAAGGCCCGGCCCAGTTGATCGCGTTTGAGGTCGAGGGGTTCATCTCCGCAGCGAACTTGCAGGGTGGACAGCCGCGGCAAGGCGCCCGCGCCGGCGTCCAGACGAACATCCAAAGCCGTTCCGTTATACCTTCCGGGAGTCTGCACCACCGCGGAAGAGACGGTAACGGGTTCACGGTCCACCAAAAAGGGCACGTCGGCCACCCGCGACCAATCGCCATCCCGCAACCGCGCCCGCACCAACAGGTGATGAATTCCCTCCGGCAAGCCCTTCGTGTCCACTTTGGTCGGCACCCCATTGGTGGTCGCCCGCCATGGCAGATCCTCCCGCGCGTGGGCCGAGCGCGTCTCCCAGGGTTCCGGTCCGGCGGCCAGGGCGTAAACGCATTCGAGGTCCTCCGAGGACGGGTCGAACCGCGCCGTGAAGGCCAGCGGGCGCTGTTTGCCGGCCACCGGCCCCGTCGTCACTTCATCGATATCCAAGGCGCTGAAAAGCCCCGTTTGATCCGGATTCTTGATCGACCCAACCTGCAACCGCACGGGCGACAGGGCGCAACCGCTGCGCAAAGGTCTCGGATTGACGGCATCGGCGGGAATTCCCATCCACGAATGCCAGGACCGGTCCACCCGACCCGTGGCACCGTGTCGGACCACCGTGGCGCCGGCCAGATTTTCCGTAAAATTGACAAGGCCATACCCCACCGCTTGCAGGGACACCTGCGCCATGGGGTCTCCTCGATAACGAAACTGCAACAACGGCCAGTCGACCATGTCATACCTCTCCAGAAGAATTCCCTGCAACCGCGAAGCGGTGCCTCGGTTGGAAAGCCGCAGGTAGGACTGCTGCCGGGGATCGTCGAAACGAAGGGTCGGGGGTTGCGCCAGTTGGTAGGCGGAGGGGTCCTCGGAGCGACGCTCGAAGTTGTGATACCGGCCATTCTGCCCACCGACCTCCAACGACAAAAGCACCGGTGGCATGGCGTGGCTCTGCTCGTGAAGTTGTTCCATGGCGGCGGCCCCGAAAATCTGTCGAAACGTGCGACCGTCGTTGAGCGTGACTTCCAGGGTGGGCGGATGGTCGATCCCCGGCAGGGGACGTTGCAGCGGCACGATCAACTCCGCACCGTCCAGCCAGGTCAGTTTCACCGGTTCGCCATTGAGCCGCACGTTGTCGGGCGTCAGCAAGGCGTTGGGCCAGGGCAGGGTTGACGACACGCTCAGACTCGAGGGCGGACGCCTGGCAATGCGCCCGGACAGGGCAATTTCCCCGGCGGAGGTTGCGCCCCACTCGATACGGGTACCGGGCGAAGCCAGGGACGATGGAATTTCGAGCGTTCGCAAGCGGCCCGACGCGGCGCCGTCCAACCCGGCGCGCAACGTCTTGATTGCATCCGCATGGCCTTCATGCGTCATCGTCAGTTCGGGCGCTCCGTGGAAAATCGGGCGGAAGTTGCGGATTTCGTACCAGGTGCCGCCGGCATTGCCCCGCAAGCCCTGCTGCACATCGCTGGGCTGCAAATTGCCGAAACCGTCCAGGCGCACAAAGGTCGGCACATCCAGCCGTTCGATCGGCAGCCAGACCAGCACCGGCGTCCAGACACGTTCGCTGCGCCCATGCCGCGGACTGGCCGGCGGCACACGCGGCAACTGCCCGACGACTCGGCGCGGACCGCGTTCCTCGTCCGTGCCGCAAATCACGTAGCTCATCGGCTCGACCGGAACGAAATTGGTGCCGTCGAAACGCCCCATCGAGAATTCGAAATTGAACCGGGCCTCGGGATGGCGAGCCACTTCAAAGCGCCACCCCAGCAATTTATCCGCCGGAATTATCGGAAGTTCGGAGCGGGCCATGAAGGTGCCGCCTCCCTGCGTGGACTGCACCCGCATGATGGCCGGCTCCTCCCCGCGTCGAAAATCAAGTCGCGGACGGCTCACTTCGTCGGCGGAACTCCACCAGCGCTCGCGCAGGATGTCCACCGGCCAGCCGTTGGCCATCAGATCAACCCGACGCTCTCGATCGGCAATCGCATCCTTTGCGGGAGAAGGCAAATGCGTGATACGACGACGATGAAAACTCCGCGGGCGAATGCTTTCGGCCGCCACCCGAACACGCGCGACCATCATGGAATTGCGATAGGTCCAGAGACCGAACGATCCGCTCGGCAAGGGATCCTCGTCTTGCAAGTCGAAGATTTTTTCGTTGTCGAAATACCCTCTCAGGCGGTTTCCGTTGCGGCGCAACCGCACCGTGTACCAGGCGCCGTGCACGGGACGCCCCGGAGCCACCAACGGCTCGAACCCGCGTCGTTCCTGACCCTCGCGGACACGCGGCACCGTATACACGTCGTTGCGGGCCAGCATCTCGCCATCGCGGAAGAGACGGTTGTAGCGCTGCGAATGGTCGGGGTCCCACCCGGCGGGGATCAAGGTGTACCCCTCGGACGGCGAGTCCCGGCGATTCAGGATTGTAAGGTTCAGATCGCCCGGTCGGCTGTACCATCCATGTCGCATGCCGGCCGTCAATTCAATGCTGAAGTCGCCGACAATTTCATATTTGGACCATAACGCGGCCAAAGAATCTCCATTTTCTCCATTCATGTGCGACCATAGCGGATTGCACTGGAACCGATTGATCACCTCCCAGGTGCCGCCGTTAATGTTCCAATCGTGCAGGGATTCCGTAAACAGGCAATCGAGCACGGGTTCGCGATAGACGCGCGAATGGTGCAACTGGTCCACCGTCAATCCCTCTGCCATCATGCGGCGTCCCGGCAGGGGCTGGGGCAGGCGGCAACGCGCCAGCAGTCCTGTTTCGCATTGCAGCAGGAAAATTCCGTCGAACAGCCTGGCGGTATAAAACCGCATGCGGCTGCCCTTTTCATCGACCACCGATTCCGGCAACGACTTGACGGGGATACTCGCTACGACCTCTTCCGGCGAATCCGCGTCGAACCGGGCGATCAGATCCAGGTCCTCCCCGTTCACGGCAACGCGGATGCACCCGTTGGATTGGCCATCCGGCACCGCCATGTGCAATCCGTTGGTTTGTCCGACGATTGCCGGAAGACGCACGGAAACGCGCCGCAACACATCGCTCTTGTACCAGGATCGTCGATCGGGGTAGGTCAACCACTGGCCTTCCGGCGAGGCCCAGTGCCGCATGAACGGATCCATCACATATAATGGATTTTTTTCGAAGCGGTCGGTGTATTTCATGGTATGCGCCCGCACCAAGGGCATCGAAAGATCCATTTCCGTGCCCTGCGAAAGGTTAAATCCCACCGCTCCGGTTCGGGAGCCCTCGACAGGCTGCCACACAAGCAGGCGATCGTCGATCAAACCGTGCAGCTCGCCTTCACGCGAAGCATCGAGCGACAACACAAAGGCGTCCCCGATCGTTTCCGGCAAGGGAGCGGCATCGAGTCTTGTCACCCGATTGCTCGCGACCCACACGAGGGTGGCCCGGGGTCCGTCTCCGGAGTTCTCGCAGTCGAGTCGATAGTGTCCCTGGCCATCGCCACGCCATCCGGAAATCAGGCTGACGCTCCAAATCCTGCTTCGTGGAGCCACCAGCATGTCCATCCTTGCGGGCGGATGGTTGGTAGCCCCCAAGACGTAGCGCACGGATTCCGTACCGGCGGGTTCCCGCGCGAATCCACCCCGTCCCACGGGCAGATGAAGGCAGGAGGCGGGAAGCGAAAGCACGGCCTGGCTTTCCCTCAGGCGGCCTTTCCCCCCCCGCCGGTTACGAGCCAGGTCCTGGATTCCATCGAGAGCGATTTCTCCGTGACTCCAGGCGGCAACATCGTCAAAGCGCGCACCTTCGGAGGCATGGCTGTAAAGGCCGAAGCGTCCCCCGGGAGGCATCGCCAGACGCCGCCGTATCGTTTCCACGTGGTCCACCAGGCATACGACTCGGTCGTCGAAAACGCGCACTTCCAGCAGCAGCCATTGTCCCGGCGTCAGATCCGTGACCACCCCTTCCACGAACATGCCCAGGCCGCGCCCCGGGTGCGCTCCGCGCCACAACGAAAAAACCAACCGGCCGGTATCTTCATCCGTATGCACCGTGAAGGCATGCCCTTCAAGGTCATCCTCCACCATAAAGACAATTCCGTTCGTTCCGGCATTATGCTGAACCGAAGCGCGGAAGGCATACATGTGATAAAACGATTCGCCCGCCACGATGGTCGCATGTTCCCCACGCCCATCCAGACTGTAGAAGTTGGGACTGCGTTCGGGGGTCGGAAAGCGCCGCAAGTCCCGCGAGATGGTTCCGCTGGTATTGCCCGTAACGCTGTGCGGCGACCATTCCCCTGACAATATTTCCCAGTTTGCCAACGCGTTCGGCACGTTGGTCGGCAACATGAAGTCGTCCTCGAAGCGGAAATCCGCCAGGCGCTGAACATACCCGCCCACGTCTTCGTCCGGGATGGCCGTGGAAGGCACCGCCACCCGGAGCTCCCCTTCCCAGCGATCGGGGAAACGCAAAGCCGGCTGGCCGTCCAGGTAGAGCGTGATCCCCTGGCGATGTCGTCGCACCGCCACCAACGTCTCGTTCGTCGCCGGCGGCAACATGCGCGTGATCTGTACCGCGTCGTGAAACGCCGGATCGAATCGCGCTCCTTCCGCGGACAGGATTCTGCTGAGTCGCGGTTTCAACAGGCACAACAACTCCCCGCTCCCGTCGGCCTGGGACAGTCGCACCCGTAAATCCTCCCCACCCCATTGCACCGGAAAATCGGCCAAGGCCTCCGATGAGGCAATCGAAACCCGCATTTCCCATTCCACGGCCGTCGCGGCAACCTTGGGTTCCTCAACCGCCAGCAAAAACCCGGGCGTCAGAATCGACAAAAAACAGAGTAGAAATTTATACATAAGACTCTTTGGTTCGTTTGCTTGCGTAAACACCGAAATCAAGCAATTTTTACAAGCAAGATTCATACCGTCACACCCGGCACTTCGCGATTGAAGGACGGCGGTCGAAAGCCTATGATGTCGTTCGCAATGGATCACCACCCCACAGGCACCAGCATGACCCCCAATCCCACCACAGCAACCGGCCATACGCGCGTGTTTGCCATCGCCAACCAGAAGGGGGGCGTCGGCAAGACGACCACCGTGGTCAACCTGGCCGCCGTCCTGGCAAAAATGAAACACACGGTCCTGGTGATCGACCTGGACCCGCAGGCCAACGCCACCAGCGGCCTGGGACTGGCACCGCAACCGGGATGCAGCCTGTACCCTGTCTTGACGGGGTCCTCGGATGTGGCGGACATCATTCAGCCTACCGCCTACGACAACCTGAACATCATTCCCTCGGAGCTGGACCTGGCCGGCGCGGAAATCGAAATAGCCCGTCGCGACAATCACTTGCAGGCCGTGCGCAATGCCTTGTCGCGGGTGTTGGACGCCAGGGTGTTCGACTACATCCTGCTGGATTGTCCGCCATCCCTCGGGATTCTCATGACGTCCTCCCTGGCGGCGGCGGACGGCGTGATCGTCACCATGCAGTGCGAATACTACGCCATGGAAGGGTTGAGCGTGATCACCGACCTCGTGCGGCGCTTGCGCGACAACGGCGCCAATCCGCAACTGGCACTCGAGGGCATCCTGATGACGATGTTTGACGGCCGCACGCGGCTGGCGCAGGATGTCGTCGGCGAGGTGCGCAACCATTTTGGCGACAAGGTTTATGACACCGTCATCCCGCGCAGCATCCGGTTCGGCGAGGCGCCCAGTTTCGGTCAGCCTGTCATCTGGTACGATCCCTCGTCCCGCGCGGCGGAATCCTATCACCAGTTTGCGCGCGAATTCGTCAAGCGCGCGCGGCAATTCAACCGGGAGAACCCGTCGAATTGAAGCCGTCGACCTACAGTGGCCCGCGGGTCATGGTGGTTCACAACGGACTGGACCGTTCGGAACGGGCGGCCTTCGCGGCGCTGCGTCAGCAAATGGGAGATGCGTTGCAGGTTGTCGTCAATCCGCACGCGCATGCGCTCGACCACATTCGAGCGGCGCTGCCGGAGGTCCGGCTGCTGGCTTGCCGCAACCGCTGCGACCTTCCCGCCGCCTGGCGGCTGCGCCGCTGGGTGCGCGAATTTCGCCCCCAGGTGCTTTACGCGCCCCACAACCATACGCTCGCGGTCGCCCTGCAGGCCACGCGGGGTCTCCCGGTCGCGGTCATCGGGTATCGCGGCACCATTGGGCACATCTCGCGACGCGACCCCGCCAGTTGGATCACCTACCTGCACCCGCGGTTGGCGCACATTGTCTGCGTTTCCGACGCCGTGCGGGCGTACTTGCGTAACGACATCGGCATTCCGCCGCAACGGCTGACGCGCATCTACAAGGGCCATGATGTCGCCTGGTACGACGCCATCGCGCCCAGCCAGGACGATTTGTCGGCGTTCGGCATTCCCGCGGGGGCACGGTTGGTGGGATTTGCCGGCAATGTGCGTCCGGTCAAGGGCGTGAATTACCTGATTGAAGCACTGGATCGATTGCCGTCATCGACGCATCTGCTGATTATCGGCGAAATTCGCGACAAGCAGGTGCATTCGCTGGCGGCAACCGGCACCCGGCGAGGACGCGTTCACAATACCGGCTGGCGCGCGGACGCCGTGGCGCTGATGCGGAGGTGCGACCTGCTGGCGATGCCCTCGGTGGCGCGCGAAGGACTGCCCCGCGCCGTGATCGAGGGGCTGGCGATCCGCAAACCCACGGTGGTGACGAATGTCGGCGGCATTCCGGAAATCGTCCTGGACGGCGTCCATGGCCTGGTCGTCCCGCCCTGTGACGCCGACGCCCTGGGGCGGGCCATCGGGGAGTTGCTGCGCGACAAGAAACGCGCGGAAGCCATGGCGGAAGCCGGACGACAACGTATCGAACGTCACTTTGACATCGCCACCATGTCGAAAGCACTGAGTGCCCTGTTCGAAAAGGTTGCCCCGTCCGGCCAAGCGCAGGCCCGCGCCCAGTGAATGCACACTCATTTCGAATTGAGGCGCAAAAAAAAAATTCGATCAAACAGCGATGCGCCCCACAACCGGGGTGGTATTCCAGAAGGAACGCGCCAAACATACGGGAGCAGCGAATGAAAACGATCCGGGGAATTGAAACCATTCTGAGCCTCTGCATCGTTCTGACCGCGGGCCCGTCCGCCTTGGGCGCTCCCCCCCAAGCCGGGGCGACGCCATCCGGGGGCCTCTTGCCTCCACCCCGCCTGCGCAGCGGCACGTCGGTGGAGGAAGCCTTGACACAACGTCGTTCAGTCCGTCGCTTCGCATCCCGCGCGTTGACACTCGAAGAACTGTCGCAATTGCTGTGGGCGGCACAAGGCGTCACCGATGCAACCAACGGTCGGCGCACGGCCCCTTCGGCGGGAGCCACCTATCCGCTGGTTCTGTATGCCGTAACCTCCCGGGGCGTCGATCGGTACCTTCCCGACGGTCATCGACTGGAACGATGCCTTGCGGGGGACCTTCGTTCCGTCATCGCGGATGCGGCGCTCGGTCAAACCGCCGTGCGCAGGGCCCCCCTGACGATCGTCATCGCAGCGGTCAGGCCCCGCACGACCCGCCGCTATGGCGACCGGGGCGAAATGTACATCCACATGGAAGCCGGTCACGCCGCCCAGAACCTGCTGCTGCAGGCTGTGGCCCTGGAACTGGCCGCGGTACCGGTGGGCGCCTTCGAACCGGCGGGACTGGCCAGGGCGCTCAACCTTCCCGCGAACGAACAGCCCCTGTACCTGGTGCCCGTGGGGGCGGTTCAGGGTTCGGAGCAAAGCGACGAAACTCATTCCACCCCGCGTTGAACACCCGTACGATCATGTCGTCGGGCCGACGCGGTCGCCGGTTTTGCGCCGCCAGGCGTCCAATGCCCCGCGCAACTTCGCGACGATCGGCTCCGTGCCCGGCTCGCCGTAGCGGGGATACCGTTCCCAGGGGTCTTCGCCGAGATGAAACAATTGATGTTCGCCGATCGTGCTGACGGTGAGCTTCCATCCTGAGGGATCGACGACCGTGCGCAGGGGATCCTGCAAGGCGCGCGCGATGCGGTCCGGCGAAGCCATTTCCAGCGCCCAGTCCGGCAAGGCCCGGCCATCTTCCATGCCGCCCGCCATGCCGTTGTTGGCGCCGTTCCATTCGATGATCACGGGTTCGCGCCCGTCCGCCGATTCGTCGAACATCGACGGCACGAGGCTGTGTCCCTGCAATTCCGCCGGGATTTCCTGTCCCATCAGTTCCAGCAGGGTGGGCACGAGATTCACCTGGCTGACCGGCGGGGCGATCCGGCGCGCCTCGCGTTGTCCCGGCAAGCGGACCGTCATCGGAACGCGCACGGCTTCTTCGAACATCACCGTCTTGGCCAGCATGCGATGCGCTCCCATCATGTCGCCATGGTCGGAGGTAAAGACCACGATGGTTTTTTCGTCCAGGTCCAGCCGTTCCAGCTCCGCCAGAATGCGTCCGACATGCGTATCCACCAGGCTGCATAACCCCCAATAGTTGGCAATCATGCGGCGCCAGTCATCCTCGGTACGCAGAGGCAGCCCACTGTGTCCGTTGCGGCGATAGTTTTCCACCAACAGCCGATGCTTGAGCGGACAGCCTTCGCCCGAGGCATCCTCGAAATTAGGCGGCAAGGGAATCCCGTCAGGATCGTACTGCGCGTCGCGCGGACCGAAGAACGGCATGTGCGGCTCGAGAAAATTCACATACAGCACGAAAGGGTCGAACCGGTGGGATTGCAGAAAACGGATGGCTTCATTCGCAAGGTAGGCCGGCTTGCCGAGATGCTCCGGCAGCCGGGCGGCTTCTCCGCGTCCGAAACGTTGCCCGTCGGTCGGGATGTGCCCGTTGCGCGCGAGAAACGCATGGTAGGTGGAGCGTTGGGAACGATCGCAACCGGGGCTGAAATACGCGTTGTAGTTGTCTTCGATGCTGATCCACTCGGCAAAACCGTGCTGGGCGAACAGCTCGTCTCCGAGATGCCACTTGCCGAAATGACCGGTGGCATATCCTCCCCGCGGAAGCTCTCAGGCAGACATGGAACTTCGGGAGGCAGGCGCAGGTTGTTCTCGGTGCAACCGTTGCTGTGCGGATAGAGTCCCGTCAGCAGGCTGGAACGCGAAGGGGTGCAGACCGGCTGGGTGACATAGGCGCGTTCGAAAATCGTGCTTTGCGCGGCCAGCCGGTTGAGATTGGGCATCTGGATTTGACGGTTGCCGTAGGCGGCCAGGGTGGCGCAGGCCTGTTCATCCGTGTACAGGAACAAAAGGTTTGGAGGGTTACCGTTCATGCCTACCGGAAGCATAAAAAAAGACCGCGACTCAACAGGGAGCCGCGGTCGTGGTTGTTCGACAATGCCGAAGGCCCCTTATTTCTTGGGCGGCAGCACGGTATCCTTGCACACCTTGGACAGGCGGAACTTCACGACCGTCTTGGCCGGAATTTTGATGGTCTCGCCGGTGGCGGGATTGCGTCCGGCGCGGGCCTTGCGATGCACCTTGATCAGTTTGCCAAGTCCCGGGATCATGAACCCGTCCTTGCTCTTGGCGCCTGTGTAGGCAATGTCCAACAGCGTCTCGTAAGCAACCTTGGCCTGGGGCTTGGAGATCTCAGCGGCCTCGGCCAGTGCAGCAATGATCTGAGCCTTGGTTTTAACCTTGCTCTTCGCTACGGTTTTGGTCTTGGTCGCCGCGACTTTCTTGGCCTTGGGGGCCGCCTTGGCCTTGGTTTTTGCTTTCGTTGTTTTCTTCGGTGTAGCCATTTCGACTCCTGTTTGGTGTGGTGAAAAACGACACAACACATCCTTGAGAATACGCATTTTCGCAATGAAAGCAATAGCTAAATTCAAAAATTTCGATTTTTTCGATTTTAGCGGCTTGCATGCGCCCCGTCAGGCTTTACGAAGGCTCTCGCGGTCGAGTTGATCGACCCGACGTGCAGGTCCCGGAAGCGAACGATTGCGACAAATTTACGCCGGGGGATCGCCCCAGTCCGGCACACGAAGGGTTACGCCTTCCTTGAGCGCCGATTGATGCGCGGCCACCCCCATGGCCATGTAGCGCACGGCTTCCCAGATGTTAATGGCGGGACGCCGGTTTTCGGCCACGGCGGACACAAATTCGTGCACCAGGTAAGGATGAGAGCCCCCGTGGCCCGTTGGCTGGAAATCGATGCCGAGCAATTCCTCGTCTTGCATGTCGCGATGCGCCACCCGCTTGAAGGCCATGCGCACCTCCGGCGGCAGGGGGTCGAACATTTCGGCGGGCGTCAAATTGCACCGCTCCGGTTTGGGGAGGTTCTGCAGGTCGACGGCATCCCGGGCGGGACGCTGAATCGAAAACCAGCGATTCTCGGAAAACGTTCCGCGGGTGCCGAAAACCCGGAAGGTTTCCGATTCGTTTCCGACCAGTCCGGGCGCCTCGCGCATTTCCAGGATGCGCACCACGGCGCCGTTGCTCATCTTGTACAGCGCCATTTCGTTGCTGAAGGCCGCGTCCTCAAAATAGGGATCGCCCTCACGATGACGGTACCCGTAGGCCGTGACGTTCACGGCATGCGCCCGCATGACACTCACGGGACCGCTGACCGAATGCGTCGGGTAATGCATCGGGCCGCCGAGAGCGCCCCGCCGCATGTATTCCTCACGCAAGGCCAGCCATTCCCGCCCCGAACGGCTGGCCGTGCGGCGTTCCTGGACCTCCCGCAGGTTGCAGTTGGCGTCCAGATCGTGAATGTACTCTCCCTCGGCATAGACGAAGTCGCCAAAGGCGCCCGCCCGGGCCATGCGGCGGCAATACATCGTTTGCGGACGATAAAACGTGGTTTCGCCCAGCATGTACTGCTTTCCGGTACGCCGGACGGCGGTCACCAGCTTGTCGCACCAGTCCAGGATCTCGTCATCGTCCGGAATCGAGATAATCGGCACGGCGCTGTAGACATGCTTGCCATGCTCGAGGGCCTGAATGCATTGCGGCGCGTGCAACCAGGGCTGGGTAATGATGACCAGGGCGTCGAAATCGGCGCGGCAGATTTCGTCCAACGTCTCGTAACAATCCCCGGCCTTGAGCTTGTCGGCATAGAACGGATCGTTCAATAACCGGCGCATGCGGTCCGGTTCGCGGTCGCACAGCCCGATGCGATCCACGAGGGGATGATTTTTAAAAAGGGGTGCGAAACAATTTCCGAACGACCCCAGTCCCACCAGTCCGATACTGATTCCCATTGTGCTTCTCCGTGATGTGATTCCTGTCGGCTTCATGCAATCATCGTCACCGGCAAATCGAGAAAGCGCCCGAAGGCGGCGACGGCATCCGCCGTCGTGTCCGGCACCAGCACGCTGTGATGCGTGCCTCCGGCGCGAGAATACGATTCAAGAAATTCCGCCACCGGGCAGGCCGGCTTGATCCAGGCGCGAATGGTGTCACGCAGGCTCCGGTCCAGGCGGTCCCCCTCGGCCAGCACCTCCACCGGCGCGACAATCAAGGCAAAACGGTCGTCGGGACCCGGCGCGAGATTGACCAACATGGCGGGGCCGGGACGCAGGGCACAGGTCAGCACGGCCGTGTCGCGGGACCGGCCGTCGAACGACGGCTTGGCAAACAGGTGCGGCCGACCGTCCGCCAAGGCGGGATTGACCTCTCCCATGTGTGAAAGAAACAGGGTGTTGCCCGCCCAGTCGGCACAGAATATTTCTGTGAAGGAGGCCGGGCCGAACCCCCGCATCAGGGCACCCGCCAGCGCGGCGGTCAGGATGTCCCCCTCGCCGCCGTATCCCGTGCCCCTTGCCATGGCCTTGGAAATCTCGAGGAAAGGCATGGCGCAGGCGGCCCGATCCGGGCGGTCGAAAGCCTGGAAATTAATGCTGAAGGCGTCGCAACCTTCCTGTTCCAGGACCTGTCGCAAGCCCAACCCCACGCTGACGGCCACACGATGAATGCCGGCATCCAGCCGGCAGTTGTAGCGGCGGCGGTCGGAAGCCAGTTCCTTTTCCACCGCCTCATCCGTCACCTGCTCCACGGCCCGGTCCAGCGCTTCCATGTCGGCCCGGCGCAGGGTAATTCCGAACCGCTCGCGCAACAATCCCTCCGGCACGGCGAAGTCTCCCATCCCCGCAAAAGCCGCACCGATTCTGAGGGCGACCACCCCTTGCAGGCTCGAAGCGGCCCGGGCCGCGCGAGCAAGGTCCGCCACGCGGTCAAGCGTCCGGGGACAATCTTCGCGCCCGGCCACAATCTCGAAATGCCGGCGGTTGCGCCGCAGCATGTTGGCCAGGTCCATCACGCCATGCACGCCATGGTTGTACATGATGCGCTCCGCATTGACCTCCGGTCCGAAGGCCGCATCGATGGTGGTGTCGAGCATGACAATCGGCAAGGAGCTGTCAAGCAGACTGGGCAACGCCTCCAGCGAGGGAGAATACGCCAGGTGCAGGGTGACCACCACGTCGACCCGGTCGCGAAACGTCTCCACCGCGACCCGGCATTCCTCCGCCACCCGGACGATCGGAGCCGTCACGACCCGCATCCCGCGGGTTTGCAAACGAGCGGCGATGCTTTCGATGAAGGGCGCAAAAACCTGGCGCCGCTCCGGCATGATGTCGTCGTACAGTTTCAAGTAAAGGGGCAGCAATCCAATGGCAATCGGTTTTTCTGAGTTCATGCACCGGCTCCCGTCAGGGATTCATGCCGTGGCGGCGGTCCCTTGCTTGCGGGCGAACCCGCGGCCTGGCCATACCGGCGGACGGCGGCTTCCGTAAAGACCTTGTGGGCGTTGCGAAAGAAAAGATTTTCGATCTCGCGGCCGGTCAGGCCGACTTGCCGCGACGCGCGAAGAATGCCCCGCAGTTGTTCGTAGAAAAACGTGGTAAATTCGACCGCATGTCCGGCATCGAAAATGGATGTTCCGATGGCGTAATCCTCCCCCATCAGATAAGCGTATTGATTGTTGATTTCCACCGATTTCCCTCTCAGGAGGGCGATGGGGGCATCGGAGCCGAATAAAATGCGCTCGCGCGGGAAGTGACGCAGCGTGTATTCCAGCACTCCTTCGTGGTTGACCATGGCGGTGTCGAGAAAGGCGTTGGGAAAGGCGGCGATACCCTCGAGCTGGTCGATGACGTTTTGCAGGTAGTAGGCCCGCCCGATGTGCGCGAAGATGAACTTCGCGTTTGGGTACCGCCGGCAGACCTCAACCATTTGCCTCTGATTCCATGCATCCGCCAGGCGTTCATTCCTGGGAATGTGCAGCGTGATCGGCAATCCGCGCGCCTCCGCCAGATCCATCTGCCCGGCCGGCAGCATGTCCTCGATCGTCACCTCGGCCGGGGGTTTGCCGGAAACGAAATTGAGGTAAGGCTTGCAGCCGATCAGCCGATGCCGGTCAAGCCGCTCCGCCACGACCGCGGGCGAATCGTCGGGCGAGACCAGCGTCATGCCGAAAACGCGTCGATTGTCCGCAATGCTTCCACTGTAGCGCGCCGCGGCGTCCCGATCGACATCGGTCGCGGGGTGCCCGAAGCTGTTGAGATGCATTTCCCGGTCCGGCAGCCATTCCTCCGCCCAGGACAGGTATTGCTCCAGCGGAAACACCCCGCCGAACTTGCGGTAACAGCTCTTGGCCGGCAGCACGGCGTCGGGCTTGAAAATCGTGGCATCGAACAGATGCACATGGGCATCGAAAATTCGATCCGGGAGAAAATCCCCCAACTCGTCGCGGAACACCGCTCGATCCCGCTCGTTTCGCAACTCCAGGCTGGTTTTTCGGGCACTCATGCTATCTACCTTTTCCGGCGCGCGATTCGTATGGAACCGCTCCAGAAGCCTTCATACATCCGGCGTCCTTTCGCCCGGATGCCCGGACGCGCGGGCGGCGAACAAGGCGGCCCCCCGCGCGCCGGCATCGTCGGACGCCACGGTCAAATCGATTCCGGTATGCTCCGCGATAATTCCCGGCCACACGGGGCTTTTGCCCGGACCTCCACACAATACGCCCTCGCGGAAGGCTACGCCATGTTTTTTCAGCGCATCCAAGCGTTGGGCCAGGGACCGCGCCGCGGCTTCCATCAGCGCCCGGGCCAGCATGGAGGGAGGAAGGGCCTCCGGTCTTTCGGGCGGCGCCTCGAGATCCAGGCGCAGCCCTCCCGCGCCGGGAGGCGCCTGTGCGGCCAGGGCATCGAACACTTCGAGGGGACGCTCCGAGCCGGGAGCAATGAACCGGCGGACATACTCGTCGATCTTGGGGCCGATCGCGGGCAACGAGAGCATGCCCCCCCAGGGTCCGCCCGTTGCGGACCGGAAGGGATCGCAAAGCAATCCCGCGGACAGCAGCCGATCGCGATCGCTTCCGGGCATGAATCCCACCCACGAGGTGCCGCATGAGAGCAGCAACTGGCCGGGATTTACCACCCCCACGGCACGAGCCGCGGCAGGATGATCGAAACTGCCGGCCGCAACCCGGGTCGACGGCGACAACCCGGTGACCGCGGCGGCCTCCGGCGTCAGGGCGCCGATCGCGCTTCCGGAGTCCACCAGGCGGGACAATTGCCCGGAACGCAGTCCCAATTTTTGCAGGAAGGGAGGGTGCCAGCAACGTCCGACCTGGTCCCGCAGATGAAACGTCGTGGCGGTGGAATGATCCAGCGCCCAGCGACCGGTCAGCCGAAACGTCAGCCAGTCGGTGTTAAGGCAGATTCGCGTGGCGGCACGATACGTTTGGGGTTCGTGCTCGCACAACCAGGCCAGGTGGGCCAGGGGAAAAGTGTCCAGGCAGGGCCAGCCGGTCACCCGCCGCACCTCATCGACGGCCAGGCCCCGCAACAAGCCGGGCGGCCGTCCGGCGCAACGCCGGTCCATCCAACCGATGAAGGGACGCAAGGGACGTCCTCCCGCATCCGTCAACAGGGTATTTCCGGCGGCCCCGGACAGCGCCAGGGCCCCGACGGGCTCCGGCGCGGCGCCCGCCAGTTCGCGCAGCAACCCGGCGAGGTCGCGCCAATGTTCCTCGGCGTCAAACTCCCACCAGTCCGGGCGTGGATGGCGATAGGCAACCCGCCGGGACGCCCGGGCCACAACCCGGTCCGGGCCCCGCATCCGCACCCCCTTGAGTACGGTGGTCCCGAGATCAAGCCCGATCGTGTCGCCAGGGTTGTCGCCCGGAAGGGTCACGTTTCATTCCTTGTTCATGCGGGCCAAGGCTTCTTCCGGCGTCAGACCGTCATTGATGACGGCATTAAGCGCCTGGATCAACTTCGGCGGATTCGAAGCCATGAAGATGTTGCGGCCGAAGATAATTCCCCGGGCTCCCTGACGCACCGAGTCGTACGCCTTGCGTAAAACCTCGAGGTCGGTATCCAGCTTTTCTGCGCCGATGGTAAAAATCGGAACCGGTGTGTTTTCCACCACCTCGTGGAAACGCTCGCCGGTATAAAAGGTCTTGACCAGATCGGCCCCCAGTTCGGCCATGATGCGCGACACCCGCTTGACCTTGGCATGCACTTGCCCGGGGGTTTTTTCGCGGTGCTCCACCACGTAGGCCTCCCCGATCAGGGGAATGCCAAGCCGCTCCTTCTGCCGCACCACTTCCGCGAACAGACGCACGTTCTCGGTTTCCCGCCGCCGGTCGTTCTCCTCTTCCAGGAAGAGCGAGCAGATCACCGCCTCGGCCCCGTCCTGCACCGCCTCGGCCACCGTGGTGGCAAGGGTCGTGTATCCTTCGCGATATTCCAGGGGATAATAAAAAGCGGCGCTCCAGTTGATGCGTACGACCGGCGTCGGCGCGTCCGGACGCGCAAGCTGCGACCCATTGCGCCGCAACATGAAACGCGGCAGCAGCAGGGCGTCCGTATCGAGACAGTTTTCGATGGCGGTCGAAGCCTGCTCGATACCGGGTTGATCGCCATATTCGACCACGTGGTCCAGGGCGGAAATCACCAGGTTTCTTTTCCCGCGAAACAACTTACTCAAGCGTATATCGATACCCGACATGATGGTTTCTCCCGAATAAAGAAAAGATTCTAGCCCCCGACGCCAGGAATTTCTTCACGAAACCGACACAATTTTTTACTATATCCGGCCATGCAGCGCAGACGCCAGGGACTGGACTACCAGGAAACGGGGTTTGGTTCGTTCTACGACATCCCCAATCCGCCCAACGGGCACACACACGACACCTTCGAGCTCAGTGTCTTCGAGGGCGGCGAGGTCACCATGCTGTACGGCGGCAGCCGCCGGACACCGGTCCCGGGGCGCCTGGTGATCCACTGGGGCATGCTGCCCCACCAGTTGCTGGCGCGCGATCCCGGCGCCCGGGTCGTCGGACTGCACCTGCCCCTGACCTGGATGCTGCAGTGGTCGCTCCCCGACCAGCTTCTGGCGCGTCTGCTGAACCTGGAACTCCTCGTGGCCAGTCCCCAGACCAGGCCCTGCGACGACCTCGCGCGACTGCGCGACTGGCATGCCCTGGTGCAATCCGGCGAACCCCTGGCCCTGGACATTGTACTGACGGAAGTCAAGGCCAGGCTGATGCGACTGGCGCTCTCGAGTGCCCCGCGGGAACGAAGGGTTTGGCGCCAGGACGCCCCCACCGCCCTGGCCCGCGCGTTACGATACATGGTCGATCATATCGCCGATCCGTTGACTATCGAGTCCGTCGCCAACGCGGCCGGGCTCAGTCCGCGGCACATGACACGCCTTTTCGCGTCCCGCACCGGCCAGACCCTCAACCGTTACATCACCCAGGTCCGCCTTTCCTACGCGCGCCGGCTGCTGATCGCCACCGACATGAAGATTCTCGAAATCATGCATGCCGCCGGCTTTACCTGCGCCACTCGGTTCTATGCGCTCTTCAAGGCACAGTCCGGTCTTACGCCACGCCGGTACCGTATCGAACAAGCTTGGCATTGACATCGAAAACGGCTTGGCACAAAATAAAACTTTTTCAGGGACCTGTTGCGGGAACACTTCGCCCAGCCCTGGCGCGGATCTACTCCGGTTGGGGGCGCGAAACTCGGAACAAGTAAGACAGAGAAAAGCAGGAATAAATCGACATGGCTGAAATCAAGAAGGTTGGAATTTTAACCGCCGGCGGGCTGGCGCCCTGTCTCAGTTCCTCGATTGGCTGCCTGATCGAGACCTACACGAGGGTGGCGCCCAAGGTGCAGATTATTTGTTATGTCGGCGGATATGCCGGCTTGCTCAAGGGCGAAAGCCGCCGGGTCACGCCCGCCGTTCGACGCCGGGCACTGGATTTGCTGCAGTTCGGCGGCAGCGCCATCGGGAACAGCCGGGTCAAGCTGACCAATGTCGCGGACTGCATCAAGCGCGGCCTGGTGAAAGCGGGTCAAGACCCGCAACGCGTCGCGGCCGACCAGTTGATCAAGGACGGCGTCGACGTTCTGCACACCATCGGGGGGGACGACACCAATACCGCCGCGGCGGACTTGGCGCGATTCCTGAAGGAAAACCAGTATGACCTGACGGTGGTGGGACTGCCCAAGACCATCGACAACGACGTCTACCCCATTCGCCAGAGCCTGGGGGCCTGGACGGCCGCCGAGGAAGGCGCCAGGTATTTCACCCACGTCGTCGCCGAACACAGCGCCAACTCGCGCATGCTGATCATTCACGAGGTCATGGGGCGCAACTGCGGATGGCTGACGGCCGCCACGGCGATTGCCTACCGCCAGATGCTCGACAAACTGCCCTTCATGCCGGCCCTGGGGCTGCGCCGTCCCCAACGCGAGGTGCACGCCGTATATCTTCCCGAAATGGCCTTCAACATCAAGTCGGAAGCCAAGCGTCTCAAGGCCATCATGGACCGCGAGGACAGCGTCAACATCTTCGTGTCCGAAGGGGCCTGTGTGCGAGCGATCATCAAGGAGATGCAGGGGCGAGGCGTGGTGATTCCCCTGGATGCCTTCGGGCACCCGCGCCTGGACAAGATCAACGTCGGAGATTGGTTCGCGCGTCAATTTGCCGACATGCTGGACGCCGAGAAGGTCCTGGTGCAGAAAAGCGGGTACTACAGCCGGGCTTCGGCTCCCAATGCCGCCGACCTCAAGCTCATTCGCCAGAGCGCCGAAAAGGCGGTGGAATACGCCCTCAAACGGGCCGACGGTGTCGTGGGCCAGGACGAGGACAAGAAGAACCGCCTGGGGCTGATTGCCTTCGACCGCATCCGGGGCGGCAAGCCGATGAACCTCGACGATCCGGCCTTCACCCGGCTGCTGCGCGCCATCGGACAGCCGAAAGGCCGCCTGCTGGCCCCCCGGCATTGAGACCATGGCGGGCGAATATGTCTTCAACCTGCAGCGCGTAACGCGCCGGCACAACCATAAAACCGTGCTGGAGGACGTCTCGCTGGCCTTTTTCTTCGGTGCGCATATTGGCGTCATCGGAGCCAACGGCAGCGGCAAGTCGTCGTTGCTGCGGATTCTCGCCGGTGTGGACGGGGAGTTCATGGGCACATGCCAGGTGGCGCGCAACCTGCGCATCGGCTACCTCGAGCAGGAACCGCACCTGTCCCCCGGCAGCAGCGTGGCCCAATCGGTCGACGAAGGCGTGGCGGTCTCGCGCGCCCTGCTTGACCGCTACGACGAAGTCTGCGATCTGCTCGGTTCCGCCGGGGCCGATGAATGCGCCCGGCTCAACGACGAGCTCGGGCGGCTGCAGGACACGATCGACGCCCATGACCTCTGGAACCTGGATCACCTGGTGGAATTGGCCATGGAGGCCTTGCGGTTGCCGCCTCCGGACACCTCGGTCGATACGCTGTCGGGAGGCGAGCGCCGCCGGGTGGCCTTGTGCCGGCTGTTGATTTCCAACCCCGATGTGCTGCTGCTGGACGAACCCACCAACCACCTGGACGCCGAATCGGTAGCCTGGATCGAGGCCTACCTCAAGCGCTACCGGGGAACCCTGGTGGTGGTGACGCACGACCGTTACTTCCTGAACAACGTGACCGAATGGATCCTGGAACTCGATAACGGACACGCCTACCCCTTCAAGGGCAACTACGAAAGCTGGCTGGAACAGAAGCAGCAAGTAATGGAACGCGAAATGCGCCAGGGAGCCAGCCGGAGCAAACTCCTGGAGGGCGAATTGCGCTGGATGCGCACCAATCCCTCCGGTCGCCGCGCCCGCAACAAGGCCCGCATCGCGCGCTACGAGGAACTGGCCAAACAAACCGTCGACACCCGCGCGGACAACCTGAGTATCCGCATCCCTCCCGGCCCCCATTTGGGCGAGTTGGTGGTGCGGGCCGAAAACCTGGCCATGGGGTTTGGCGACCGCCTGTTGTTCGAAAATCTCTCGTTTGACCTGCCCCGGGGCGGAATCGTGGGGGTCATTGGCGCCAACGGCAGCGGCAAGACCACCCTTTTCAACCTGATCACCGGGCAACAGCCCCCCCTGGCGGGCACTTTGACGATCGGCACATCGGTGGTGTTGTCGTATGTCGATCAGATGCGAGACGCACTGGACCCGCAACACACCCTGTATGAAGAAGTCACGGGCGGCGAAGAATTCATCGCGCTGGGGGGAAGCCGCATGAACGGACGTGCCTATTGCAGCCGGTTCAACTTCAAGGGGGCCGATCAACAAAAATCCGTGGGGCAACTTTCGGGAGGCGAGCGCAACCGGGTGCACCTGGCCAAATTGCTGCGGGGCGGCGGCAACCTGCTGTTGCTGGACGAGCCCACCAACGATTTGGACGTCGACACCCTGCGCGCACTCGAGGAGGGCCTGCGCGATTTTGGCGGCAGCGTGATGACGATCAGCCACGACCGCTGGTTCCTCGACCGTGTCGCCACTCACATCCTGGCCTTCGAGGGCGACGGCAAGGTGACCTGGTTCGAGGGCAACTACCAGGATTACCACGCACAGCGCCGCAAATTGCTGGGCGAGGCGGCGGACCGTCCCACGCGCCTGCGTTTCCGGCCCATCAGTCACTGAGTTCCGCGAAGCCATCGTCGAGCGCCTGCACGCTTTCGATGGTCAGCGACAAGCGCACCTGTCCGGACGCATCGAGGGCCTCGAGTTGCATGGCGGCCACGCGCCGCGGAAACGGATTGGTGGCGATGCGATTGAGCAACCGCAGCGCGAGAGCCGCGGGCAGCACGTCCCAGCCCAATTCCGTCTGCACCCCCTGCCAGCCGTCGAGGGCCTCAAGACGTCTTTGTTCACGCCGGGTGGGAGCCGGCAGACCGTCCCAGGGCCGTGGCCCAGGCGATGCCTGGCGCAAGCGCGTCTTGACGGACTCGTAGCGCGCCAACCTGTCCAGGTCGGGCTGCAGGGAGTTCAGAAGCCGCTGTCGGGCCCGGCAAAGCTCACGCGACCGTGCCTGGGACCGGCCCAGCAGGGCGGTCAGCGCCAGGGCGCACAGCATCAATGCCGCGGCGGCATACAGGGCCTGGCGTGCCGGGGTGCGCGGGTTCGTCATGGCAGATCCTCGCGCGCCAGCAACGTGCCTTGAAAAGCCACCCTTCCGGCGCGATCGGCGCCGGAATCGATGGCCACGGTCAATCCTTCGCGCTTCAGGGCTTCGCGCCAGGCCACGAAGTCCTGCATTCTCCGCGCGCTTCCCACCACTTCCAGGCGACGGTCCGCAATGGCGATATGGGCCAACACGATCTCACGCAGTGCCGCCAGGCGCAACATGACCGACAGGGCACGCGGCCACCGTGCTTCGCCGAGCATTTCGACTCGCGGATTGAGCCGGGTGTCGAGTTCACGCCGCGCGAGTTCCACTCCAGCCGCTCCTTCCGGAGTCCAGGCGCCGCCGGCCAGCCGCTCCGACCGACGGTCCAGTTTTTCGTCCAGCGCCCACAAGGCGCGGCGCGCACGCATTGAATTGGTCCAGGCGGCGGCGGCGATCGTCAAGGAAGCCACACCGAGGGCGGCGGCGGCCATCCATTCATGTCGTTCACGGCGCCGCCGCGCCAACGGATGCATCCATTCTCCCGTCAAGAGGTTTCCTTCGCCGCAACCACCGGAACGCAGGGCTTCCAAGGCCAGGGCACGTGCCAGATAACGCGCCGGGGCATCGATCGTTTCCACCGTGACGTCGGGATGTTCCGGGTCGCCGGCAGGGAACGCGTCGGCCTGGCGAAACGCTTGCGCCTGTTCGCCGCACAGTACCAGGCGCGCATGACGCATGCCCCACCGCGCCGCCAGAACCTTCACGGCACGCTGAATGCCGTCCAGATCGCCGACCGGCTGAACAAGGCATCGCAGCAGGCGGTTTCCCTGTCCCGCCAGCAGCGTCCAGGCATCGGCGGCGGCATGCAACACCAGGTCAAAGCACGCATCCGGGACGGCGGAACCCGGACAACCGCCGGTGGCCTTCCCCGCTTCCCCGGCATAAAACCAGAGGGCATGGGCGGCGGGAACGATACGTTCCGCCGGGCAGGCCTGGTGGGCCAGCACCTCCCTGGCGTCTTGCAGGGCTTCCCGCGTAACGGCATAGGCCATGTATTCGAGCCTTGGGGCGCGGCCCTGGGTCACCAGGGCCAGCGCACAACGTTCAACCGGAACCGGTAACCGCAGGTCCAGCAGGCCTTCCACCAGGCGCCGGACTTGTTTGCCCCCCTGGGACGGAGGATCGAGATGCTCGGCAAACAACCGGTCCATCGGCAGGGATGCGCTGCACCGGTAGCCGTCGGAACGCCGTTGCCGCCACTCCTCCCCGGCAAGGTCCGCCAGACGCACACCGTCGGGGCTGCGCCAGGCGGCTGCGGCCACCGGGCGCCCCCCGGACAGATCGATACCGATCCAGGCCCGGCGCGGACAGCGGTCTTTAGAAGCGGAAATTAAGCGCGCCATTGATCGCGCCATCGCTTTCGAACGCCTCGTAGGAGATGCTCAGCGACAGGTCCCGTGTGAGGTAGAAATCGAGCCCCGCGGCGATGCCGATCGCTTCCCCCTTGTCGTCGACATCGCTGCTTTCGAGCTTGTCGTACACGGGACCGGCAAACAGTCCGATGGCGTCGGGCCAGTAATTCTTGTTGCCGATTACCTCGGAAATCACGCTGAGGGTCAGCGCCGAATAAAATTCGGTATAGGTTAGATCTTTCCCGCCGACATCGTCGAACGAGGCATGACTGATCTGCGCGATCGCCTGCAGGCGCAGCCGGGTCTCCATGGTGAGATTGCCGAGAATGTCATGGTCCAGCAGGTTGACCCAGGCGCCGCCACCGAACTCCGCCGCGGCGTCGCTGTCGCTGGCATCGTAGGGTTCGAGCTTGGCGCGAGCACTGGCCAGAAAACCATACACCGACAACCAGGGCCGGACGTCGTACCCGATATGCACCCCCGCCTTGTTCTGCACGAGCGAATCCGATCCGCTGCCCACATCCCGCTCCTGGTAGCGATAAAAACCGCCCAAGTGCCACTGGGAGAGAGTTTCGGCCGCCAGAAGATAATGGGCGCCACTGGCTTCCGCGGCGCGCGGCACCGCCATACTCCAATCGGCGGCCGCGATCGCGGTGACAATAACCACAGGCAGAATCTTGCTTGCTTTCATCGATGAAATGTCCTTACAGTTGCGTTTTGGCGGGCATGCCTGCCGTACTTGCGCTTATAGGTTTCCCTTTGAAGAGGTAGAAAACATGCTAGCGAATTGTGCGAAAAAAACAAGAGGGAATATCCGACTTATTTTTGGCGGGCTTCTGATGGGAGCCGGCCTGGCATTGGCGGGCTGTTTCGAGCACCGCGAAGCGCCGCGCAGACTGGTCACGGCGGACACGCTGGAAGACGCCCTCAGCCAGGCCGCCCGGGTCGAGCTTCTCGATTTGAACGGCGCCGCGCTGGAAGCCTTGCCGCGGGAATTGGCGCACCTGCCCAGGCTCGAAAAACTGTGGCTGCGCGGCGCCAGGGTAACGGGCGACCTGGATGTCCTGGCGCAACTGGGCGCCCTGCGGGAACTGGACCTCTCGGGCATGGGACTGGCCGGATTCCCCCCGGCGCTGGCGCAACTCGAGACACTCGAGCATCTTTACCTGGCCGACAACGCCCTCACCAACCTGCCGCCGGCGATCGGGAAAATGTCCGGCCTGACCTACCTGAATCTGGATCGCAACCGGCTTGAGACCCTGCCGGACGAGCTGGCGGCGCTTTCCCGACTGCGCTGGCTGCGGCTGAACCGCAACGCCCTGTCCTCCTTGCCGGACGGATGCGCCATCATGAGCAACCTGCAGCGAATTTACCTGTCGGAGAACCAACTGACCTCCCTGCCGGAGGACGTCGCCGCCTGGAGCCAGATGGAAGACATCGTCCTGTCCGACAACCGGATCGCAAGCCTGCCCGACAACTGGACCCGGCTTTCGGCCCTGCGCAACCTCGACTTGCGAGGCAACCCGCTACCCCGCCTGCCGCGGGACTTGTCCGGATGGAACGAATTGCGCACGCTCAATCTTTCGGGATGCCCCCTGAAAGAGGGCGAAGGCGCGAGAATCCGCTCCGCCCTGCCGCGTTGCCTGGTGATTCTCTGAAAAACACCCCCTCCATTGAATCAGGCAACGGTTTTGGGTCATAAGGGTCACCTCACTGATAAGTGGGCCGCCCCGATTTGAATGCTGGCACACGAAGTGCTAGTATGCATGGTTCATGTTGCACTGGAAGAAACATATTTTCCGGCCTTTCATGGCCACCCTCTTGCTGCTGGCGGCAAACGGCTGCATGTCGACCGATCGTGCCCTGCGTGATACCGAACGCATCGGCAACCGGTTGGCCGGTGACTATCGGACGCAGATCACCGGCCAGACCAACGATTTTTCGGTGCTGCGCCCCGCGGATCGTTTGCGCAACCGATTGATGCTGGCGCAACAACTGCCGGGCAACGTTTCCACCAACCTCGCGGACCTCGATCTGCCGGACCCTCTGGTGCTCTCGCTGACCGACGCCCTGATGGTGGGGGCACGCAACGATTCCCGCTACCAGGAAATGAAGGAATCCATTTTTACGAGCGCGCTGGATCTCGATCTCCAGCGCCACGCTTTTGAAAACACCTTCGCGGGGATTTTGCAGGGAGGCGTCACACGCGACTTGAACGGGGATTCCGGCTCCGGACAGACCCAGGCCGACGGTGCCGCCAAGGCCACGGTCGGACGAACATTCGCCAACGGCATGAACCTGGCCGCCTCGCTGGGACTGGATATCGTGCGGTTGCTGACGGGCGATCGCGACTCCGCCTTCGGACTTCTGGGGGACGCCACCATTACCATCCCGCTGATGCGCGGCGCCGGGCGCGAGATCGTCCGCGAGCCCCTGACCCAGGCCGAAAAAAACCTGCGCTATGCCATTCACGACTTTGAAAACTACCGTCAGAATTATGCCATCCGGGTGGCCGCGGCCTACTATGCCCTGCTCGAATCGCAACAACAACTGAAATCGCTGCGGGACAACCACCAGCGCTTGTCCGACAGCTACCGCCGTGCCCAGATGATGTCGGATGCCGGACGCATGCCTCGCATCCAATTGGACCAGACCCGCCAGGACCTGCTGCGCACGGGCGACCAGATTGTCACCGCACGCCAGCGACTGGAGGCGGAATACGACCAGTTCAAAATCACACTCGGCCTGCCGGCCGATGCGCGCATCGAAGTCAACATGGCCGAACTGACGCGCATCGAGCAGAATATGGGGCTGGACCTCGAAAGCGACAAACCCGTCGACACCCGGTCGCCACCGCTTCCCTGGACCGAAGAGGAAGCCATTGCCATGGCGCTGACCAACCGGCATGACCTGGTGGTGATTCGCGGCAAGTACGAAGATGCCCGCCGCGCGATTGTCCTGGCCGCCGACCAACTGCGTGCCGACCTTGGACTCACCGGCAGTGCCGCCTATGGCCGCCGCCGGGAATCGGGCGGCTCTTGGGAAAACGACAAACGCACCCTCGGTCTGCGGCTGGAATCCGACCTGCCCTGGGAACGCACCGACGAACGCAACCAGTATCGCAAGAGCCTGCTGGCGCTGCAAGCGGCCGAACGGGCAATCGAAGCCGCCGAGGACAATGCCAAGAGCGCGGTCCGCGCCTCCCTCCGCAATTTGCATTCGGCCTGGTCTTCGTTCGGCATCCAGGTCGAAGCCGTCCGTGTCGCCCAACGTCGCGTGCACAGCACCGATCTTTTCCAACAGGCGGGACGCGCCGAAGTGCGTGACATGCTGGAGGCGGAAAGCGCCTTGCTGTCGGCACGCAATGCGCTGGTCGCCGCGATCGTCCGCTACCGTCTTGCGGGACTGGAACTGCGTCGCGATTTGTCCCGCCTCGATCTCTCCGAACAAGGAACATGGCGTGAACTCTGAACTGCACTCCCCCCCGAAACCCTGGTGGCGCCGCCGTCGTGCCTGGTTTGCGCTGCTGGCGCTGCTCGTCGCGGCAACGCTGGTCGCGGCCCGACAATTCGTCGCCATCTCCCCCTCTTCCGACCTCCCGCTTTACGAGGTGCGTGAAGGACCTTTGTCCATTTCGGTCAAGGGCGCCGGAACGGTGCAAAGCCTGCGCAATCAAATCGTTCGCAGCCAGGTCGGCGGCCGTAACACCGTCATTTGGATCATTGACGAAGGCAAACAGGTCACCAATGGGCAACTGCTCGTCGAACTGGACTCCAGCGACTTCGAGGACCGCCTGACGGACCAGCAAATTCTGGTGGCGAATGCCAATGCCGCTCTGACCCAAGCGAAGGAAAAGCTGGAGATTGCCCTGATCGAGCAACGCTCCTCGGTGGCCGAAGCGGAACTCAAGCTGCACCTTTCCAAACTCGAACTCGAGAAATACAACCAGGGCGAGTACCCGCAGCAACTGCAGGAAGCCGAAAGTAAAATTGCCCTGTCGCGGGAGGAAGCGGAACGCGCCACGGAAAATCTGAACTGGTCGCGCCGACTGGCCGAGGAAGGCTATCTTACCCGCAGCGAACTGCAGGCCGACGAACTGGCATTGAAACAAAAACTAACCAGCGAGGCGGCCGCCGTGACGGCGCTTAATGTGCTGACCAACTTCACGGCACGCCAGCAACAGGCCACGCTGGAGTCCAACCTGCAGCAGGCCGAAATGGCCCTGGAACGGATTACCCGCCAGATGCGCGCCAACGTGATCCAGGCCGAGAGCGATCTGCGCGCCAAGCAACTGGAAGCCGACCGGCAGCGTTCCCGTCTCGAAACCTACGAAGAATATGTGCAAAACTGCAAGATATCCGCTCCTACCAACGGCGTGGCGATCTATGCCTCGACGGTGCAGGCCTCGCGCAGGCGCTGGGGGGCTCAGCCGTTGGAGGCGGGCGCCACCGTGGTCGAACGGCAGGAACTGATCTACATCCCGATCGAGGGCGGCATGCGCGTGGAAGTCTCGGTGCCGGAATCCAACCTGCCGAAGCTCGAGCTGGGGCAGAAAGCCTTGATTAAAACCGACGCCCTGCCGGGCAGCGAGTTCAGCGGACGGCTCAGCAAAATCGGACTATTGCCCGACGGACGCAACGCCTGGCTCAATCCGGATCTGCAACTGTACAACTGTGACATCGAGCTGGAGTCTTACGAGGGCATGCGGGCCGGCATGAATTGCGAAGTGAACGTCATGGTCACCAACTATGCGTCGGTCGTGTCCGTACCCCTGCAGTGCGTTCTGCGGGTCCAGGCGTCCCCGGTGGTTTTTGTCGAGAAAGAAGGCAAGGTTGTCAAACGCCCCGTCAAACTCGGCTTGGACAACAATCGCATGGTTCATGTCCTCGAAGGGCTCTCGCCGGGCGAACAGGTTCTGCTGACGCCGCCGCTTGAAGAAGGCAGCCGGCTCGCCAATGGTTCCAACGGACGGGAACCCCGCTCCGCCAACAACCGGTCGGACAACCAAAAGAACGGAAACGCCGCCGGAGGCAAGTAAGCATGAAGGCCGCCGCGGCGAAAAAAGCACTGGAAAACGAGGCGGTTTTACGTTTGACCGGAGTCTCCAAACGCTACCAGGTCGGGCGCGAATTCGTGGATGCCCTGGCCGGAGTTTCCTTTGGCGTGCGCGAGGGCGGTTTTTTGGCCATCATGGGGGCCAGCGGCTCCGGCAAAAGCACGCTGCTCAATATTCTGGGGTGCCTGGATCGACCCTCCAGCGGATCCTACCTCCTCAATGGGCTGGACGTCGCTCGTATGGACGACGACGCCTTGAGCGACCACCGGCTGCGGAACCTGGGGTTTGTTTTCCAGAGTTTTCACCTCATTTCCCAATTGACCGTCGCCGAAAACATCGCCCTGCCCCTGTTTTACATGGGGTTCCCCAAAAGAGAGCAACACAAACGGGTCGAGGAACTGGCGGAGCAGGTCGGGGTGGGCAACCGCCTGCGGCACCGCCCTTCGGAATTGTCGGGCGGACAGCGTCAACGCGTGGCCATCGCGCGGGCCCTGGCCAATAACCCGGCCGTAATCCTGGCGGACGAACCGACCGGCAACCTGGATTCGTCCACCAGCCGGCAGATCATGAACCTGCTGGCCGATCTCAACCAAAGAGGACGCACCATCCTGATGGTAACCCACGAAGAAGACATTGCCGATTTCGCGCAGGCGCGCATCTACCTGCGGGATGGACAGATCCAGCAGATCGTCGGAGAGGTGGGGCCATGACGGCACTGCGACTCTGGCCCCTGGTTCACATGGGGCTCCAGGATGTGCTGCGCCACAAGATGCGCTCGTTCCTCACCATGCTGGGGGTGGTGTTCGGTGTCGGCAGCGTGGTGGCCATGCTGGCGGTCGGTGAAGGCGCCAGTCAACAGGCGCTGGAAGCCATTCGCAAACTCGGCAGTCAGAACATCATCCTGACTTCCGTCAAGCCGCCGGAAGCCGGCGCGGAAAGCATGCAGCGTTCGGGACGCATGAATGTCTATGGGCTGAAGTATGACGACGAACTGCGCATCCGCGAAACCGTCCCCGGCGTGGTCCGAACCGTGCCTTCCAGGATGACGCGCAAAACGGGCCTGCTGGGATCGCAACAAATGGAGTTGCGCGTGGTCGGAACCGTGCCGGACTGGTTCGACGTCGTGGCTCGTCCGCTGGTGGCCGGGCGCGTGCTGATGGACAAGGACGAAGAAAAGGCCGCTACCGTTTGCGTGCTGACCGAAACGGGGGCCCGGCGCCTCCTGGCGGGCCGCAATACCATCGGCCAGTCGGTACGCATTGGATCGACTTTCTTCGAGGTGATCGGCATCGTGCGGCATGCCGAGAGTTCCGGAGGCATGCAGACCCCGGACCGGGACACGGACGTGTACATCCCCATGTCCACCGGAATCGAGCGCTACGGCGAGGTGGACATGCAGCGATCCGCCAGCAGCTATGCCATCGAAAAAGTGGAGCTCAGCCAGATCATTGTCGAGATGGACTCCATCGAAGCGGTCGAACCGGGCATGCGGGCCATCGAAACCATGTTGATGCAGTTTCATAAAAAGGACGACTATCGCGTCGATGTTCCGCTGGCCCTGCTGCGCGAAGCCGAAGCCACCAAGAAACGTTTCAACATCGTGCTGGGATCGATCGCCGCCATCAGTCTGCTGGTTGGCGGCATCGGCATCATGAACATCATGCTAGCCTCGGTGACGGAACGTACGCAGGAGATCGGCATCCGGCGCGCCATCGGCGCCCACCGCCGTCACATTGTGCTGCAATTCCTGGTGGAGACCTGCGTGCTTTCGATCGGCGGCGGGATCGTGGGCCTCTTGATCGGCAGCGGAATCCCGGTCCTGATCACCCGGCTGGCCGGCATGCCGACCGCCATCCGCCCCTACAGTTTGCTGCTGGCTTTCGGCATCAGCGCCGGCATCGGCATCGTCTTCGGGCTGTATCCCGCCAGACGCGCCGCGCTGCTCGATCCGGTGGAAGCCCTGCGGCGCGATTGACGGAGGCATCATGGCCGTTGCCGTTCGAATAGAAAACCTGGTGAAGCAATTCGGTTCGTTGCGAGCGGTCCATGACGTTACCCTGCGCATCGATCCCGGCGAAATCTTTTTCCTGCTGGGGCCCAGCGGCTGCGGCAAGACCACTTTGCTGCGTTGCCTCGCCGGCTTTCATCAGCCCGAAAACGGCCGCATCTACATCGGCAACGATGATATCACGCGCCTGCCTCCGCATCGACGCGACTGTGGCATGGTGTTTCAGAGTTATGCCTTGTGGCCCCACATGAATGTCGAGGAGAATGTCGCCTTCGGGCTGCGCATGCGTCGCTTGCCTCGCACCGAAATCCACCGGCGCGCCATGGATGCCCTCGAACGCGTACACATGGCCGATCGCGCCACGGAAAAGCCGAATCGACTTTCCGGCGGACAGCAGCAAAGGGTGGCCCTGGCCCGCGCCCTGGTGATCGAACCGCGTTGCCTGCTACTGGACGAACCCCTTTCCAATCTTGACGCCAAGCTGCGGCTGGAAATGCGCGTGGAAATCCGCCGCATCTGCAAGCAAGCGGGACTGACGGCCATTTACGTCACCCATGACCAGAAGGAGGCCTTGTCGGTGGCCGATCGCCTGGCGGTGATGCGCGGCGGGGCAATCGAGCAAATCGGCACGCCGGTCGAGGTGTATCGCCGACCGGCCAATCGTTTCGTAGCCGGCTTCATCGGCGAAGCCAATTTTATTCCTGGACGGGTGACCGGGCTCCGGGGCGAACGTCTGTTCGTGGATACCGAAATCGGTCGTATCGAAGCGACACGGCCCAATCCCCCCCCGCTCCCCGGAACGGAGGTGACGCTGTGCATTCGTCCGGAATCGCTGCGCTTCGACCATCCGCCGGTCGGGGGCGTCAACGTCCTGACCGCGCGCCTCGATAAAACGGTCTACCAGGGCGAGGTGGCCCAGCACGACCTGGCCGTATCCGCCGGAAAGGGAAACATAACCCTCAAGGTCAGCGAGCTGAACCCGACGATGATGCCTGGAGACCCCTTGAACCGTCAACGCACCCTTTGGGTCACGGCCGAAAACGTAATCGCGGTATGAAGAAAAACCTGCTCGTCATCCTGGCCGCGGCGGCTACGGTCGCGCTGCCATTTTTGCTGCGCCGTCCGGCCGACACCGGCGCCTGGCGAACCGGCGACCCCGTCCTGGTCGCCATTTCGCCGCATAACGATGCCATCCGCCAGGAGTTTGCCGAAGCGTTCAGCCGCTGGCACCAACGCCATTACGGAGTTCCGGTACGCGTGGACTGGCGCGTCATCGGAGGCACAACCGAAATCATGCGTTTTCTGACCTCCGAATACGTCGGGGCCATGCGCGCCTGGTGGGCTCGCCAGGGGCGCGCCTGGCCGGCGGCCGGCGCCGCCTGGATGCTCGACCGCCATTTCGACCCCGCCATCCCGCCGGACTTGCAGGACGGGAAAGCCGCCGCCGAATCGCGTCGCCGCGAACTTTACCTGGCGTTCCGCACCAATGACCACCAGGAAGTCAGCGCCCGCATCGACATCCTGTTCGGAGGCGGCGTCTACGACCACGACATCGCCGCGCGCCGGGGGCTGACCGTCCCCCCCTGGCAGGACGAGACCCAGGCGCCCACCGACACCCTCACCGGCCTTGACGGACACATGCTGATCCCCCGGGGCCACAGTGGCGAAATCTGGCGCAGCAAACACTTCTTTGGCACGGTTCTGAGCACGTTTGGCATTTGCTACAATCCCGATCGCTTGCGCGATCTCGGGCTCGAGTCACCGCCACAACGATGGACCGACTTGGCGCATCCGGCCTACTTCGGTCATGTCGGCATCACCGACCCCACCAAAAGCGGCAGCGTCGCCAAGGCCTTTGAAATGATCATCCAGCAGGCCTGCTGGGAAACGTTGCGCAACGACGGGTACGACGATCGGAGGATCATGGACTGGGAAACACGCATCGCGACGGCTGGACTGCCTCCGGGGCAACTTCCGCCGGGCATCCCCCCCGCGTATCAGCAAGCCGTCGAGACCGGCTGGCTCGAAGGGCTCAACCGCATCCGACGCATCGCCGCCAACGCGCGCTATTTCACCGATGCCGCCGGCAAGGTGCCGATCGATGTCGGCACCGGCGCCGCGGCTGTCGGCATCGCCATCGATTTCTACGGCCGCTTCCAGGCCGAAAGCACCCGTGCGCCCGATGGCACCCCGCGCATGGTCTACATGACTCCGCTCGGCGGTTCCAGCGTCAGCGCGGACCCCATTAGCCTGCTCCGCGGCGCCCCCCATCGCGAACTGGCCCTGCGCTTCATCACCTTCACCCTGACCGAAGACGGGCAGAAACTATGGAATTACCGTCCCGGCACCCCCGGCGGCCCGCGACGCTTCGCGCTGCGCCGCCTGCCGATCCGACGCGATTTTTATCCCTCCGACGATCCCGTTATCCAATCCAACTGCCTGCGACACGTAGCCCACACCAGCGACGATCTCACCGATCCCACCATCAACCCCTATCACCTGGCGGAGGCCTTCCAGTACCAGCCGCGCTGGACGGCCCGGCACTTCGGCATTCAACGCGACCTGGTGCGCGCATTGTGCATGGATTCCGGCGAGGAGCTGCGCGCCGCCTGGGGTGCCATCCTGCGCAACGGGGGTCCGCAAAACAATCCCGAAGCCATGCAGCGGCTTTTGTCGATGCCGCAGGACCCCATGCCGGTGACCTGGCTCAGCGCCATCACGGACTATCCGAAGGCCGATCGCCTGGAATATCTGCGTCTCTGGACCTCTGCCATGCGCCGGAAATACCGCGAAGCCCGACGACGAGCCGAGCAACCGTTCGACGGTTAACCTCGGAACGCGCGGTTAAACCGGTCTTCAACCGGCAGGGCTCCGGAATCGCCGCCGCTGTTCCACGCCGGTTGCAGGATTGGTGCAATCGGCTATACTTGCGACATGTCTTTGCCACCCGCCCAACCCGCCGCGCCTTCCAGCGCCCCTCGTGCCCGACACCGCCTTGTTCTTGCCGCCGCCTGGGTCTCCCTGGGGGCACTTCTGCTGACCACCGGCTGCGCCGCGTTTCGACACCCCCCCGCCCGCTTTGTGGTCGACGATTCACAATTGAACTGGATCAACATCAGCTACAAGCCGGCAACCCCACGCCGCCCCCCCTGCCGCCTCGACATCATGGGGGTGGGATACATCCGTTTCATCGCCGGCGCAAGCCCCAGGGTCGCATCGAACTTTGCCATCGACACCGAACACCGGCAATGGCAAAACGTTTCCGAGGAAAAGATCGGGCTCACCCCCCAGGAGGCGCGCGGAATCATGCAACACTTCGCCGACGCCGGCCTGATGGACCAACCGCGCCGGCCATCCAAAACCACCACGGAGGAAACCCCGGGCGTTGCCGTTTTCGTGTATCGCTTGAATCGTCGCGACGGACGTTGCATTACCGCCCATCCCGCACTCACCGGCTTGATCGAGGCCCTCGTCGACGAAATTGAAGGACGACCGCAATGATTCCGCTGCGCCTGGCAGGAAACGCCACCCTGGCCGCTCTGCTGTGCTGCCTGCCGACAGGTCTCGTCCGGGCCGACGGCCCCGTTCCCGATGGGTTTCTTCAACTCAAACCGGCCCTTATTCTCTCCACCCACTACGAGAGACTGCGAACGGGAATGAAACTGGCGCTGCAGGCCGTGAACAAGCCGGAACTCCTGGCGGATTTCCAGGAACACCTGGGCTTCTTGTTGATGACACCCAGTCTCGTGGGAATGGATGCCCGCCAGGATGTACACATGTTCTTCCTGGCGGGGCCTTCCATCGCGGGTCTTCCCGTGCCGGTAGCCTTGATTCCCTTGAAGGAACCGTTCGACGACTACCTCAGCGCCATGAGCGGACTTTACGATCTGGTTGAATCTGAAGGCGGGGTGCGCCTGCTGGCCGGCGCCCGGGATGCCGGCGCTCCCGATCCGCTGTTTCTGGCCATTGCCGAAGGGCATGCGCTGGTGTCGCCGAACTTGGATGCGCTGCGGTGGTTGGCCACCCGGCGGCGCGACCGCACAACCCCCGTTGCGACTCCCATGAAAGACACGCTCTTGCGCGTGACCTTCGACGGCCCCTTGTTGGCGGACCTGCTGCGCCCGCTGGTCCGGCGCGATCCCGTTGGAGAGAGCGCGCCGACGCAACTAGCCCACCTGGCGCAAAAATGCTCCGGGCTCGACCTGGGGTTCGATGCCGATGTACGGCGCTTCATGTTGACCCTGCGCCTGCGTCCCGCCGAACCGCTCGTCCTGCCCCCCGCCCCCGACACCGCCGCCGTTCAAAGCCTGGCCGCACTCTGCGGCGACAGGAATCTTCTGGGCGCCCACCAGATGTCCGGCGGCCATCTTTTGCGCGCGATATCCACCAACAGCCTGAACTGGCTCGAACAATTGGCCAATGAATTCCCTGTGGGCGGATTCGGGGTCCTCCCCGGCGGACGCGGTTGGTCGGCGGCACTCGCAAAGGTTCTGACCGGCGACGTGGCCGGCGGCCTGATCCGCTCCCGCCACGGCGGGTTCTATCGCGTCAACCTCTTCGAACTCAACGACGCCGCCGCGGCCGCACGCACGATCGAGGCCCTGTTCGAAAATCACACCACGGCAACCAACCATTTCGTACAACCCCTTTCATCGCCGGTGTCCTTGATCGACGGCCCCACCCCCCTCTGGCGTTATCGCCTGCTCCCTCAGGTCCACGGCACCAATCGTCCTTCCGCCAGCGGCTTCGGCAAGACCTTCGCGCAACTGATGGATTTCAACCATGTGACCTTGACCATCCATCAAAATCGTTTGGCGGTGGCGCAAGGGGTATCGGGCAGTCTGGAGGAGTTTTTGGAACGCACCGGCGCCCCTGGCGCCACCGGCGATGAAATGGCCCGTGCGCTGATGCCGCCGATCCCTGCCGACAGCCATGCAATCGGTGCGGGGTTCTATGCGCCCATGGAAATCTTACGGGAGATCGTCACGAGGCAGCCGGGGTTTTCGCGGCAAAGAATCGAAGCGATTCCCGCCGCGGGAGACGGCCTGGCCTGGCGATGGCTGCAATCCAACGATGCCCTGACCTGGCAGTTGTCCCTGCCCGCCAGCGAACTCTTCTCCTGGCTGACACTGCGCGAAAAGGACCCCGGAATCCTGAAGGACTTGCTGACGAACTTCGTGTTCATGCAACTGCAGCACCCCACGGACGAGACCCTGCGGCGCGATCTGCTGCGCGACCGGTTGCAACGGATGCGGGAACCGGCGCGCCCCTGAAAAGGGTTACGAAAGCCGCCGCAACTGCGGAAAGAGAATTACGTCCCGGATGGCCTCCACGCCGGTCAGGATCATCACCAGGCGATCGATGCCGACCCCCATTCCTCCCGCGGGCGGCATGCCGTGCTCCAACGCGGTAATAAAGGCTTCGTCCAGTCGTTCCCGTTCCTCCCCAACCTGTTCCTCCAGCCGAAGCCGCTGCTCGATCGGATCGTTCAGCTCCGTGTAGGCCGGAGCGATTTCCTGCCCGGCAATGACCAGCTCGAAAACATCGGCACTGCCGGGATCGTCCGCGCAGGTACGGGCCAACGGAATGAGGGACGCCGGAATCCGTTTGACAAACGTGGGCTGATAAAGCGATTTTTCGATTAATTTCTCGTACACCTCGTGCGTAACAAGCAAATGATCCCAGGCCGGATCGATCTCCAGTCCTTCCGTCTTGGCGCGCGCCACCGCCTCGGACAGGTCCAGGTCAAACCAATCCGTCCCCATGCGTTCGCGCACCAGATCGCGATAGGTGGTCTCGCGATACGGCGGGGTCAGATCGATGGCGCGCTCGCCCTCCCCGATTACCGTTCCACCGGTCACCTCAGTGGCCACATGGGAAATCAACCGCTGGATCAGGTCTTGCATGGTATCGACGTTGCCGTAGGCCTCGTAAAGTTCCAGCATGGTGAACTCGGGATTGTGCGTGCGATCGAGTCCCTCGTTGCGGAAATTGCGATTCAATTCGAACACCCGGTCGAACCCCCCCACCAACAGACGCTTAAGGTAGAGTTCGGGCGCGATGCGCAACGCCATTTCGGAGTCCAGCGCATGGTAATGGGTCAAGAAGGGCCGGGCGGCCGCGCCGCCGGCATGGTCCTGCAACATGGGGGTTTCCACTTCCTGGTAGCCGGCTTGTTGCAGAAACTCGCGCACCGCCCGGATGGCGGCAATGCGCTGGTTGAAACGCTCGCGGACGTCGGGGTTGGACAACAGGTCCAGGTAGCGTTGCCGATACTTCCGCTCCGTGTCCTTGAGTCCGTGCCACTTCTCGGGCAGCGGCAGCAAGGCCTTGGACAACAGGGTCCAGCCGGTGACATGAATGCTCTTTTCGCCCATGCGGGTAACAAACAATTTGCCGGTTACGCCGATATGGTCGCCCATGTCCAGCAACCGGAAGGCGGCAAACGTCTGTTCGTCGAGTTCCTTCTTGTTGAGGTAAATCTGCATTCTCCCACTGCCGTCACGCAAGTCGGCGAAGAGACTTTTTCCCATGGCTCTCACGGCCATCAGGCGCCCCGCGGCCCGCACCTCGCACCCTTCCTCGAATGGCTCCGCCAGTTCCGCCAGCCGCCCGGTCCTTGAATACGCCCTGCCGAATGGCTCATAGCCCAGTTGAGCCAAGGCCCGCAGGTTGGCAAGACGCTGTTCGCGATATTCGTTGGAACTGTTTTCGTTGGACATATCACCACAATCTATTGAAACGAAGGAACGGCTTGAACACACCGGATGGGAAACGAACCGGAAGCCTTCCGAAAGACATGAAAAAAATGTACCGGTTCCGGTATTCGGAAGTCAAGTGTTTGCTGGTTTGTTTGGTTTGTTTTGTTTTGCCGTCACTTAAACGACCCCCATAACTTCGGAGTTGGGTCGGATGTCCGGTTCGGATTCCCCCGCGGCGCGCATGCGTCGTTTAAGGGCCTGGGCCAGACTCCGCCGAAATTCGAGCAGATCCGGGGCGGCCACGAGATTGTTGCGCTCATGTGGATCGGCGTCCAAATCGTAGAGACAGTCTTCCATGTAGACATCGCTGGAGGGATCGGCCCCCGATTTGTCCGGCGCCCGCACGCTGTACTTCCATCGTGCCGTCCGGATGGCGCGTCCGCACTGGCTTTCACTGATCTGGAGAAAGACCTCCCTGGGCCAGTCGTCCGCCTGTCCCGCCGACAAGAACTGCAAAGGCCGTCCCCGCATGGTTGCGGGGGGCGTCACGCCGGCAGCGTGCAGGAAGGTGGGAGGAAGATCGATCAGGCTGGCCAGCTCTCCAAGGCGCTGTCCCCCCTTGAACCCGGGACCGTGCGCAACCAGTGGAATTCGTATGCACCCGTCATGACAGGAACGCTTGTACTCGGCGTTGCGCGTGCGAAAATGCGACCCATGGTCGCTGGTGTAAACCAGCAGGGTGCGGTCCCACAACCCGCGTTGTTCCAGGGCCTCGCGGATTCGCCCAACGTTCCGATCCAGGCTGTGGATGCAACCGAGATAATCCGGGTACTCGTCACGCCAATCGCCTCCGGTCCCTTCGAGGTCTCCGGGAACTACAAAATTCTTGAAGCGTTCTTTGGAGCCGTGGGGACCTTCAAAATGGCCGTGGTCATTCTGATGATGCGGCTCGATGTACGAAACAAACAGGAAGAAAGGCCGTCCGCTTTCCCTGGAGTTTAAATACTCGAGAACCCAATCGGTCTGCGCATCCACCCGGTAGCGTCCCGCGGGAAACTCGCGTTTCTGACCCGCCGTATCGAACATGTGGCCATCGTACCCGTGCGAAGTGAACTCCAGCACATCGGAGGCCAGCCAGTAATCATAGCCCCCGCGACGCTCCGGCGGAACCGGTTTGGTTCGAAAGTCATCCGCTCCATCCCTGGGGCCACAGGAGGCCAGGTGCCATTTCCCGATGTAGGCGGTATCGTATCCCTGGGCGGCCAAACGATGCGCGAGGGTGACTTCGCCGGGCGGCAAACGTCGATGGTTGGTGTGACAGTCGATCTCCGTGGCGTATTTGCCTGTCTGCAGACAGGCGCGGGCCGGCCCACATACCGGCTGACAGGTAAAGGCATGTTCAAACAGAACGCCCTCCGCGGCCAGACGATCGAGGTTGGGGGTGATCTCTTGCGGTTGCCCATAGCACCCACAGGTGTCCCAACGCTGCTGATCGCTGAATAAAAACACGATGTTGGGTTGTTGTTCCGCTTTCATTTTTATTCTCCCGAAGGATCGTTCCGTTGCGCAAAAAAACAATAGACTCTCGACACATCCGGCACCGAGGTGTTCAAGGGGGAAAGACGATGGCGCCACTTTGGCCCATTTTTCCGTCGATCCGGCAAACAATCCTAACGACTTCGCCGCCTGGATTCAATCGTTCTGGTGGCTTGATTTGCGTCAAACAGGGTAGTGCGGCGAGGCCCTTCGACGCCGCGCGCGGATTCCCCGCGCGAACCGAATCCGCGACGTTTTCTTATCCGCGGTCGTGAAAGGTCGTGCCGCCCTGCCTCGATTTCCGTGAAAACTGGCCCCCGATGTCCACAAATCCCCCCCGAGCGCAATCGCCAAACGCCCCCCAACTCCAATTTGCCAGCCTGAAAAATTTTATGCATAGTAGGGTTCACCGAGGACGAAACGACCATGACCGATCGAGACCGAACGATTCTACGCGACCTGGCAAAACAGTATGCCGAAATCTGCGCGCATCCACTGCAGGAAGAGCGTCGGACGCTTTGGCGTCGGCACAACAGCCTGAACCCGACGCGCCCGCTGATCTATGTGCGCGCGTTTGCCTGGCATGAGATGCCAGAATCGAGAGTCCTTTGCCAAGCCCCCCTGGCCCAGGCCTACGAAAAATTCTTCCGGTATCGCCTTTTCTGGCATGGCTTGAACGACGACTCGATCTTCGAGCCCTGGATCACGGTGCAGGCCACCCGGGTTTGCAACGGCTGGGGCGTAGCCGGCGAACGTCATTTCAGCGAGGAGTCGCATGGGTCCTACAAGGAAGACTATCCCATCAAGGAACTCTCCGACCTCGACAAGCTACGCACGCCATGGCATGAGATCGACGAAGCGAAGACCTCCGAAACCGTCGCGCGCCTGTCGGATGCCATCGGGGACCTCATCGCCATCAATGTCGACCGTGGGCCCTCCTACCGGATGTGGAGCGGCGACATTTCAACCGACCTGGGACATTTACGCGGGATCGAACATTTCATGCTGGACATGCTCGACAACCCCGAGTGGTTGCACCGGTTGGTTCGGTTCATGAGTGACGGCATTTTAAAAGTGCATGCCGAAGCCGAGGCCGCCGGCGACTGGGGGCTCTGCGCGCATCAGAACCAGGCCATGCCCTATGCCGAAGAACTGGATGATCCCGCGGCCAACGTCAACGGAGTCCGGCGAGGCCGGTTGTGGGGCTACATGGCGGCCCAGGAGTTTACGGCGGTTTCGCCGTCCATGCACGAGGAATTCCTACTGCGTTACCAGCTTCCGATTCTCGAGAAATTCGGGTTGGTTGCCTATGGCTGCTGCGAAGACCTCACCCGCAAAATCGCCATGCTGCGACAGATCCCCAACTTGCGGCGCATTGGAGTGTCGCCCTTCGCCGATGTGGCCCGCTGCGCGGAACAGATCGGACGCGACTACGTGCTGAGCTACCGCCCCAGCCCGGCGGACATGGTCGGATACGGATTCGATCGCGCCCGCATCCGCTCCATCCTCACCCGTGACCTGCGCGCCTGCAAAGAGTGTCATGTCGACATCACCCTCAAGGATGTCGAAACCGTGCAACACGATCCAGACCGGGTGCGCAACTGGGTGGCGCTGACACGCGATATTATCGATACGGTTCTCGGGTGACGGCCTGTTTTTGTTCAAGCCACGCCAACAAAGAGCAATGTATGCACAAAATGAAATGCTGGAGCACACGACCGAAGCCGACCATCACTTGCTATTTACCGCAACACAATCCACTTGGAATCGGTCTGGTGATCCTACCCGGTGGTGGATATAACCACCTCGCCGAACACGAGGGCAAAGGCTACGCGGAATATTTCCGCAATGCGGGCATTGCCTGCTTTGTGGTTTCGTATCGACTGGGCCCCGCCGGCTTTCGGCATCCCGCGATGCTCGAGGATGCGTTGGAGGCCATGCGTCGGGTGCGATCGGCAGCCCACGAATACAAACTGTACCCCCACCGGATCGGAATCCTGGGCTCCTCGGCCGGGGGACACCTGGCTGCTCATGCCCTGACGGCCTGGAACAACTACGAAAGTGAAGTTTCGCTGCGACCGAATTTCGGAATCCTCTGCTATCCCGTCATCACCTCGAGCCCGCCTCACGGACATGTGGGATCCATGCGTCAACTGGTCGGCGATAACCCGTCGACGGAGGCGCTGGAAATACTGGCCTGTGAAACCCATGTTACGCCCGACACGCCACCCTGTTTCCTCTGGCATACCGGCGAAGACACCGCGGTGCCGCTCGAAAACAGTGTAATGTTCGCCATGGCCCTGCGCCGGCAAGGAGTGCCTTTCGAGTTGCATCTGTACCAGGAAGGACGGCATGGCATGGGATTGAACGCGCCGTTCGATTGGGGCGGCGCCTGCCTCCGCTGGCTGAATGCCCTGATGAAGGAATGAAGCGCGCTCCATCGCGGAAACTTTCGCGCGGGAAACCCGCGCGGCGGAATTCAGAAGTCAAGAATAGAAGCAAGAGGTAGCGGACTCCATCACGGAGGGAGCGGGTTTCTGGATCGCGCGGGAAACCCGAGCGCGGCGGCGAAGGGCCTCTCCGCCCTTCACCCTGGCTCCCCATCCTTGGACTTGTCGGAAGAACCGACCGGGAATTGATGCCCGCCCCGAAAATTATGTATGATGTACACATTGGAATTGGCTGGGCATGGATCTTTGCCTGAACTGAAGCCGATCACATCGGTGGGAATATGTTTTACTGCCCAAAATGCCGGAGTCCGCTGACAACCGTCAAAGGCGCCTCGGGAGTGTACTGGCACTGTCCGGGCTGCGATGGACGCTCGGCAACCCTGGCCCTGTTGCGCAAGAGTATTCCGGCCAACGTAGTCAACTCTCTCTGGCAATCCGCCCGAACGGGATCCCCGGCCCGCAAGCGCCTCTGCCCGTCCTGCGGCCGGCTCATGGCGGAAGTGCCGACAACCATCGCTTCCGCGCAACCCCTGCTGGATGTCTGCACCCTGTGCCATGTCGTGTGGTTCGACTACAGCGAATACAAGGCACTCCCCAAGCTTCCGCCGACGCCACCGCGCTGGGACGCTTCGCTGCCTCAGGCCGCAAGAGAAAAACTGGCGCGGATCGAAGTCGAAGCCATCCGGGAAAATGCCCGTCGCCAGGATGCGGATGCCGGGGCGCCGGATGCCTGGTGGCAATGGATTCCGGGGGTACTCGGCATGCCCATCGAACAAGAGTGCGAAGGACTGGGAACCCACCCCTGGGTAACCTGGGGAGTCGCCACCGGGATCCTGGCCGTCAGCCTGTTGGCTTTCGCCGACCTGCCTGGGGCCATCCAAACGTTCGGACTGCTGCCCGCTCAGGTTGAACGCTACGGAGGCCTGACCCTGTTGACCTCTTTTTTTGTGCACGGCGGGCTTTTCCACCTACTGGGCAACCTGTACTTCCTGCTGATATTCGGTGACAATGTCGAGGAATGTCTCGGGCGGTGGAAATACGGGCTTTTGCTGCTGGTTGCAACGCTGGCGGGGAATCTGCTGCATATCCTGGGAAACCCGTCCTCGGGCCTGCCCTGTGTCGGTGCCAGCGGCGGCATCTCCGGGGTGATTGCCTTTTACGCGTTGCAGTTTCCCAAGGCGAAGCTGGCCTTACTGTTTCGCCTGTACTTCTGGTTCCGCTGGATCCGCCTGCCGGCTTACGTCCTGTTCATCGGTTGGCTGCTGATGCAATTCTGGGGGGCGTGGACACAACTTTCAGGGTTCAGCAACGTGTCGGCGCTGGCCCATCTGGGCGGCGTCGCCGCGGGACTGGTTTTTTGGCTCGCCACTCGTGGCCCGAGTCTTCCTGGAAAGGCGCATGGGACGGCATTGGAAGCATGAAATGCAAAGTTGCTCAAATTCAGGAAGACTTCAGGCTCGGCGAAAGGCCTTGACGACTCACCTACCGCGTCTCTGGCACAGGACGATGCGCCAATGGCAGGCCCCCCGGAACCATGACGCGGTCTGGCTGATCTATTCCGCCAGTTATCTGCTGCATGCAGGGGGGGTGAAATGGGCCGTGGACCCCGTCTTGCCCGACAACCGCATTCCCGAGGCCCCCGAGCTGGAGGTCACCTCCGACCTGTCGGATCTGGAACTGGTGCTGCTCAGTCATGCCCACCAGGATCATCGTGACGTCAGGTTGTGGTCGCAGCTTGCCCCATCGCGCTGTCATTGGGTCGTACCGGATCACATGCTGGCCGATTTTACACGTCACGTCGCGCCGCGCAACGTGTCGCACAGTGTGGCGGTGGCCGGGCGGGAACTTAACATCGCCGGGTTGCGCATCGTCCCCTTTGTGTCCCCGCATCACGAACGGCGTTCCATGGGCCTCATCCATCCCGTGGCTTCCACGGGATACCTGGTGGAAACGAAAACCAGATCGTTTCTTTTCCCCGGGGACATTC
>CAZIUM010000004.1:0-44488 GCA_964542285.1 uncultured Lentisphaerales bacterium
ATGCAGGATGCCGTTGGCGTCGATGTCGAACGTGACTTCGATCTGCGGCACGCCACGCGGCGCGGGCGGAATGCCATCGAGCTTGAAGCGCCCGATTTGCTTGTTGTCGTTCGCCATCTTGCGCTCGCCCTGCAGGACCACGATTTCCACCCCGGGCTGGTTGTCCGCGGCGGTGCTGAAAATCTCGCTCTTCTTGGTGGGGATGGTGGTGTTGCGTTCGATCAGCGGAGTGGCGATGCCGCCCAGGGTCTCGATCCCCAGGGTCAGGGGCGTCACGTCGAGCAACAACACGTCCTTGACTTCGCCCTTGAGAATGCCGCCCTGGATGGAAGCGCCCACGGCCACGACCTCGTCCGGGTTGACCCCCTTGTGCGGATCCTTGCCGAACAGCTCGCGCGCCTGTTCCTGCAAACGCGGCATGCGGGTCTGTCCCCCGACCAGAACGACCTCGTCAACGGAGTCGATTCCGGCGTCGCGCATGCAGTTGCGACAGGGCTGGACGGTGCGCTGGATCAGGTCGTCGGCCAACTGCTCGAGTTTGGGGCGGGTGAGCGTCAGCGCCAGATGCTTGGGCCCGCTGGCGTCGGCCGTGATGAAGGGCAGGTTGATGTTGGTGGTCTGCCCGCTGGAAAGCTCGCATTTGGCCTTCTCGGCCGCTTCGCGCAGGCGTTGCAGCGCCATTTCGTCCTTGCCCAGGTCCATGCCCTGGTCGCGCTTGAATTCCGCGAACATCCACCGCATGATCGCAAGGTCGAGATCGTCGCCGCCCAGGTGCGTGTCGCCATTGGTGGCCTTGACCTCGAAGACGCCGTCGCCGATGTCGAGAATCGAAATATCGAACGTGCCGCCGCCAAAATCGTAGACGGCAATTTTTTCGTCCTTCTTCTTGTCGAGACCGTAGGCCAGCGAGGCGGCGGTGGGCTCGTTGATGATGCGCAGCACCTCCAGTCCGGCAATGCGGCCGGCATCCTTGGTGGCCTGGCGTTGACTGTCGTTAAAGTAGGCCGGGACCGTGATGACGGCCTGCGTAATTTTTTCGCCCAGGTAGGATTCGGCGTCGGCCTTGAGCTTCTGCAGGATCATGGCCGAAATTTCCGGCGGCGAGTATACCTTGTCGCCCGCCTTGACGTGTGCGTCGCCGTTGGCGGCCTTGACCACTTCGTAAGGCACCAACTCGATTTCGTGGGCGACTTCGTCATACTTGCGGCCCATGAAGCGCTTGATCGAGTAAATGGTGTTCTTGGGGTTGGTCACGCTCTGCCGCTTGGCGGGCTGACCGACCAGCCGTTCCCCATTCTTGGCAAAGGCGACAATCGAAGGGGTCGTGCGGGCGCCTTCGGCATTCGGGACCACGACCGGCTGTCCACCTTCCATGATGGCCATGCAGGAGTTTGTGGTACCCAGATCGATTCCCAAAACTTTTGACATTCTTTCCGTTCCAATTCCCAGGCGGTTTGTCGCCCGTCTAAAAAGCCCATTCTTTCAGCGTGTTGCGATGCCAAGCGGCGAGCACAAATGCAATGATGTCCCTTTATCTAGCAGGCGCTGTGCCAATGGGTTTTGAAGGGGCGGCTAAAATATTGTAAATTGCTGGTGGTCAACAAAATATAATTTGAAAAGTGCCGTTTGAGCGGATGGATCACGCTTAACGATGCGGGTCGATATGTCCCACTTTTACAGACGGAAGGGCGATGTGGGACATAATGACCCTGGGCGAGAGATTGGAATGGTTCCGACCTTCGTCGCTTCCAAGAATTTTTGGTTGTCATACCTTGTCGATCGATGTTCAATGTCGGGGTTCGTCCTGCAAAGATTCCGCTGTTTTGGGGGTCGCTTCTGGGCGCCGGGGAGTTTCTTGATGAGCAAAACCACATCTTTGGATAACACGATACCGTCCGCTTTTGCGATTGGCGTGGATTACGGCACCAACAGTTGTCGCGCCCTGGTGGTGGACGTCGCCACCGGGGATGAACTCGCCCAGGAGGTTTTTCCCTATCCCACCGGGCGCGATGGGATCGTTGGGGATGACGGCGATCCGTTGCTGGCCCGCCAGCATCCGGGAGACTATCTCGAGGGGTTCAAGGCCAGCGTGTTCGCCGCGGTGCGCAAGGCCGGCGCCGACGACCGCTTCGCGCCCGGGCGCGTGGTGGGCATCGGCATCGATACGACCGGGTCGACGCCGATCCCGGTGAATTCCGAGGGCTGCCCCCTGGCCCTGACCCCCGAGTTCGCGGGACATCCGGCCGCCCAGGGGTGGCTCTGGAAGGACCATACATCCCACGAGGAAGCCGTTGCCATCACCGACACCGCCCGGCGGCGTAAAGAGCCGTATCTGGACAAATGCGGGGGCACCTACTCGAGCGAATGGTTCTGGGCCAAGATCTGGCACTGCGAAAAAACGGCCCCGGACGTGTTCAGGGCCGCCTTCTCCTGGGTGGAGGCCTGCGATTGGATTCCGGCCATCCTCACCGGCAACCAGGACCCGTTGATCCTGCGTCGGAGCATCTGTGCCGCCGGCCACAAGGCCATGTACGCGACGGAATGGGGCGGGCTGCCTTCGGTGGATTTTTTGAACGCCTTGTCGCCCTCCCTGGGGGCGCTGCGCTCGAGGCTGTATGAACGCGCGGTGCCGTCGGATCGCGTGGCGGGACGTCTCAGCGCCGAAATGGCCGCCCAGGTAGGGTTGCCGCCGGGGATCCCCGTGGCCGTGGGTGGGTTCGACGCGCATCATGGCGCGGTCGGCGCCGGCATTCGTCCGGGAAGGCTGGTGAAAATTCTCGGCACTTCCAGTTGCGACATGCTGGTGGCGCCGTCCGACGCCCGAGTGCCCGACATTCCCGGCGTGTGCGGCATCGTGCCGGGCTCCATCCTGCCGGGGATGATCGGACTGGAGGCGGGGCAATCGGCGGTGGGAGACATCTTTTTGTGGTTTGCCCGTCATCTCTGTCCGCCGGAATACGCGAGCGGCAATGCCATTGCCAATTTGGAACGGGCGGCCGCGGACCTGGCGCCGGGCGCGTCGGGATTGATGGCACTGGACTGGAACAACGGCAACCGCAACGTGCTGGCCGATCCGCTGCTGAGCGGATTGCTGATCGGCCAGACGCTGCACACCAGCGCGCCGGAAATCTTTCGCGCCCTGGTGGAGGCCACGGCCTTCGGCGCCCTCACGATCGTCCGGCGCTTCGAGGAATACGGGGTGGCGGTCGACGAAGTCGTAAACTGTGGCGGCATTGCGGAAAAAAGTCCCTTTACGATGCAGATTTACGCCGATGTCTGTAACCGTCCGATGAAACTCGGACGATCGGCGCAGACCTGCGCCCTGGGCGCCGCCATCTTTGGTGCGGTGGTCGGCGGTGCCTGGCCCGACACGCAACAGGCCCAGCAGCACATGACCGGGGTCAGGAAACAGGAGTATCGTCCGGTGGCGGACAACGCAAGACGTTATGAAACGCTTTACCGCATCTACCGCCAGTTGCATGACGCCTTTGGCCGCGGCGGGACCGGTTCGGGGCTGGAGCGGGTCATGAAGGATCTGATCGCCCTCCGGGCGCAGGTCCGCCACCCGCAATGACGACGGAAGGACTTCCGCTGTTGTGAAGCGCACCCTCCAAACCGAAATTCTTGTGCATGACCGGTCTTTGCGGTAACATGAGAACCCGTCGATGCCTTTCCCCCCGCGTGACATGGCGGTGGGCCGGGTTTCTGGTTCCCAATTTTGCCTTTCGTGAGAGACTATGCTTTTTTTTCGCAAGGATCGCGTGGCGATACGTACCCGCGACCAACACAACATATCCCGCAAGAACATCGATTCGGATGCTTTGAAGGTTCTTTATCGGCTTTCGGACTCCGGCTACAAGGCCTATCTGGTGGGCGGTGGCGTGCGTGACCTGCTGCTGGGGCTTTGTCCGAAAGACTTCGATGTCGGCACGGATGCCCATCCCCGGGAGATCAAGCGGCTGTTTCGCAACTGCTTCCTGGTGGGACGGCGATTTCGCCTGGCACATATCGCCTTCGGACGCAAGGTGATCGAAACCAGCACCTTTCGCAAACAGCCCCCGGCGCATGCGGCGGACGAAGATGTGCCCGGGGGGCTCTATCAGAGCAGCGACAACACTTTTGGAACGCCGGAAGAGGATGCCAAGCGACGCGATTTCACAATCAACGGCCTGTTTTACGACATCAAGAGCTTTCACGTGATCGATTACGTCGGCGGACTCAAGGATCTCGACAATCGTGTGCTGCGTTCGATCGGCGATCCCAACATCCGTTTTCGCGAGGACCCCGTGCGCATGTTGCGCGCCGTGCGTTTCGCGTCGCGGCTGGACTTGACGATGGACACGGCCGTACGGCGCGCCATCAAGCGTCATGCGGGAGAAATTGCGCAGGCGGCCGTGCCCAGGGTGCTGGAAGAAATTTTCAAGTTGTTCGGTTTCGCTTCCGCCGCGCCGGCCTTTCGCAGCTTGTGGGAGACCGGTCTGATGGCCGTCCTGTTGCCGGACCTCGATGTCTATGTCAGGCAATCCGGAGGAAATCATTCGCCCTTGTGGGGCCTCCTTGCGGCGTTGGACGCCGAGGCGGGGCGTCTTCCCGCGGGAACGGATCATCACAACGGCTTGCGGATCGCGGCCTTGTATTGGCCGCTTTTCGAGCGTGCCCTGCCGGGAAACGATCTGCCGAAGGGCAAGCGCCGTGGCGTGGAGGCTCAGACGTCCGGACGGGTTCTGGAGAACTTCGTGCAGAGCATGCATCCGCCCAAAGCGGTGGGCTACCATGCCCGACACCTGCTTGAAGCGCAGGATGCGTTCGATGCCCCCCCCCCGACGGGACGCCTTAAAGGAAGGCTTGGGATGCCCGAGGTATTGCGCGATGCCCTGACCCTGGCCCGCATCCGACGGGTCGCGTCCGGCGCGGATGCCTCGCCATTGCAGGCCTGGGAAAAACTCCTGAAGGCGCCGCGAGAGGGCGAGCCGGTGCGGGAAGGACGCACCAAGCGACGGCGAAGGCCGCGGCGGAGGCGTAAATCGAGTCCGGCGGACGGGTAGCCAGGGACGGTTGACGCCGCCATGGTTTGATGTTGTACTCCCGGCTGACGCCGAGGAGCGGGCGGGGGCATCGTATGCAATCATTTCTCACGGCAATCTTGGAAGACAGGCTGCTGGAATTGTCCTCCACGGACAAAACCGAGGCCTTGCAAGTTCTCGCCCGCCGGGTGGGGGAACCCCAGGACCACGAAGCGCGCGACAAGATCGTCCGCCAGGTACTCGAGCGCGAGTCGCAGGCCAACACCTACCTGGGATACGGCATTGCCTGTCCGCATGCCCGACTTGCCGGGGAGGGCACGTTGCGCTGCGCCATCGGCTGGAGCCGGGAGGGTATCGATTACGGCCAGGACGGAACGCCGCGCGTTCACCTGGTGTTGATGTACCTGATTCCCTTCAACGTCGCCACCGAATACATGGCCGAGATATCGTTGCTGGCGCGGGTGCTGCAACGCGACGAACGGATGCGCGATCTTGGCCGCATGGACAACCTTCAGGAGGTCAACGCGAGGCTTTTGGCCTGGGCCGACGTCATGGCCAAGACGCTTGCGAAACAGGATCAACGCGCGCAGTCCGCCTATCGGCACGATTCGACCGTGGTCACTCGCCTGCTGCTGCCTGAAATTCTGGACATGGTGCGTCCGGGATACCTGAACGGGCTGCGCGCCTTCATCATCGGCCTGGCGGCCCCGGAGATTGCCGACTTGATCGCCGCCGTGCGCGATGAACGCCGCATTGTGCTCTTCCGCCTGCTGCCGCGGGCGCTGGCCGACGAGGTCTTTTCGCTGCTGGACGCCCCGGAACAAAACCAGTTGCTGGAAGCCATGGCGCAGGAGGAAAGCCGGGCGGTGATTTCGGCGCTGCCCCCGGACGATCGCACGGCCTTGTTCGAGGAACTGCCCGCCAATGTGACCCAGCGCCTGTTGCGCCTGCTCGACGACAAGGACCGGCGCGAAGCCCTGGCGTTGCTGAGTTATCCGACCGACAGTGTCGGACGCCTGATGACCAATCGCTACGTTTCCGTGCGACCCGACTGGACCGTGGGGCAGGCCATGGAACATGTGCGCGGAGTCGGCATGGACACCGAAACGCTGGCGATGCTCTACGTGACCGACGAGAAGGGCCTGTTGCTGGACGATCTGCGCTTGCGGCGTCTGATTCTGGCGGACCCCAAAACGCCGGTTCGCGAACTCATGGACGGAAGCTATGCCTATCTGCACTCGTTGCAGGATCGCGAAGAGGCGGTGCAGGCCTTCCGAAAGTACGATCTCTACGCCCTGCCGGTGATCGATGCCAACGGCATCCTGCTGGGCATCGTCACCAGCGATGACATTCTGGACGTAGCCGACGAAGAGGCCACCGAGGACATCCACAAAAGCAGCGCCATCCATCCCCTTGGCATGGAATATCTCAAGGCGCCCTTGCGGCGGCTCTACAGCCGCCGGATTCCCTGGCTGCTGGTGCTGATCTTCGTCAACATCCTCTCGGGCGCCGGGATCGCGCATTTTGAATCCCTGATCGACACGTTTGTGGTGTTGGTTTTTTTCATGCCGTTGCTGATCGGCAGCGGCGGCAATGCCGGGGCCCAGGCGGCGACCCTGGTGATCCGCGGCATGGCCCTGGGCGAATTGAAGCTCAGCGATTTCGTCAAGGCCGCCGGACGGGAAGCACTGGTGGCGGCGCTGCTGGGGCTCTCCATGGGGATCGCGGTGTTCATGCTGGGATGGTGGCGCGGTGGCATGCTCATCGGCCTGGTCACGGCGCTGTCCATGCTGTCGATCGTCCTGCTCGGCAGCCTGATCGGGCTGACCCTGCCGTTCGTGCTGCGCAAGGTGGGGCAGGACCCCGCCGCCGCCAGTGGACCCTTGGTGACCTCCCTGGCGGACATCCTGGGCATCATTCTGTATTTTTCCATCGCGTCCTTCGTTTTGACCTAGGCAAGAAGACTTCCGTCGTCCCATGCGAATCTGCGAAACATTTTATTCGTTGCAGGGCGAAGGCCTTCTTCAGGGGGTGCCCTCGTTTTTTGTGCGTTTGGCCGGCTGCAACCAGCGTTGCTCCTGGTGCGACACCCCCTATGCCTGGAATGCCGCCGACGGGTATGAAATGAGCGTCGATCGAATCGTTTCCCTTGCCCGCAAGGTCCCGGTTGCACGTCATTGCGTCCTCACGGGGGGGGAGCCCATGCTGGCGTCCGAACTGCCGGAACTGGCGCGTGCCCTGCGTCGCGCAGGATACCATGTCACGATCGAGACCAATGCCACCCTGCCGCCAAACGGTGTGGAATGTGACCTGGCCTCCTTGAGTCCGAAACTCCGGCATGCCGGGTCCCACCGGTTGCCGATCGCGGAGGATTGCCTGCGCCAATGGCTTGACCATTGCGATAGCCAGCTCAAACTGGTCTGCTCCGGCCGAAAGGACGGACCCGAAATCCGGGACTTGGTGGCCATGCTGCAGGGACGCTTGCCGCTGGAACGCATCCTGCTGATGCCCCTCTCGAACGCGAAGGGCGAGATCCCGGCCGCACGACGCCAGGAAGTGGTCGGGCTTTGCCTGGAACATGGGTTCCGCTATGCCGGACGTCTTCATTACGAGTTGTTTGGCGGACGGCGCGGGTATTGAGTCGTTTACAAGGTTACAAAGGAAACGCAGCATGAAAGCCGGCTTCGCCACCCTCGACATCACTCCACCGTCCGGGACCTTGAAACAGGGATGGATGCAGCGATTGCATGCCGAAGTGTTTCTCGATCCGCTGTTCGCCCGGGCCGCGGTCTTCGCGCACCGTAGCCGGCGTATCGGGTTCATCCAGTTGGATACCCTTTCCGTGCGCTGGACGCAGGTGAACGAAATTCGACGGCGCATCGCCCGTGCGCATGGGTTCCCCGGCGAGAGCATAATGATTGCGGCGACGCACAACCACGCAGGACCGGCCCTTTCGGGGATGGGGAGCGAGCCGCGCGACGAAGTCTACATCGAAGCCTTGATCGAGCGGTGTGTCGCCCTGTTCGGCCAGGCCCTGGCCGCCATGGAACCTGCGGAACTGGGATTCGACTGGCGTTTGAATTTCGACGTGGCGCACAACCGCCGCATACGCATGCGAGACGGCACCAGCCGTTGCCAGGTCTCCTCCAGCAACCCGGATTTCCTGGCGCTGGAAGGACCGCGCGATCCGGAAGTGGCCGTGCTTGCGGTTCGGAATCTGCGCGGCCATCTGCTGGGGTGCCTCGTCAATTACGCCTGTCACCCCACGCATCATGGCGGCACCAACGAGATCTCGGCGGGCTTTCCCGGGGTCCTGGCCGCGAAACTGCGGGAGGCCGGATGTCCGGTGCCGATGTATCTCAATGGCGCCTATGGCAATGTTATCACCATGGATTTCGAGCGGGGCGTGGGGTTGACCAAGGAACAGGCCGGGGAGAGTCTCGCCGGGGATGTGACGGAGGCCCTGCGCGGCATGACCTATTCCTCCGACTGGCCCCTGGTCGTACGCCGCAAGACGGTGCAATTGGAGTACCGCGCGATTACCGACGACGAATACCATGGACGGGTTCCGGGCGCCCAGCGTTTTCGCTCGGACGCCTATTATCAGGCGGCCATCGACCGAATCCGCGCACTGGCCGCCACGCGGGGGCGGCAACCGGCCGAAGTGCAATTGCTGGGACTGGGGGACGTGATGTTTGTCGGCATCCCGGCCGAATATTTCGTGGAGTTCCAGTTGCAAATCAAGGAACGGGCTTGGCCGCGTCATGCCCTGGTGGTCGGTGGCGCCAATGGCATGGTGGGCTATGTTCCGACCCGGGAGTCGTTTCGACGCGGCGGCTACGAAGCCACCTTGGGTCCGCCCAGCAAGGTGGCCTCGGGGTCCGGCGAGCGACTGGCTTCCGCCGCCGTGAGCCTGCTGCGAAAAGTGCCGCCGCCCGCCGCCCCGCGCCCCCGGGGCGGCCCCCATTGAACCTGGGTGCAATGTCGGATGACATCCTCGCGTAAAAACGCTAGCATGGCATGGTTGATTGCGAAAGGGGTTTTCACGATTCGCTCGTTATCATGCAAACTCACGGGACCAACCCTCGCTGAATCCCCTTTGCGCAAGGACACCGAGCGAAGCGAGATTGCTCTTGAATGGGGCGCCAGGGAGAAATGAAATGAAACCGGGACTGATTGTGTTGATCGTTGTGGTGTTGGTGGTGCTGGCGCTGGCCGGGCTGTACAACAAGCTGGTGGCCCTGCGCAACCGCTTCAAAAATGCTTTCGCCCAGATCGATGTGCAGCTCAAGCGCCGCTACGATCTGATTCCGAACCTCGTCGAAACCGCCAAGGGCTATCTGAAACACGAGCGCGAGACGCTGGAAGCCGTGGTCAAGGCGCGTGGCGCGGCCCAGTCCGCGGGACAGGAGGCGGCGGCGCATCCCGGCGAGGCCGGCAGCATGCAGCGCCTGATGGGGGCCGAGCAGCAGCTGACCGGCGCCCTCGGACGGTTGATGGTGGTGGTGGAGCGCTATCCGGACCTCAAGGCCAATGCCACCATGGCCCAATTGATGGAGGAATTGACCTCCACGGAAAACAAGGTGGCCTTTGCCCGGCAGTCGTACAACGATGCCGTCATGCGTTACAACACCGCGCGCGAGAAGTTCCCCGCGGTCGTCATGGCCGGCGCCCTGGGCTTCGGGCCCGCCGCACTGTTTGAGGTTGAGGACGCGCAAGAGCGCCAGGCGCCCAAGGTCAACTTCTAGAAGGCGGGCGGCGAGCGCTTGGCATGATGGATTTCTTTGAGCATCAGGACAGGGCGCGGCGGGTTACCGCCTGGCTGGTGGTCTGCTACGCGCTTTCGGTGGCGGGTATTGTCGGGGGAGTGTACCTGTTGGTGACCTGGCTCTGGCGCATGATGGCGACGGAGTCCGAGACGGCGGCCCGCAGGACGGTGGAGATCGGTTGGTGGCAACCGGAAATTCTGTTCTGGACGGCCGTGGGAGTGCTCGCGGTGGTGCTGACCGGTACCCTGGTCCGCCTGGCGCAGCTTTCGCGCGGAGGGGCTTCCGTCGCCCGCGAGCTGGGCGGACGTCCGTTGAATCCGGCAACGACCGATCCGGGCGAACGGCGCCTGCTGAATGTCGTCGAGGAGATGGCTCTGGCGGCGGGCATATCGATGCCCCGGGTGTTTTTGCTGGATCGCGAACCGGGCATCAACGCGTTCGCCGCCGGGTCCGGTTCCGGCGATGCCGTGATCGGCGTGACGCGCGGCGCGGTGGACACCTTGTCGCGCGACGAACTGCAGGGGGTGGTGGCGCATGAGTTCAGTCACATCGTCAACGGGGATATGCGCCTCAACCTGCGCTTGATGGGGGTTCTGTTCGGCATCCTGGCTCTGACGGTTCTCGGTCGCATTCTCTTGCGCACGGCCTATTTCAGCGGAGGGGGCGGCCGGTCGCGCAGTCGCAAGGGGGGCAATCCCCTGCCGTTGCTGGGGTTGGGATTGATCGTCATCGGCTACATTGGGGTTTTCTTCGCCAACCTCATCAAGAGCGCCGTGTCGCGTCAGCGCGAATTCTTGTCCGATGCCTCGGCGGTACAGTTTACCCGCGATCCTGCGGGACTGGCCCGGGCCCTGTCCCGGATTGCGGGACGGGGCTCGCGTCTGCGGACGCCGCGGGCCGACGAGGCCAGCCACCTGTTTTTCAGCGATGCCCTGACGCGGCACCTGGGCGGGGTGTTCGCGACACATCCACCCTTGGAGGTGCGCATCGGGCGCTTGACGGGGCAACGGATCGCGCCGGAAGGCACGGAGGAACGACCGGCACCCGCGTCCGCCGGGGGGCCGCCGGCCCTGGGACTGGTCAGCGGCCAGGCCGGACACATCGACATTGATGCGGGCCAGCAAAAATGGGCGCGCGTTCCGGAGTCGCTGCGGGAAGCCGCCCACGACCGCGTCGCGGCGCGTGCGCTGGTGTATGGGCTGCTGCTGTCGGAAGATTCCGGGGTGGCCGCGCGGCAGCGGGAAATGCTGCGCCGGGATGCGGAGGCCTTGCCGGGGGTCGAATCGCTGGCGCGGCAACTGGCGGGGCTCGATCCCGGCTTGCGGCTGCCTCTGGTCTCGCTGTGCATTCCGGCGCTGCGCGAAATGGGACGCGACGAATACGAGCGCATGCGGCAGGTGCTGAATGACCTGGTGACGGCGGACAAGCAGATTGACTTGTTCGAATATGCGTTGCGGCACTTGGTGAACCGGCATCTGTCCGCCCGTTTCGAGCGCGCGGGCGTCCCCAGGGTCAAGTACCGGCAGATCGAGTCTCTGTTGCCGGCTTGCCGAACCTTGCTGACGGCCTTCGTCCGTTGGGGCGGGGCGGAGGCGGCCGGGGAAGCGGCTTATCGCGAAGCCCTGACGGGGCTGGGAGACGCGTCCACCCCGCCGCCGGCGTCCTCCGTGAGCCTGGACGAGGTGGACCAGGCGCTGGGGACCCTGGCGCAGGCGGCCCCCTTGCTGAAGCGACGCATTCTCGAGGCCTGCACCCTTTGCGTGTTGCGGGACCGTCGGGTGCACCCGCGGGAATACGATTTGCTGCGAGCCGTGGCCGACGCGCTCGACGTGCCGATGCCGCCATTGTCAACCGAGGAAGGATATCCATGACCACCGACCCCACCCGTCAGACCCCCTTTAGCGCCCAGTCCATTCCAGCGGAGACCACCCTTGCGGCGTATGGCGATTTGCGCACCGACGCGCGTTGCTACCGCCCGCTCGACCGGGTGACGGTGGAGGTGGTCGGGCGTGGAACGGGCGACCGGAACGGCCGCATCAAGGTGTGCGATCCTCTGCAACGCCCCTATTTCGAATCGGAGTTGACACTGGAAAACAACATCGGCCGCATCGAGTTCCTGGCCGCGGGCCCCGCCGGCACCCATTACCTGTATCTCTACTGGCCCGGCGAGGAAAAGCACGGGCGGTACGTCAATTTCCGTCTGCAACCGCAAACCTGCATCGTCAGCGGCGATCCTGATTTCGACGAGATCGTGCCCCGGACGAGCGAGGCCATGCCATTGGGACGGCGCGACTACATGACGCCCGCGGGACGTTTCGTGGGATACATCAGCGCCGACACCTGGCATTTCGACGGCATCTGGCTGCGCGACTGGATTTACGGTCTGCCGGGCTACCGGCATTGGGAGTGCGAGATGACCTGCGGTCTGGATCGCTTCCTCGAACGCCAGGAAGACAACGGCATGGTGCCGGACGGCATCGAGCGCGACGGGCGCACCTGGCGGGTGGGGCTGGAATCGGACGTCGAGTACATCCTGGTGCTGGGGGTGTGGCAAACCTGGCAGGCGACGGGTCTTCATGACTGGATGGCGGCCGCGCTGCCGAAATTGGAGCGTGCCCTGGAATACATCATGAGCGACCCGCGTCACTGGGACGAAACGCATCGGCTCATCAAGCGACAGCACAGCTGCGACACCTGGGATTTCGACATCGACGGCGCCAGCGACCAGGGCGACACCCGGCACGTGATCGCCACCTGCGATCAAAGCGGATACTACCTGGCCTTTGTCGCCATGCAACGCATGCATGCCCATCTGGGCCACGAGGAAGACGCCCGGCGCTGGGGCAAGGCGGCCGCGGAATATCGCGAGCGCGCCAATGCCTTGCTGTGGGATGGCGACAAGTACCGGCATCACCAGCATCTCGACGAGATCGACCACGGCGATTTCGACGAGGAGGACCAATTGGCGATGGGCAACACCTGGGCCATGACGCGCGGGTTGGCGGATGAGGAACAGATGCGCCGCATCGTGGAGCAGTACCGCCTGCGGCAGGCCCGGACCGGCGACCGCCATCCGTGGTGGAGCCTGCAGCCGGGATACCCCGATCGCCTGCACTATTTCGATCGGCGACCCTATTGCCGCCAGGGGGGCTATGCCAACGGCGGCCTGATGCCCTGGGTTGGCGGGGAACTGTGCCGTGCCGCGTTCCTGTGCGGGCGCGAGCGATACGGCGTGGCGTTGTTGCGCGACTATGCCGGTCACCTGCGTCGCACCGGGGGCGCGCATGTCTGGTATTGGCCCGACGGCACCCCCGGGTTCCGCACCACCAACGAGGTGCCCTATGCCGGTTGGGGCATGGCCGAATGGCTGCATGCCGCCCTGGCGGGACTGGGGGGGGTGAGCGACACGGGCTGCCTGTTGCAGCGGCCGGTCATCGCGCCGCGCTGGGCCGCGGCCGGGATCGCGGCGGCCGGGGTCTGCGTGCATTACGCCGCGTCGGACGCCTATTGTGCCTACGAACTGCGCATCGATGCGCGGCGGCATGCCATCGACTTCCGCTGCACCGGCTCGGGGGAGCGTGCCGATGTCCGGCTGTTGCTGCCGCCGGACTGGGAACCGCTGAAGGTCGCGGGCCCCGCGGGGGACGTGGATTTCCGCCTGACGCGAATCGACAATTCGCGCTATTTGTGCTTTGATGCACCGTTACGGAACGCCGCGGCATGGCACGTCGCCTGTCGGGGAACAACGCAACAAGGCTGAGCATGACCTTTCCCCTGTTTCTGGCTTTCAAATATCTCAAGCCCAAACGATCCTTCATTTCCGTGGTCACGGTGATCTCGGTGCTGGGGGTCGTGCTGGGGGTGGCCATTGTCGTGGTGGTGCGGGCCGTCATGACCGGGTTCGGCGACCGCTGGCGCGACAAGATTCTGGCCTTCAAGCCGCATGTCACGATCACGGCGCACGATGGCGTAATCCACGACGACGTGACCATGGCGGAGGAAATTGCCGCCGCGCCAGGGGTCGTGGCGGCCACCCCGGGGATCGAGATGCGTGTGCTGGTCGAGCATCAACGTCGTGTGGTGGCGCCGGTGATGGTCGGGCTGGAGGCCGGGGTGGCCCTGGAAATGCATCCGCAACTGGCGACCAGCATGGTGGAGGGCCGTCTCGACCTGACGGGAGACAACGTGGTGGTGGGGCGCGACCTGGCGCGCGAGTTGAACCTGCGGGTCGGCGACCCGCTGCTGGTCTATTCCCCCATGAACCTGGTGTCGCCCGACGAGGTCTATTTTCCCGAGGAATTAATCGTGGCCGGGGTCTATAACCTCGGGCAGCGCGATTTCGACAGCGGTTTCGTACTGACTTCCCTGGGGGTGGCGCGCGACATGATGGGGCTGCTGTCGGGGGCCTACGCCATCCATGTCAAGACCCGGAATCCCGAGAACCCGCGCTTGTTTGTCGAGGAAGTTGAAGCCGTGCGCCGGGCGGTGGGGCCGGGCTACTGGGTGCGCACCTGGCAGGAAGTGGATCGCGAGTTGTTTGCCGCTCTGGCGGTGGAAAAGAACATGATGGTGATTCTGCTGATGTTCATTACGGTGGTGGCCATCTTTTGCGTTACCAACACTTTGATTGTGATCACGGTCCGCAAGACACACGAGATCGGGCTGCTCAAGGCGCTCGGGTTCTCGTCGCGCCAGATCATGTGGACCTTCGTGCTGCACGGGTGGATTCAATGCCTGGTCGGGACCGTTCTCGGGATCGGGCTGGCGATGGTGCTGCTCAACAACCTGCAGCGCTTCGTGGATGTGCTGGCCCGGTTCGGGCTGCAGGTGTTTCCCAAGAACATTTACGGGCTGGAAGAGATTCCCTGGCGGGTGATGCCGGGAGAGGTGGCGCAACTGGCGCTGACCGTGATTGTGTTCTGCACGCTGGCGAGTATCGTCCCGGCCTGGCGTGCCGCGCGCATGGATCCGGTGGCCGCCCTGCGGGGCTGATCCAGAACGGAATCGATCGAGAGCGAAAGGTCTTCAATGGGCGCAACGTCAGAAACATTTCCGCTGCTGGAAGCGCGGGAAATCGGCAAGGAATATCGCCTGCCGCATCAGAGAGTGCAGGCCTTGCGCGCGGTGTCGTTGTCTGTGTTTCCCGGAGAACGCGTGGCGATTGTCGGACGCAGCGGAGCCGGCAAAAGCACGCTGCTGCATGTGCTGGGGGGGCTGGAACGACCCGAAACCGGCACGGTGCGGCTGGGCGGGACGGACCTCTACGCCTTGAGCGCGCGGCGGCGAACGACTCTGCGGGCGCGCCGGGTGGGGTATGTGTTTCAAGCCTACCACCTGCTGCCCGACATGGATGTGGTGGAGAATGTCCTGCTGCCCTCGATGGCGCTCGGCCACGGCGGACGGCGTGTCGCCCGGCGCCGGGCCATGGAACTGCTGGAACAGGTGGGGTTGGCGGACAGGATGGCGCATATGCCCCTCGAGCTTTCGGGCGGCGAACAGCAGCGGGTGGCTATCGCTCGCGCCCTGATGAACCGTCCGGACCTGTTGCTGGCGGACGAGCCTACGGGCAATCTCGACCCCGCGACCGGGCAGCAGATGCTGGACCTGCTTTTCGGAATGGTGCGGGACGGGGGCAACACGCTGGCGATCGTGACCCACGACCGGTCCGTGGCCGGGCGCTGTTCGCGTATCCTGACGCTGAGGGACGGACGGCTGGAGGATGACGCGATCGACGAGACCGCAAAGGACGACCATGAACCCGACGAGCCGTGATTTCGGCCAGCCGGACGGCGCCGCGACGATCGCCGCGCCGGCGACCGCCACGGGGCCGTCTGGCATCGCCGTGTTGCGCATTTCAGGTCCCGAGGCCCATGCCGTGGCGGCCCGGGTCGTGTGCCTCCCGGAGGACTTCTGCTGGGAACGGGCCGCCGGAAGATGGCGGCATGTGCGCGTGCATCATCCCCGCACGCGCGAGACCCTGGACGATGCGGTCATGTTGGTGTTTCGCGCGCCGCGCAGTTACACCGGCGACGATGCGGTTGAATTGCAGTGCCATGGCGGCTCCCTGTCGGTGCGGCGCCTGCTGGATGCGGTGCTGACGGCGGGCGCGCGTCCCGCCGAACCGGGGGAGTTCACCCGCCGTGCCTTTATCAACGGTCGCCTGGATTTAACGCAGGCCGAGGCGGTGCTGGACCTGATCAATGCCCGCACCGACCGGGCCGCCCAGGCCGCGCGGTCACAGCTCGACGGTCGCCTGGGGCGGGAAATCGACGATCTCTACACCGGGTTGACGGCCGTCTGCGCGGAGATCGAAGCCTGGTTGGATTTCGACGAAACCGAAGTGCCCGGCGACTTCAACGTGCGAGCGGCCGAAACCCTGGAGCGCTTGAGCGGGAGCATGCGGGCTCTGGCGGACACCTGGCATGCCGGCCACCTGTTGCGTGACGGTGCCATGGTGGTCATCAGCGGACGCCCCAACGTGGGGAAGTCTTCGCTACTCAATGCCCTGCTGGGTCATGCGCGGGCCATCGTGTCGTCCACGCCCGGAACGACGCGCGACAGCATCGAGGAAAGCCTGGTCCTGGAGGGCATTCCTGTGCGCCTGGTGGATACCGCTGGCTTGCGCGTCACCCGCTGCGAAATCGAGTCCGAGGGCGTCGCGCGCGCCGACAACCTGATGGCGCGGGCCGATTTGAACCTGCACGTGCTGGATCTGTCGCGGCCGCTGACGGAGGAAGATCGGCGCCATTTGGATAAACTCAAGCCGTCGCGCGGTCTGCTGGTGTTCAACAAGTGTGATCTGGTGCCGCGGTTGGATGCCGATTTTTCGGCGGATTGGCGCCGGGTGCGCACCAGCGCCGCCACGGGGCTGGGAATCGACCAGCTCAAGCGGGTCCTGGCGGATGCGCTGGGACTGGCGGAAGTCGCGCCGATGGGATTGGACGTTTCGGCGCGGCATCGCCGCGAGATCGAGTCGGCCATGGAGGCCGCCGATGAAGCCGCGGGCCTGTTGCGCGAGAACGGTGCCGAGGGCCTGGTCCTGGCCGCCGGATCGTTGCGCCGGGCGGCCGGCGCCCTGGGCCGGATCACCGGGCGCGAGTATTCAGAAGATTTGCTCGACACGATCTTTCGCCGGTTCTGCGTTGGGAAATGATCACGTTGCCGCCAGTTTTGAATTGCCATCTTCCAAGGTTCGATGTTCAATGCTTGGTGTTGATTGCTCGATAACTGCGTGGGTTGCCCGAGAGCCGAGGCAGTTCGTGTCGCGCCGCCGGGCAAACCGAAGCGGTGCAATCGGTGAATTTCGATGGGGACATGCCGCCATGCGCAGGCTGGAGCCCCAGGGGAGAAAATAAATGGCCAAGGTTGACATTCTGCTCAAGACCATGATGGATCTCGACGCCAGCGATCTGCATCTTACCAGCTCGTTCAAGCCCTACTTGCGCATTCATGGCCTCATGAAATGCCAGGACGACTGGGCGGTCTTGTCCAGCGAAGAAGTCATGAGCCTGCTGACCGAAATCATGCCGCCTCACAATCAACGCCAGTTCGAACGGGAATGGGACACCGATTTCGCCTACGAGGTGGAGGGCCTGGGGCGGTTTCGCGTCAACGTCTTTCATGACCGCTTCGGGGTCGGATCGGTGATGCGCCTGATTCCCTCCGTGGTGCCCACGATCGAACAACTGAACCTGCCGCGGGCGTTGCGCGAGTTCTGCTACCTGTCCAAGGGCCTGGTGCTGGTTACCGGTCCCACCGGCAGTGGTAAATCCACGACGCTGGCGGCCATGATCGATCACATCAACAAGCATCGCACCGAACACATCATCACGATCGAGGATCCGATCGAATTCGTTCACGAACCGGTTCGGTGTCTGATCAACCAGCGGGAAATCCATCGCGACACCACCAGTTTCGCGCGCGCGCTGCGAGCCGCGCTGCGCGAGGATCCCGACATTGTGCTGGTGGGGGAAATGCGCGATTTGGAAACGATCGAAATCGCGATCGAAACCGCGGAAACGGGGCACCTGGTATTTGGCACGGTGCATACCAACTCGGCCGCGGCCACGGTGGATCGTGTGATCGACAAGTTCCCCACCCAGCGACAGAATCAAATCCGTTCCTTGCTGGGGGAGTCGCTCAAGGGCGTGGTGGCTCAGACACTTTGCCGCAAGATCGGCGGTGGACGGGTGGCGGCGTTCGAGGTTCTGGTAATCAACGTGCCGGTGGCGGCCCATATCCGCGAGGGCAAGACCTTCATGATTCCCTCGGTCATGCAGACCAGTCAAGGGCTCGGGATGCAGACCTTCAGCGACGAACTGACCAAGCTGGTGCTCAACGGCAAGGTCACCCCCGAGGAAGCCTATATTAAGGCGGTCGACAAGGAGGAAATCCGCATGATCTTCGAAAATCACGGGGTGCCGCTGGATTTCCTGAAGGGCGAAGAAAAGGTGCAGCCCGACCGCACGCAGGAGCTCCAGGCCGTCATCGGGGAATTTCGCGAAGCGTTGAAAAGTAACAGCGGGGACTCCGGCGCGATCAACAACCTGGCCTGGCTGTTGGCGACAGCCCCGGTGGACAAGCTTCGCAATGGGCGCGAGGCCGTGAAACTGGCGGAAAAGGCCGTGAAACTGACGGGCAACGGCGATGCCGTCGCGCTGGACACCCTCGGGGCGGCCTATGCCGAAACCGGGGCGTACCGTCGCGCAATCGAGGCGGCCGAGCGCGCGTTCGAGCTGGCCAAGGCCAACAACCAGCAGGAAATGATCGGACCGTTGTTGCTGCGGTTAAAACTGTATCGAAACGAACATCCGTTCCGCGATACGATCTAAAATTCGACGCCAGGGACGGTGGCGGCCCTGTCAAGGGTGCATTCGGGAGAACACATAATGCGTGGAATCATTCTGGCCGGCGGATCCGGCACTCGCTTGTATCCAATCACACGGGTGGTCAGCAAACAATTGTTGCCGGTGTACGACAAGCCGATGATCTACTATCCGCTGTCGGTGCTGATGCTGGCCGGAATACGCGAAATCCTCGTCATCAGCACTCCGCGGGACCTGCCCTGCTTCCAGGAATTGCTGGGCGATGGAAGCCACCTGGGGCTGCGCTTCGAGTACGCGGAACAACCCCGTCCCGAAGGACTGGCGCAGGCCTTTGTCATCGGGCGCGACTTCATTGGCGATCGACCGGTGGCGCTGGTGCTGGGGGACAACATCTTTTATGGACAGGGACTGGGCCTGGAACTGGAGCAAGCCGGAAACGTGAAGGAGGGGGGACTCATCTTCGGGTATCGGGTGGTCGATCCCGAGCGGTACGGGGTGGTTTCGTTCGATGAACAGGGCCGGGCCACGGCGATCGAGGAGAAGCCGGCCAGGCCGCGTTCGCACTATGCCGTGCCAGGCTTGTACTTTTACGATCATGACGTCGCGCGCGTGGCGGCCGGGCTCAAGCCTTCGGCACGGGGCGAGATCGAGATCACCGATTTGAACCGCGTCTATCTCGAACAAGGGCGCCTCATGGTCAAGTTGCTGGGCCGTGGCGTGGCCTGGCTGGACACCGGTACGCACGAGTCCCTGCACCAGGCCGCCAATTTCGTCGAAACCATTCAGGCGCGCCAGGGGTTGAAAATTGCCTGTGTGGAGGAAATCGCCTACCGGCGGGGCTACATTTCCGTCGATATGCTTCGACAGCAGGGCGAGAGCATGCGCAACAACGACTATGGACGCTATCTGCTGGACCTGGCCGAAGAACCATAACCGGCCCGGGTTTTTGTGTCATGGCATGACACTTGCTAAAAAAAATGGCTTCAGTCACTGGGTGTCGCCGGGGACCCTCGTCTTGTGGAGGCGACGGGGATCCGGCGTGCGGGAAACGACAAGAGAAGCCACATGAACGACAAGAAGCAACAGCCTGAGGGCATCGACAAGCAAGTGCAGCAAATCAAGGCCTGTCACGATCGCATGATCGAAGAGTTTGGCAAGGTGATCGTAGGGCAGCGTGACGTGATTGAAGAATTGCTGATCACGGTGTTTGCCGGCGGCCACAATTTGCTGGAAGGCGTGCCCGGCCTGGCCAAGACCTTGATGATCAACACCTTGGCCCAGACCCTGTCGCTGGACTTCAACCGCATTCAGTTCACGCCGGACTTGATGCCGTCGGATATCACGGGGACCAATGTGATCGAGGAAGACCATGCCACGGGGCGCAGGATTTCCGTGTTCATGTCCGGACCGATTTTTGCGAACGTGATCCTGGCCGATGAAATCAACCGCACGCCGCCGAAGACCCAGTCGGCCCTGCTGCAGGCCATGCAGGAGAAGGAAGTCACGGCCGGCGGCAAGACCTATACGCTGAAACTGCCGTTTTTTGTGCTGGCCACGCAGAATCCGATCGACCAGGAAGGAACCTACCCCCTGCCCGAGGCCCAGAAGGACCGCTTCCTGATGAACACCTTCATTGGGTATCCGACGGTGGAAGAGGAAGAAGCGATCGTGGAACTGACTACCGCCAACGAAGTTCCAGACCTTAAATCGGTATGCGACCGGGAGTCGGTGTTGATGTTCCAGAAGGTAGTTCGTTCGATTCCGGTTTCGCGCCATGTCACCGGCTACGCGGTCGACCTGGTGCGTGCCACCCGTCCCAACGAGCCCAAGGCCCTGGATTTTGTTCGCGAACAGGTCGCCTGGGGCGGCGGTCCGAGGGCCAGCCAGGCCTTGATCCTGTGCGCCAAATGCCGCGCGGCCCTCATGGGCCGGGTCAATGTGTCCTGTGACGATGTGAGACACCTGGCCTTGCCCGTGTTGCGTCACCGCATCGCGCCCAGCTTTGTCGCCGAGGCGGAAGGAATCACCTCGGACGTCATCATCAAGCGTGTGCTGGAGTCCGTTTCCGAGCGCAGCAACGCCTGAGGACTTTACCGGCGGGAATGATTCAACCGATGTCACCAATCGATACAACGGCGAATGCACCACGCAACGGGCGCCTGTCGGATCCACGCGCGCGAGGGCGCCTGCATCGCTGGGTGCGAAGGTTCTGGCAGGATGCTTCCGTTCGCGGGTCCGGCGGAATCGTCACCGAGGTCCTGCCGGGCGGATCGAAACGGTACCTGGATCCGGCGACCATTGCCCGCTTTGGGCTGACCCCCATGCTGGCCCGCCGGGTCGTTGAGGGGTTTCTCAGCGGGTTGCACAAGAGCCCCTTTCGAGGGTTTTCGGTGGAATTTGCCGACCATCGCGAATATGTTCCGGGGGACGACCTTAAGTTCATCGATTGGCGCTTGTATGCCCGGACCGATCATTATTACGTCAAACGCAGCGAAGAGGAAACCAATGTGCGCTGCTTCCTGCTGCTGGACCGTTCGGCCTCGATGGCTTTCGGTACCGAGGGTCTGACCAAATGGGATTACGGCTGCTTTCTTTCGAGCGCCCTGGCGTACCTGATGTTAAAGCAGCAGGATGCCGTGGGGCTGGCGTTGTTCGGTGCGGAGCCGGGGATCATGGTGCCGCCGCGATGCCGCAGTCGCCATCTGCACGAGCTGATGCGCGTAATGGTGGCGAATCCTCCCTCGGGCGGCACGGCCCTGGCGGACAGCTTGCAGAAGATCGTGCGTCGTCTGAAACGGCGCAGCCTCGTGGTGCTGGTGAGCGACCTGATCGACGATCCCGAAGCCACGGTCAAGGCGATCCGCCTGTTGCGCAGCCATCGGCACGACGTGGTGGTGTTCCACTTGCAGGACCCGGGGGAAATCCATTTCGATTTTGAGGGGGCCGCGGTGTTCAGGGACTTGGAAACCGGCGAGGAAATGGAAGTGGACCCCGTGGCGATGCGGCGCTTTTACCTGGAGCACATGGCCAACCTGCAGGAGTTTCTGATTAAGCAGCTCCGGGAAGCGGGGGTGGATTACGAACCAATCGATACGCATCAACCCTACGACCAGGCCCTGGCGGCCTATTTGCGCCGCCGGGCCGCCATGCGGGGATGAAATGCTTGTTACGGCCAGGACAACAACGAGGGAGATGGACATGAAGAAAATTTTGCTGACACTCGGGATTGCCGTCACGGTGGGGACCGGGGCGATGGCGCAAGCCCCCAGGATCCAGTGTGCCTTGAGCCAGGTATTGTTCGGTTGGGACCCCGAGAAAGAAAGCATCACCGTCGAGGCGGTGGATGCGGAAGACTTGGGCGTCCTGCACGAGGAAGGCGGCCTTAGCCGGGTCAGGGTGCCGGTGGAAAGGGAAAACTATGCCTGGTTCAGTTTTCCCGTGACGGCCAAAACCATCGAAATGACCGATCTTGGGGGGATCATCAACACGATGCGCGACGAAATCGCCGCCGAGACGGAGGAACGTTATCCTGAGGTTCCCTTGCAGGAGGTTCTCAAACGGCAGTTGGCGCACTTTGCCAACGGTCCGGGAATCGAGGGACTGGAAGGCCAGTGGCGCTACGTCCGGGACAACCTCGTAATCGACGAGGGGCCGATGCCGGAACTGAGCGGCATGTTCGGCATGTACCTGGCCGAGCGCGAAGGACGTCAATTGGACCTTGCGCCGATCAGCCAGATCGCCGAGGTCAAGGAGACGCGCCTGTGGCTCGATGTTTCGGGTGGCGGCACGTTCGACCTCAAGGCCATTGGAAACCTCGAGAGCCTGCATTGGCTCTACGCCAGCGGGAAGGACATGAAGACCGTGGCCCCCCTGGCCAAACTCGAAAAACTGGTTTCGGTGCATTTGGGCGACAATCGGATTCGCGATGCCGCTCCCATTGCCGGCATGAAAGCCCTGGAACGCTTGCGAATCAACGATAACGAGATCGCGGATTTTCGGGCCTTGTCCGTTCTGCCTCGACTGAAACTGCTGGATGCGGGCGGCAACGCCCTGCGCGATGCCGGCAGCCTCAGCGGGTTGAATCGGCTCGAATGGCTGAACCTGGCCGGAAACCGCCTTGAAAATATCGACGGATTGACATCCCTCAAGCAGATGAACACCCTCAACCTGGACGGTTGCGGACTGACGGACCTGGGGCCCGTTGCGTCCCTGACCCAACTGGCGCGCCTGCAGTTCAACGGCAATCAGGTCAAGGACCTGACGCCCCTGGCCCGGTTGACGGCGCTCGACTACCTGGCGGGCGCAAAGAACCAGATCGAGAATGTCGCCCCCCTATCCGGACTCAACAACATCAAGGCGCTGGATTTAAGTGACAACCAGATTCGCGATCTCGAGGCGCTGACCAACCTGACGGCGCTGGAATTGCTGAGCCTGGCGCGCAACCAGATTGCGTCGCTGGCGCCGCTTGCGGCCATGCGTAATCTCCAGGCCTTGTATCTGGCCGAGAACGAGATTCAGGATCTCGCGCCCCTGGCGGGTTGCGGGAAACTGGCGAGTCTGGATCTTTCCAACAATCGGATTGAAGACCTCGGCGCGCTTAAAAACCTGACGCAACTGTCCATGCTGTACCTGTATCAAAACAAAATCAAGGACCTGACTCCGCTGATCGAGAATGCCGAGAAGGGTGGATTGGGCGAGGGCGACAGCGTCTGGCTGACGGACAATCCCTTGAGTGAAGAGGCCGCGGACAAACAAATCCCCTTGTTGCGTGACCGGTACAAGGTTCAAGTGTTTTATTGATCGCGGCATCGTAGGAAAGCACAAGGATGGTATCGTTTTTAGCCCCAGTTGCCCTGACGGGACTCGGCCTGCTGGCCATTCCGATCGTGGTGCATCTTTTCAAGCCCAGGCGTGTGCGCGTGGTGCCGTTCAGCAGTTTGCGCTGGCTGCGCGCCAGCCAGCACCGGTTGTCGAGACGCATTCAGTGGCATCAAATCCTGCTGTTTTTGCTGCGGGCCGGATTGCTGGCGTTGCTCGTGCTGGCGGCCGCCCGTCCGGTTTGGCGCGGCCGGAGCGACAAAATTGCGCGCGACCGGTTTGTGATCGTCGATGCCGGACGTACGATGAGCCGCGACAGCCGGGATCGTCCCGCGTCCATTGAGTTTGCGCGCTACGAAGCCGAAAGAATATTGTCCGAAACCCCGGGAAACGGTCAATCCACGGTGCTGGTGGTGGGGGCGATCCCGCGCGCGATGGGGCCCTTGACCGATAAACCGGGCGTCTATGCCGCCCGCTTGCGCAGCCTGCAAGCCGAGGGGACGGAAACCCCGGTGACCTCGGCGTTGCGTCTGATTCCGTTGCTGCGCCGAAACGCCACCCGGCAGGCCGAAGAAATCGAACTCATCTTCCTGACCCCCAATCTTACCGCGGGGTGGAACCAGGCCGACATCGCCGCGTTCATGCACGAAATCGAAGTGCCGGTAACGGTTCGCGTGATCAACACCGGGGCCGACCTAATTGCCAACGCCTGGATTGCCTCGGCTGAAATGCGCCAGTACGGCGATCAACCGCCGCGGCGTCGCGTCAGGGTCCAGTTGGCCGCGGTGGGCGACCGCAACCAGTCCAGGGTGCTGCGGATGGGAGGAATCGAGGGCATGCCCGATGCCCGGCGCGAAGTCAGCCTGACGCCCGGTGTGACGCAATGGCTGGAGTTTGACGTCCCTCCGGCCGTCGATACGGAGAGCCAGGTCGCGCTCCTGACCCTAGAACCTTCGGATGTCCTGCCGGATGACGACCGGTTCTGGCTGCCGTTGCAGCCGCGTGGTCAACAGACCATCCTGGCGATTGAACCCGAATCGACCCATGTCAATGAATTGCGCCCCTCCTACCACTTGCGCATGGCGCTGGCCACCTTGGCGGAAATGTCTCCGGGACGGTTCACGATCGTCACGCGCACCCCGGGCCAACTCAGCGAGAACGATTTGCGTGCCGCGGACCTGGTGTTTCTGATTGAGCCGCCCACCCTGTCGACCGAAAGGGTGGCGACCCTGCGGGAAAGGGTCGCCGCGGGCGCAGGACTGGTGGTTTTTCTCGGGCCCCGCACGGATGTGGAATTTGTCAATGGAAGCCTCTACAACCCCTTGCAACCGGACGAAGGCCTGTTAACCCGCCAACTGGGCGACGCCATCAGCTTGCGCGCCGGTCGCAACCTGGCGCGGCTGGTGGGCATGCGCTGGGATCATCCGGTGCTGAATCCGTTTTCGGACCCGTCCTATGGGGACCTGGCCACGGCCGAGTTCAGCGGGTACTTCCGCTTGTCCGAGTCCTCCGACGAACGGGAACGAGTGCTGGCACGCCTGCCGGATAACACCCCGGCGATCATCGAATCGGTGTTGGGAACGGGAAAAATTTTTCTCGTCAACAGCACGGCAAACGACGCCTGGAGCGATTTGCCGCGACGGCGTGGCTTCCTTCCGCTGCTGGACAATCTCGTGGCCTACCAGATCGGCGGCGGCGGCGGCGGACGGCACAGGGTCGGCGAGGTGCTGCGCTTGGCGCTGCCCCTGTCGGCGCGGGAGTCCGATGTGCGCCTCTGGGGACCGCGACGGCAGGAACTGCGCTTCGAACGCCAGGTCCAGGGCGGGCGTGTCCTGTTGCTGGGGTCAACGTTGACCGAACCCGGCGTGTATCGTCTCGAGTATGACGCCTCTGCGGGCGATTCGATCGTCGAGCCCTTCGTGGTGCAATCCGGTCGTTCTTTCAGTTCCCTGATTCCGATGGATCCAGCAGTGCTGGACCAATGGTGGCACCCGGCGGAATTCGAGGCCACGATATCCGATGTCGACCCTCCCCCGCGCCATGCGGCCGTCATGCGAGGGTTGCTGGAGCCGTTGCTGATCGTGCTGGCGCTGCTGGTCCTGCTGGCGGAAACGATTTATTGTTGCGTGCTGTGTCCGCGCGCGAATCCGAGAATCGTGTCCGATTCCGTGGTGTCCAGACGCGGTTTCTTCCAGCACCGCGACGATCCAGGGCATGTCGAGACACCGGACGGGGATGAATTGCGATGACCTGGATACTACAACCTGTGCTGCCCCTGTGGCTGGTGGTTCTTGCCTGCATGGCCCTGTTGGGGGCCGTTGCCTGGGGCGCGTTTATTTTAAAAAGACGCAACATTCCGCGCGGCTGGATTCTCCGCCTGGTCCTGTTGCGTTGCCTGGCGGTCGTGGTCATGGCCCTGATCCTGTTGCGGCCAGGGTACATGACGGAACGCACCGCTCGTGAACCCCCCGAGCGCATCATCGTCGTGGACAAATCCGCCAGCATGTCACTGACCGACACGCCCGGCGGCAAAACACGTCTGGCGAATGCATTGCAACGCCTGGGAAATCCGCCGCTGGGCGACGATTGGCTGTCAGCCACGCGCAACCATTGGTTCGTTTTCGACAACCATACGCTGGCCCTGAACGACGCCGCCGAATTGGATACGCTCGAAGCCGACGGCGCCGACACGGCCATCGGCGTGGCCCTCGAGGAAGCCTGGAACCTGTATCGATGGAGTCTCGAAGAACCGGAAGGCATCGAACGGGTGGCGCCCCGCGTACTGCTGGTGAGTGACGGACGCGACCGCGGGCGCCTGAATGCGCTGGACACCGCGCGCAGCCTGGGGCTGACCGTCGATGTGCTGGCGCCGGAAACGGAATTTGCAAGCGATGAAGTGCGCTGCGAAATTGCGGACGTGCAGCACCCCCGACGGATTTTGCTGGGCTCCGAACTGCGCATGCAAGTCGCTTTGCGTCAATCCGGACTCGATGGGCGTCCCCTGCGCTTGCTGCTGTCGTCGGAGGACGGCCCCCTGCAGACCCATGAAATCGTTTTTCGTCCGCAACAGACCGAACAGCGGTTGACCATGACGCTGCGGCCCGATGCCATCGGCATGCAGACCTACCGTTTGTCCGTCGTCAGCGATGACGAAACCCTGGCGGATACGCTGGCCATGGCGACAAGGGACGTGGTTGTGCGCGTGGAAAGCCATTATCACGAAGTGCTGCTGTTGGAGCCGGAATGGCGTTGGGAATTCCGCTACCTGCGCCGGGTGCTGGAGGACGATCCCAGTTTTGCCTTCAGCGGGTTCCTGTCGCGCGGTTCGGGTCTCTACATCCAATTCGGCGAGCCGCGACGGCGGGTGAATCTTGGCGGGTTTCCCCGCACGGCGGCGGAACTCGAGGGGTTCGACACCCTGTTGCTGGGCGATGTCCATCCCGATCGCATGCCGCCGCAGTTGCTGGATGCCTGTCACGAACTGGTGGTGCAGCGTGGCAAGTCGCTGGTGGTGATCGCCGGACCCAATATCGCGGTCTGGGGACGACATCCGCGCTTGGCGTCCCTTCTGCCGGTGGAGTTGTATCCGTCCTCCAGTGGCGCCGTGGAAGGCCCGGTGCCGGTGCAGATCAGCCTGGAAGGCCAAAGTTCACCATTCTTCTACGCCCCACCCGGGCGCGGTTCCCTGCGCGGCTGGAAACAATTGCCGGCGTTGGATCAGATTTACGCGCCGGTGCGCAAGAAACCGGCCGCGACGGTCTTGCTGGAAACTCCGGCCCATGCCAACGAATTCGGACCCCTGATCGTGGCGGCCGTGCAGCCCGTCGGGCGAGGACAGGTGCTTTTCATTGCCACGGATACCCTTTGGAAATGGCAGATGCGGGGGCAGTCCGACCCCGAAGGCAATACTCCCTACAATGTTTTCTGGCAACAGGCCATGCGGGCCCTGCGTCCGGAACGCTTGAGTTCCTCCTCCGTCGATTTATGGCTTCAGCCCGACCGAACGCGCAACCAGGCCGGACAAACCATTGCCGTGTATGCCCATGCCGAATCCGCGCGTGCCGGACGGGACATGCGCATCGAGGGGCGGCTCAAGCTGCCGGATCAACGCGAATTGCCGTTGATTTTTAAACGCCACGAAACCGATCCCGGGCGGTTTGTCTGCCAGTTCGAGGCTTCCAACGCGGGGCGGTACGAAATCTATGCCCAGGCGGTGATGGGTTCGAGGCCCGCCGGCGAGGCCGTGACGACGGTGGAGGTCGATGCCCTGCCGGCAGAGGATGACCCCGCGCCTCCCAATTACGGGTTTCTCGAGAACCTGGCGGCCGGCACCGGGGGGGTGCGTCTGAATGACGACACCGCGGCCAGGGCGTTGCCGTCGGAGGGAGAGGACAAAGTGGTCACCCGCACCCAGAGGATCGATCCCTGGTCGCGTCTTTGGTTGTTGGTCGCCTTGGCGGTCCTGTTGGGATTCGATTGGGTCTTGCGGTTGATGCGTGGCTATTCCTGATGCGGCTCAGGGACCTGGCACAGCCTTTGCTTTAATTTGGCGGGGAACGGGACAATGAAGAGAAAATGAACGACGAGCACAAGATACGGAGCCAACACGACCCCGCTTCCGGTCCCCGTGACGGAGGCGATTTCGGCGAAAAATCCGTGGCGGGCATCGAGCAGTTGCGGCAACTCATCCGGCACGGCAACCGCCGCTGGAAACGGCTGGTGTGGATCGAGGCGCTGGGGCTGGCGATTGCCGCACCACTGATTTACCTGTGGCTGGCGTTTGCCGTCGACAACCTGTTTCACCTGCCCGTCCTGGGGCGCTGGTTGTCGATGGCGTTGTTGCTGGTCGCGCTGGCATGGCAGGCGCGACGTCTGCACGCCAGTTGGCGGCAGGCGCAATTTACGGACGACCAAGTGGCCCTGGCCATGGAACGCAATACGCCGGGCGGTTTGGAAAATCGATTGATCAATACCGTTCAGTTTGCCGCCGCGGGTCATGGTGCCTTGCCGTCCGAAACCCGTGCCGCCGTGGTGCGCGAGAATTACGAGCGGTTGCGCCAGGCGCATATCGAGCAAGCGGCGCGTTCTCGTCCGGCCATGTTGCGAATCGGCATGGCGGGCGTCGCGGTTGCCGTCGGCCTGGGCTTTCATGCGTTCCAGCCGGAACGGTTCTCGCGCGCGGCCGTTCGTATCCTGATGCCCTTTTCCAACGTCGCACCGGTCTATCGCACCCGCTTGGAGGTGGCCCCCGGCGACGTCGAGGTCGAGCCGGGTGGCGACGTCGTGGTCACCATTGACATGGCGGGGCGCATTCCTCCGCGGCTGATGATTCTCACGCGCAGTGAAAACGGCCGCTCCACGGAAGCGATCGACGTGCCGCGGGGGGCAAGGAGGGTCACCTATCGTTTTTCCAATCTGCGGGTGCCGTTGTCCTACGCGGTGCGTGGCGGGGATTTTACTTCGCCGTTTTATCGCATCGCCGTTCCCGTGTCATCGGATTTGAAACGCTTGCACGTGACACTCCGCTATCCGGAATACACCGGTCTGCCCCCCCGGACCTATGACAGCATGGCGGGGAACATGGAAGCGGTTTTCGGAACCGAAGCCCAATTGAAGTTGATCCTCACCCGCCCGGCGGAGTCCGTCGATCTGCTTCTGACCCCGCGAAACGGCGACAGCGATTCGGACGAGAGCCTCGTGCGCATGCCGCTTGACCGCGAGTCGGAGATCGAATTTAACACCACCCTGCGATTTGAACGTTCTTATGGCTACCGAATCGAATCGCGGCAGTCCGGGCAACCGCCATCCGTGGGTCGTGAATACGATTTTACCACCTTGCCGGACGAACCGCCGGTCCTCGGTTTGTCCGGAATCGTGGATGGAGACGAGGTCAACCTGGATGCCGTGTTGGCCTTGTCGATCATGGGGCAGGACGATTTCGGGCTGGTGGAAGCGGGGGTGTTTGCCCGGCTTCCGGAGGCTTCCGAGACGCCCACGGACTGGAAACCCCTGGCCACCTGGGATACCGGGCCGGAGCGGACCAGGAGCTTTACGCGCGACTGGGTTTTGCCGGTCGCCGCGACCGGGGCCGGGGAAGGCGATGTCGTTGAAATCGTCGTGCGTGGCCGTGACAACGATCCCCTGCGCGCCGGCGCCTGGCACAACGGGGACATCTACCGCTTGACGGTCGGGGGCGAGTCGTCGCGGCTTCAGATCGAATACGAGCGGATCCTGCGGGTGGAAACCAACCTGGCGCAAATCGTCCAGGGACTGCGGCAAAACAGTGACGCGATCGATTCCTGGGCGCGAAAGCTGGACCCCGCTTCGGGACTGCGCTGGGACGACCAGAAGAACCTGACCATGTTGAAGGAGGGACTCAAGGCCCTGGCGGCGACGCAATCGGTGTTGCGTGCCTCGATGTCGGACGTGGCGCGAGAAATGCCCGAGGATGCCGGAAGCCTGAAAATCTCGGTGGCCATGCTGGCCGATACGGAAATGGTGCGCGCGATTCAAATGACGGAAGGGGTGCCCGAACGCGAGCAGCCCGGCCAGATGCGCGGCGCGCTGGGGGAGTCGCGCCTGACCGTAGAACGCACCCTGCGCAGCGTCGGCGACATGTGGAACGCCTTCCAGGAGTTTCGGCGCAATTGGGAACTGGAGAACATGGTGCCCTTTGTGCGCATGCTGGGACAACGGCAGCTCCGTATGGCCGGGGAGTCTCGCGGGTACGTGGACATGCCCTCCGAGAGCATTGGGGCAGGATTGCGGCAGGGAACCGCCCGCCGACAACGAACGCTGCAGCGTCTGACGGACCTGGCGGCACAGGCCTTCCAGGGGATGTCAACGCGCGAAACCACGGTGGGTAACCGCATGGCCGCGGCCTTTGCCGAGACCTCGACCGCCTTGCGGGAAGCGGACCTCGCGAACGCCATGCAACAGGCCGCCGCGGCCCTGGGCGAGGGGGGCTGGGAACGGGCCGCCGGGCACCAGGAATTCGCCGCCGGGCGTTTCGAGGCCATCTACAACCGGCTGCGCCAAGTCCAGGATGAAGTGGCGCAGGAATTGATGGCGATGATGGAGGAAATGGCACTGGACAGTCCCGAGGCGCAAGCGGCCCTCAAAGCCCTTAAAGACGGATTCAGCGAACAGTTGATGCATGGCGACCTGGACGTGATGTCGGAGATTGTGAACCTGACGGCGATGGCCGAGGATCTCAAGAACCAGCACTTCGAAAACCAGCCCGACAAGGAGCCTTCCGCCGAGGGTACCTTGTCCGATTACATCAGCACCCATGTGTCGGGCAGCATCGACCAGGACAAGGAACGCGATTTTTCGATCATGACCCTGGCGAAAAAACCGGGAGGACAGCAGGAGTTGATTCCGGGGTTTGCCACCGAGGACACCATGGAAATCCAGGTGCTCAAGGAGTACCAGGACGTGGTGGGGGATTTGCTGGAGGAGGCGGACGATGTCCGCGAGGAATACGAGAGCATCGTCAACCTGCTGCTGGGACAGGATGTCGAGGCCGGCGCCTCCGGCAAGGGAGGCCTGGGCATGGCGTCGGTGTCCGCCGCGGCCCCGACCGGCAACCAGAAACCCGACACCCACGACCATGGCGGCGCCTCGCGCATCGGGCGCCAGGGCGCGCGCGCTCACGGCATCGCCGTCGGCAACGAATCCATCAGCCGGCGCGGACGCGACCAGGCCCAGGAAAGCGGCGAACAGGCGCCGGATGTGGGAGGCAGCATCAAGGAGACCCTGTCCGACGATCCGGCCACCGATCATTCCACCGGAATCGGTGGGCGGGAAGTCGAGAGCGACCAGCAGTCCACATTCAGCGTCAAGGATGCCGGCGAGTGGGACGACGCCATGACGGACCGCATGAAGGACCCCCAGTCGGGCCATGCGATCGTGGAACGCGCGGGCGCCCCCTTGAGTCCGGAGGTGGCCGACCGTTTGCGGGACATGGAGGGCAAGCAGGAACAGTTGATCGAACGGATCAAACGCGTCAAGAAGGAACTGGACAATCTGTACCTGCCCACGGATCACCTGGACGAGGCCATGCGCAACCTCGCGGTCAACCTTGACCGGCTCAAGCAACAACCCGATCCGGAAGCCTTCCGCATGCAGCTTGAATCGCTGGACAAGCTGATGGGGGCGGTCATGGTGTTTGACCGGCCCAATGCCGAGTTTCAACCCAGTCTGCCGCGCCAACTCTCGGTGCGCGGCGAAATTCTCGACGAACCTCGCGGTCCCACGCTGCCCGGGTATGAGGATGCCGTCAAACGCTACTACGAAAGGCTGGCGCAACCATGATCCGTGACCCCACCGCGAATTTGCGCCCCCCGCACGTGCCCCGTTTCCTTGCCGGCGTCATGGGTCTGGCGTTGCTGGGCCTGCCGGCCTGGCTCCAGGGCGCCCCCCCGGACAAAGTGGAAGGACGTGTCGTCGAGAATCTCGTGGTGCGGGTCCCGGCGACGGATGCCCGTTGCATGGCGGCGCTGGAACAGGACAAGACCCGGCTTCTCGTGGTTGGGGAGGGGAGCGACGTTCCGTCTGCGCGGCGCCTCTGGATGGTGTATCCGGACGCCAAGGGCGGGATTCCTTCCCAGACGCCGGTCGTGGTCCCCTGGCCAAAGGATGTCGACACGGCCCATCCGGTGTCGATGATCTGTCATCCCCGTGAGCCCATCCTGTATGTCTGGCGCCATGACGCCGAACAGGAGGCCAAACCAGACCCCCCGGAAGATTTTGCGCACCTGCTGGTTTATGCGTTCGGAAAACGCGGGGCCGCGCCGGAACTTCAGGCCTCGTTGTGCCGCGGAGTGCGGTACTCCGCGCGCGCCCTGCCGTCCTTCATGAACCTGGACCCCGAGGGTAAACGACTTTTCCTCCCCAATCTGCGTCGGCAACCCGACAAGGGCGCCTTGCGTTCCGCGGTGGGATACCTCCAACTGGGCGAGGAGGGCCTTCCCCGGATGAAGGACGACCGGGCTATTCTAAACCTTGCCGATGTCGCCGATTTCCAGTCGTTGCCCAACGGCAGAGGCTTCTGTCCCGTCAATCCACGCTTGCTGCTGATGGCAACCGAAGGGGGCCTGTTGCTGTGGGACGTGATGGACCGTCGCGCCGGTCTCAGCCGGGTGCTGTTTCCCGGCATGGTGCGGCGCCAGGGATGGCTCGCGGGGGACGAACGCCGCGTCTACTGGGCCGGGGACGGCATCGGCACGCTGGTCACCATGCGCCATGCGGAGGGATATCCCACCTTGCTGCCCGACATCCACCCGATCGAGGGCGCCGTTTTCAGCTCCCCCCCCGTCGTGCTGACGGGGAACCCGCGACGGCTGGCGGTCGGGGCACGCGACGAGGTCGTTCTGGCGGGGCTCCAGCGCGACGGGTCTTTCAGCGGACGCGACACCCGGTTGCCCCTCCCCGGCCAGGGTGCGGTGACGATCATGGCCTGGATGCCCGGCATCCAGCGTCTTTACTTGCCTTTCGATGGTACCGATGAACCGTAACTCTTTTGTCATGAAAACTCGATTCTGGTTGTTGATGCTGTGCCTGCCGTTGGGGATGCAGGCCCGTACCATTGTGCTGGATGCGCAGCAGGCCGACCAAATGGCCGCCATCCACGATCAGGCCCAACGGTTGAGCTGGGCGGCGTATGCTCCCCGGGCCGGGCAGTTCGACACCGTCTGGCTGCACCTGACGGCAGAGGGACGATTTCTGATCCGCTACGACCTTTCGGCGATCCCCGAGGGACAGCGCATCACGCATGCGGAGTTGAACCTGCCGGTGAGTGCCGTATACGGTTCCGACCCGCGCCTGTTCTTATGGCGCATGCAGGCCGACTGGGGCGCCGGGGTTTGTCACGACTATCGCCGCACGGACCCCCGGCCGCAATCCTGGGGGATGGCCGGGGCCAAGGCTCCCGGACGGGATCGTTCCATGACCCCCTCCGCGGTGCTGCGTGTGCCGGCTCCCGGCCAACAGGCGATCAATGTTACCGAAGATGTTTCGTTGTGGTACCTGGGCGCGGCGTCCGCCCACGGCTGGATGCTGAGCGTCGAAGACCAGGGGGTCGCCCTCCGGTTGCCCTCGCCGGCGTACAATGCGGCCCAGGATTGGCGTCTCTTGATTACCTACGAACCCCTGTGATTTATAATTCCTCATGATGTTGCTTCAAAAAACATGGTTGGCTCTGTTGGTGGTGCTGGCGGTTCTGCGCGCGGGAGCGGATGTCGAACCCGAGCCCGCCGTCGAACCCGAGCCTCTGCCCAATGCGCGTGAATGGACGCTGGCCGACCGGAAAATTGTCGGCGTATGCGATGGCATGACCAACGACCTGGTCTATATCCGGACCGTCGAGGCGGTGGAGTCCCTGCCGTTCGATACGTTTGCCCCCGCCGACCAGCGGAGGATCGTGAATGCCGCCGACCAGCCGGATCCTCGGGTCGCCCCCCCCTGGATGAAGGGATACAAGGTGCGTTACCTGCTGCGCCTGATGGACGATCCCCTCGAACATGCCGAGCGCCGGACGGTGATCGCTTCCATTCCCACCGGGGGGTGGCTGAAAGAGGATGCCTCCGATTTGCGTGTCGTGACGGTTTCCGGGGCGGTGCTGCCCACGGCGATTCTTTCGCACGATCCCATGGGAAACACCCTGCTGCAATTTACGCGCAACGGCATGGACCGCTGGTACTGGGTGTATGCCGTCAATCCCTCGGCCCCGCCGCAGGTGGACGAATCGCAGCGACGCAAAATTGCCGCAACCTACAAGGCGGCCCAGGATACGATGCTTAAGACCATGGAGTTGCGCCGGCAGTCGGCCGAGGCCGCCGGCGAGTTGCGCGATCTGCGCAATCGTCTCAAGCGCGAACGGCAAACCCTGGAGAAAGTCGAAGGAGAATTGGCGAAACTGGACCAACTGATTCCCAAACGCCAGGAAGAGTTGAAAACCGCCCGCGCCGCCGTGCCGCCGCTCGAAGCCGACGAAAAGAAATTGCTTGCGGAATTGAATCGGGCCGAGGCGCGCGCCAACGACATGCTCGAGAAGGTCAAGCAGGCCGAGCAACGCGCGGCGGAGGCCGAAACCGCGGCCAAGGCCGAAGCCGAACGCCAGTCGGCCGAGGCACGCCGCGCCGCATCCATCACCGATCCCCTCGAACGACAGCGCGTCCAGAATGCGGCCACCGCCCGCCTGCATGCCGCGCGTCAAACCGCCGTGCGACGCAAAGCCCAGATCGGAGAGGCCGAGGAAGCCGCGGTGCCCGTCCGCATGGAGGCCGCCGGGGCCAAGACCGCCCATGATGCCGCCATCGGTAAACTGAACCAGGCCAGGCGCCGGGTGACGAGTCTCGAACAAACGATGGGAAAACTGCAGGAGCAACGCAAGGCGGCATTGGAACTGCGCAACGCGACGCGCAAGCAAATCGCGGAAATGGAACCCCGGGAGACGCCGTTGGAAACCCTTGCCACCCGGGCCAGCCAGCAGGCGACCGCCGCCGCGGAGCGCGCCAAGAAACTGGAAGCCGATCACCATGCCATGTCCCTGGCATCCGATCCGCGCACCCATCGTGAAGGTCTGAGCCTGGAGGTCCGCGACTGGAGCGGCGACCTGGTCGACGAACTCGGCAGCTGGCCCGCGGTGGTCGAGGGATTGATGCGCAGCGACAACGTCATCGGCAATGCCGCCATCATGGATGTGCTTCAGAAAATGAATCCCTTTCGACTGGGGGATACACGCAATTTCGCCGCTTCCTATCGTGGTTTTCTTAACATCGAGAAACCGGGCCTGTACCGATTTTTCCTGAATGCCGACGACGCTTCGTTCCTGTTTCTGAATGAGTACCTGGTGCTTTCACGCGTGGGGCCCAACCGCACCATCCAGGGACGCATGAACGTGTTTGCGGTGGGGCAGGACATGGAACTCGACGCCGGGGTGTACCGGCTGGAAATTCATCAGGTCACCGGCAACTCCCCCGGCGCCTACGGACGCTGCGCCTTTTACTGGATCCCGCCGGAGGCCGAAAGCTGGCAACGGGTGCCTCCGCAGGCCTTCGTGCCGGCGCTCTCCGCCGACCTGGTGCGGGTGGAGGCGCCCGACGGCAAGCGGGTGCCGATTCCCGTCTGCGGAGTCGCCAACACCCTTGGCGGCGGAGGCACCGAATTGTTTCTCGTGCAATGCCGTGCCGTCGGCGCGTCCGAGGATCAGCGCATCGCCTGGACCTTTGGCGACAAGATGAGCGGAGAGGGTGTGCGGTTGCAGCACGTCTACTTTGAAGGCGGCGATTATGAAATCTCCATGCGCGCGCCCAACGGGTTGCCGCCCTTCAAACAGCGTCTGCACGTCTGGAATGCGCCCGTCCCCACCAGCCCGCTGGCGCTGGGAGAGGTTGTCGATGTGCTGGACGGGTACGATCTCGCACGCCTGGACGAGGCGCGACTGGGGGCGGCCTTCGCCTTCCTTTCCATTTGCGGACAATCCCACCGTTGGCCGGTGGTCGACAAGGTCGCGGCCCGTCTGCTGGAATCCAAGGGGTTGGATTTGCCCTATCGCGTCGCGTTGTACCGCGCCCGGATGGAGGCTCTGGCGCGGCAGGGGCGTGCCGCCGATGCCCTCGAACTGGGGCAGGAAGCCCTGGCGGAAACCGGAACCTTGCACGCGCTGCGACTGGATGTCCAACTGAAAATCGCCGACATCCACCGGTTGCATCTGCGCGACTTCGACGAGGCTGGACGCTTGTATGCCGCCATGGTCGAGGAATATCGGCGGATGGCCCTGCCGGCCGTGCGCCGGGCAGCCATCGCCTGGGGCGACATGTACCTCGACATCGGCGACAATTCCCGCGCCTCGGAAATCTACCGGCTGGCTGGCAGCCTGGGAGGCTCCGGCGATGGATTGGGCAAGGCTACCGATGCGACGACACGCGGCGCCCTGCTGCGGGTTGCCGAGCAACAGATGCGCGACGGCAACCTGCGGCACAGTCGCCAGTTGCTGGAACGTATCGAGCAGGAATATCCCGAGCAGAAAGTCGAAGGCCTTTACCGCTTTCTGCGGGCCGAGGCCGACCGCCAGGCCGGGCGGTATGTCGAGGCCGAACGTAATTATGAGCTTCTGCTGCGCATGCAGCAATGGGCCGGCTATCGCGCCCAGGCGCTCCAGGGACTGGCGGATTGCGCCATGCGTCGCGAACACTATACGGATGCGGTCAAATGGCTGGACGCCATTGCCGAAAGCTATCCCGACTTTTATCGCCAGCGCGAACTCGCAACATCGCGCGACGTCGCCGCGGCCCGCCTCGAAAATGACCCCGAGACGCTCGACTCCTTCGCCGGCATCGAGGATGTCGTGGCCGTTCATACCAATGTCGCCGCGAATATGCCTTTACGCAGCCTGCCGCTGCATGGCCTCGGCGACCGGGCCCTGGTGCTGAATCGACCCACCGATCGCGGGTCGAGCTTCTATGAGTTCAGCCTCGACAATGTGGTCAGCGAGGGGGCCTACTGGATCGATTTCTGGTATCGCAACGACTTCGTCAATTCGCATGGCTGGACCCATCCGAGGCTGACGATCGAATGCCTGGGCGAAGAAAACCGCAAGGGGGAAGGGGGGGAAGTACCGGTCATTCGCACGTTTGGCCTCCATTTTCATGGAGCGGCTCTGGTGCGGATGCCGGTGACCCGCGACGGGAAGATTCGCATGGTATTCGATTCCTTCCAGGGGCTGCAGCGGCTGCATGGCCTGCGCGTCCGTCCCGTCAGCGCACTGCAGGAGGAGGCCCTGCAAAATTTCATCGAAGGGGTGGATACCCTCTGATGTCCCGGCGGGAGTTTTGAACATGACGATTGCGGTTACAACTTTGCTTCGCCCTAATGTTTTCAGGTCCCTTGTGGCCATGCTTCTGCCCTGCCTGCTGTGCGCGGCTCCATCGGGAGCCGCCCCGAAGGAAGTCCACTCCAATGGCCTGGGCGGCGGGCGCTGGTCGGAAGCCGCCACCTGGCATGGCGGTTCCGTCCCCGACCCCGAGGACCGTGTGGTCATTACGGCTTCCGACAAGGTGGTGTATGACGGGGGCGCCGGGGGCCGTCCCGATTGTTCCGGACTTTACATCGATCCCGACGGTCTGCTGACGTTTCGTCTCGACGAACGCCATCATCAACTGATCGTTGCGGGCGCGGTGGAAACCTACGGAGCCATTCGGGCCGACGCCACACGCGATCCACAGGCCCGGGCATCCCTTGTGCTGGCGGCGGAGGACGATGCCGAACGGGTGCTTTACCTTCGGCGTGGAGGCTCCCTGCTGTGGTACGGGGCCGAGGATGCGCCCTCGGGACCCAACCTCGTCTTGCAGAGCGCCACCAACCGGCCCTCGGGCCGTATCGAAGGCCAGGGCGATGTCATGTTCGACCTGCAGCATGCCGAGGTGGAGGGCCTGTCGATTCGGTTGAGCGATATCGACAACACCGGCTACCGTCCGCGTCAACGACTCAATGTCATCGGCAGCCGCTTCACCCGCGGCAGCGAAATTTCTCTGGCCCGTTGCGATACCGCCGCGATCAAGCAAAATTCCTTTGGGGCGACCAACATGCCGGTCAACGCCACGGCCGTCTTGTTGAATCAATGCACACTGACCGCCTGTCTCGACAATCGCTTTGCCGGATATGCCATCGCCATCGATGCCCGCAACGATGTGGATGCGTCGCTGCAGGGCAACCGAATTTTTGGAGTCGCCACCGCCGGGCTGGCCTTGCGTTCGTCGCGCAACGCCATGGTTAAGCGCAATCTGCTGGTCGATTGCGCCACCGGGTTGCTGGCCGACAAATCCACGGGCGTGGTGGAGGGGCTGCGATTGGAACGCGTCAAGGTGGGCGCGATGCTGGCCCATTCCACCCTGCAGATGACGGACGTCCATTGGGTCGACAATCCCGAGGAGGCGCGTCCCCTGGAGCTGCGGGAAAGTACCGTGACCCTGCTCAATTGCAACCTGGCCGCCGACGAGATCATCCTCGTCGGGCGCCGTCCCCCCGGCAATCTCTGGGTTCAGAGCATGTCCTACCTGGTGGTGCGAGTGACGGGAAAGCGTCCCGACCGGGCCGTGGTGCAGGTGTCCACGGCCAAGGTCTCTGGCGGGGCGCCCCAGGGCGCCGCCGATTTGAACGTGCGCAATTCCCCCGCCAGACTTTCGCCCCAGGGGTGGACGCCGTTGCCGCGAACGCTGCGCCCCATCATTTTGCGATCCTGGCAAATCGGAAACGATAAAAAGGTTCGTGACGCGCCCTTTTACGATTTGACGATCCTGCCGCTGGCGGACGATGCGGGCAAGGCGCCCAAAGCCCTGCACCGGCAGGTCGTCGAGCCGAGCGATTCATGGTTCAGGGCGGAACCCGATGCGCCCGTTGCTACGCTTGAGGTGAACATCCCGTGATAGTATCCTTTCGAAATCTTCCCCATGGCATATTTGGATGGGCGATCGTTGTGGCCTGTTGCCTGGCGCAAACCATGGCCATGGCCCAGCGCATTGTAACCTTCCCGCCGCCCGACAGTAAGCCGCCGCCGCCCATGAAATCGCCACCCCGTACGCAATCGAGCGGCGAGGATACCTTCCTGTTCGGCGAAAACGGCCCCAGCATGCGCCAGTCGCAGGAACGCCGTCCCCCGCCGCCCACGACCCTGACGGTCATGTACAAGCTGGAATATGGCGAAGTTCTGAAGTACGTCTATCCGGACGGAACCGAGCAGGAGTTCCCACAATGGCGCAGCTATAAGGACGATGGCTATAAGATCATGCGGTTCGCCAACGAGCGCCTGGCGGACGGCAACAATTACACCTATGCCACCAAGCCCCTGGCCAGTTCCGGTTTCGATCCGCTGGACATTCCCTTGCTTTACATGACGGGCGATTACGACTTTGCGCTCAGCGAGGAGGAGGTCGACAATCTGCGTCGGTTCCTGCTTGACGGCGGCACCATCCTGTTCAACGCCGCGCGCGGACGGGAAGAGTTCTCGCGTTCTGTAATTCACGAGATGCGCCGCGTGATGCCGGGCAAAACCTTCATGCGACTGCCGCTGGATCATCCGATCTACAACAGCCGTTATCGTTTGCAGCAATTGATGTTGATGATCAACGGGGTGCAGTTCATGCGCGAACCCGAGCTGTATTCCGTCGACATCGGAACCCGGGCCGCGGCCATCCTGGTGCCGGACGGCTTTGGCTCCGCCTGGAGCGAGGACAAGTATCATCCGTCCGGCAGTCATATCGTGGGCGAATCGGCCATCCGCCTGGGCGTGAACATCGTGGCCTACGTGCTGGGCAACACCGAATACGGTCGCTTCCTGGCGCAGGATTTTCCGCTCTACGAAGGGCAGACACGCTTTGGGGACGTGCTTCGTTTTGCCCTGGCGAGCTATGCCGGCAGTTGGAACGTCAATCCGGCGTTGCAGAACAGCTTGCTGCGCGGGATCAACCGCAATACCGGGATTGCCGTCGATTATGCCCCACGCTATGTCGCGCTGGACAGCGAGCAGTTGCTGAACGAACCGATGGTGCTGATGACGGGGCATTACGATTTCGAATTCTCCCCCGCCGAGGTGGACCGTTTGCGTGATTATCTACGGCGCGGCGGGACCCTGTTTGCCTCTTCGGCGGCCGGGCTGAGTCCCTTCGAGCGCGCGTTCCGCCGCGAAATCAAACGTGTCCTGCCCGAATCCGATTTAATTCCCCTGCCGCCGACGCACCGGATCTTCAGCGGAGGATGGAATCCCATCGGCGAAATCGAGTACACCGCCACCGCGTTGCGCGACAATCCCACCTTGAACCGTCCGGAGTTTTCGGCCATCATCCTCGACGACCGCATTTCCGTGATCTACACTCCGCATGATCTCTTCAGCGGATTGAATCGCGAGTCGAATGCCTATGCACGGGGAGTGACCTCCGAAGATGCCCTGCGATTGGCCATTGCCGTGATTACCTATGCCATGAGTCATTAGCCCTCCATGAAGGAACGAGCGATGAAAAACCTGCTGACGAAGATTCGAATCGGTTGGATTCTGGCTTGCGTGGCGGCGTATGTCGTCGTTCCGGCGTCATGGGGCCAGGCCGCGCGGGCGGTGGATGCGGAGCCCTGGTATCGTGTCGTTGAAGCCGAAGCGATGACCCTGCAAGGCGATTGGCAGGTCATCAAGGGGCAAGAGGGGTATTTTCCTTCGGCGCCTAACAACTGGAGTGCCGATCGTCTGCGCGGGGGCGCCACGGCTGACTCCGCCGAGGCCCATGCCGATGTCGAGATTCCGTCCGACGGACAATATGCCGTCTGGGTGCGCTTCGAGTCGCCCTATGCCTTCGATGTGCATTTCGATGTTTCCATTTCTCAGCCGTCGGCGAGCCGGCCGGTCTTCGAGCAGCGTTTCGGTGACCGCGCCCATTTGAAATGTTTTAATGGCGTTTGGCGGGTTCAGGGCCCCTGGAGCTATCACAATACGGATTATGTCTACCAGAAGGGAATGGCCACCCTGAAAAAAGGTCCGGCACGCATCACCCTCGCCAAAAGCACCTCCGGGCCCTATACCGCCGCCCGCATCGTCGATTTAATTTTTCTGACCGACGATCCCGCGTTGGAACCGGGGCGCGAGATGAACGCCTGGCGCGAACGGGGGCGGAACCCGGAGGCCTACTATCAGCCCGCGATCATGTCCCGGTGCCGTCGTCCGGTTTATTTCCGCCTGCAAGTCAAACCCGGCGCGGAAAACGTGCGCGCCACCATGACCTATCGACATGGCAATGGCTGGCGCGGTCCCCGGCGCACGCTGACGTTCACCCGGGAAAACCGGCTCTTCGAACGCTACGAGTACGAATACAGCTATCTCGAGGGCCAGGTCTCGCGCCAACGCGCGGAATTCCCAGAGAACGAATGGCTTGAGGGCGGATATGACAGCGGTTGGTGCCGTTATGATCTCAACACCTTCAACACCGCCTCCATTTTGGCCCAATGCGGTGCCGACGCCACGTTTGCGGTGTCGTACGATCCCCGCGGCCAGGCGGCGGAGACCTTCGATCTGCAGGCCGATGTACCCCTGGCGCTGCGGGTGGCCGTCGGTGACAGTCGCCTTGAAGATGAACTCTTCGAGGAAAGGATCGCAACCACCGCGGAAGAAATCGCTGGGCGCTTCTCCCGTCGGTTGGCGGACTGGAAGGTCATCGGCAAGCGACCCTTCCATTTCGGTCTGCTGGTTCCGGCCCCGGCTTCGTATGGCGAGAACCGCTGGGAATTTCTGGAATCGATCGGCGCCAGCGGCTTGTATTTCTCCGTGCCGCCTGAACTCTACACCCGGGAAGGCGCCGAGCGCTGGGGCATCGATCGCTCCATGGGGTATCGTGCCCTGCAGAATCTGGGGTTGCGGTTCGAGTATTACGAAGGCAATTACCCCAAGCTCCGCGCGGCCCTGGAACGCGTCAAAGCCCAGCTCGACGCCGACGGGGTGGGGGATGTTCCCCAAACGTTCAAGATGATCGAGGAATCGGGGCCGCCGTCGCTGACCGCGTTGCGGAACTCCGAAATCATTGCCGGGAAATTCCGCCAGTACCTGAAGTCCCGGCAATTTGCTCCGGCCGATTTTCTGACCAGGGAACAGGCTACGATGGCCCTGCGCGACTCCACCGTCGACGAAGACGCCCTCTGGGAGAGGGTTAACTTGTGTTCCGGCACGCCCTCCGATGCGGAAGAGAATCCGGCACTGTTTTATCATTCCAAGTATTTCGGCAGTCTTCTGTTCGCGGACAATTGCGCCGAGGCGGCACGGATGGTCGAGGAAATCTTTCCTCCCGGATCCCGCGCCAACTCCGGGGCCATTTTTCCACAGGACGGGCATGGTGTGCGTCGCAACTGGTATGATGAGTTCATGCTCTTTCGTCGCAAGGGCATGACGTCCTTCGGCAGCGAAACCACCTGGGGATTGAACGGAACGCCCTATTACACCGGGGTGCAATCGCAATCCTACGAGGGCGCGATCGCCCGGGGCGTCGCCAAGTATCATGACGCGACCCTGGGCCCCAGCCATTTGCTGGCCTGTAAACGGTACGGGTATCCGGCGGACTTCGTGGAGCTGACGACCTATGCCCTGGCCTCCCACGGCTACCAGGCGGTGCATTACTACGTCAACGCCGATTTCACGGGAATGGAACATTATCGCGCGATGAAAAAGGCGGGACATGCCCTGGGCGCCATCGAGGACCGCCTGGTCGGCGCCCGCGTCGTGCCGGGCAGGGTTGCCCTGGGCTGGTCGGAGACCACCGCCATCTGGGATCAGGCCGTTCCCACCGCCAGTGGATACAACCGCCCGGGCAACCTCATGTACGCGCTCGAGCGGCATTACCTGTACCTGTTGTTGCGCCACTTGCAACTTTCGGTTGACCTGGTCTGCGAGGACGACATCGCGGCCGGCCGCCTTGAGGACTACGATCTGTTTTTCATGGTGGGGGATCATATCCATTCCGACGCCGCGGCGTCCCTGCGGCAATGGGTCGAGCAGGGCGGGGTCCTGGTCGCGAGTGCCGGCGGCGGTCTCTGGGACGAATACAACCGCCCGCTGGACACCCTCAAGGAGGTGTACGGCATCAAGGGCGCCCGGCAATATGCCGAGGAGCAGGGCCGCGCCTACATTCCCGGCGAGACCTACGAAGTCAACGTCAATGACAACCGTCTGGAGAAAATGCAGCAGGCCCTGCGCGCCAAGCTGGAGTTGGTTCACGCCCATCCCGCCGATTATATCGAGCTTCCGGAGGCGCGCCTGCCGGTGCTGGGCTACCGCCAGACCCTGACGGTGGAGCAGGGGCGGGAAATCGCCACCTTTGCCGGTGGACGTTCCGCCATCGTGACCAATTCCTTCGGACGCGGACGGGCCATGATCCTGGGCTTTCTTCCAGGGATCAGCTACCATTACCAGGCCTATCCCCTGCGTCCCTATGGTCGCGGAGGCGAGGATTTGAGCGGGTACCTCTACCCCGATTACAAACCGTTGGTGCGGGATGCCATGGCGTCCCTGCTGCGCGGTGTCTGGCCGGAAATGGGCGCCACCGTCCGTGCCTCCCACCCCCGGGTCGAGGCGAACCTGATGCGTGCCGCCGATGGTTCCTATCACGTGGCGCTGGTGAACTTTACCGGCAAGCCGCTGGCCGACCTGACGATCGAGGTGGTCAAGGCCGAGGCCGGCAACCCACGCTCGGCTTCGGCCACCTTTGCCGCCGCCCGGATCGAGGACGCCGGGGAAATGCTGCGCATCGCTCTGCCGTTGGATAAATTCGATTTCATCGACCTCAAATGAGATTTCCGGACAAGGGGATATGAATACTTCAAGAAAAAACCAACCCAACATCGTCTTCATGCTGATGGACAACCTCGGCTACGGGGATGCCGGATGCTATGGATCGTGCCTGCATCGCACGCCGCATGTTGACCGCCTGGCCGCCGAAGGCATGCAGTTCACCCATTACTACAGTTGTTCCGGCGTCTGCACCCCTTCCCGCGCCAGTCTGATGACCGGATGCTATCCGCGGCGCGTCAACCTGCATTGCAGCGCCGACAATCATTGCGTGCTGATGCCCAACAACCGCAAGGGTCTGCATCCCGACGAGATCACCATCGCCGACATCCTGCGCGGGCAGGGCTATGCCACCGGGATCGTGGGCAAATGGCACCTGGGCGATCAACCGCCCTTTCTGCCCACGCGCCACGGCTTCGACGCCTTCTTCGGATGCCCCTACAGCGAGGACATGATCCCCGATGCCGGAAGGGGACGCGACTGGCCGCCCCTGCCGTTAATGCGTGACGAAACAGTGATCGAGGCGCCGCCGGATCGCAACCTGCTGACGCGGCGTTACACTGAGACTGCCGTCCGGTTCGTTCGAGACCACGCGGAACAACCGTTTTTTCTCTACCTGCCGCATGCCATGCCGGGCAGTTCCCCCGAACCGTTCGCCAGTCCCGGCTTCCGCGGACGCTCCGCCAACGGAATCTATGGCGATTGCGTCGAGGAACTGGATTGGTCGGTCGGCGA
>CAZIUM010000005.1:0-43389 GCA_964542285.1 uncultured Lentisphaerales bacterium
CTCGGCGCAGGACCACAAACGCGTGGGCGATGGCGACACCGGTCCCAACACCGGCGGCATGGGCGCCTACTCCCCGGCCCCGGTGGTAAGTCCCGCCTTGGAACGGGACGTTGTGGACCACATTCTGCGTCCCGTCGTGAAGGAACTGGCCGCGCGCGGCATCCCCTACCGCGGGGTACTCTACGCCGGCCTGATGATCGATGCGCAGGGGCCCAAGGTTCTGGAATTCAATTGCCGCTTCGGCGACCCCGAAACGCAAGCCGTGCTGCCGAGGATCACGGACGACCTGGGAGCGTTGCTATTGAGTTGCGCACAGGGACAACTGCCGGACAGGCCGCTGGAGATCGACCCCCGCCCCTGTGTCACGGTGGTGATGGCGGCCGGGGGTTATCCGGGCACATACGAAAAAGGCCTGCCGATCCGGGGCCTCGAGCAACTGACCCGGGAACGGGACCTGATGGTGTTCCATGCCGGAACGGCCGTCAAAAACGACCGGGTTGTCACGGCCGGGGGGCGGGTGCTGGCCGCAACCGCCCTGGCCGAAACGATGCAAGAGGCCATCGCAAGGGCCTACCAGGCCGTCGACAAGATTTCGTTCGATGGCGCGAGGTATCGGAGAGACATCGCCCGGCGCGCACTGGAGCGCTAACGGCAACCGAGACTCAGGAACGGTAATTGGGCGCTTCCTTGATGATTTTGACGTCATGCGGATGCGCTTCGCGCACTCCAGCGAAGGAAACGCGGTAGAATCGTCCCTGGCGTTGCAGCTCGGCCAGGTTGCGGCAGCCGCAATAGCCCAGGGCCGAACGTAACCCGCCGGAAAATTGGGTCATCAACTTGCGCACGCTTCCGGCCAGAGGAACGATCCCTTCAATGCCCTGCGGCACGAGGTCTTCCGCCTGCGCGCCGGATTGACTGTAGCGTTCGCGGCTGCCCGCCCCCTGCTGCATCGCCGCCAGGCTGCCCATGCCGCGGTAGACCACGTACTGGCGTCCCTCGTGGATGATCTTTTCTCCGGGACTTTCGTCGGTGCCCGCCAGCAGCGACCCGAGCATGACACTGTCGGCGCCCGCCACGATCGCCTTGGGCACGTCGCCCGAGTGGCGTACGCCGCCATCCGCCACGATGGGGATGCTGCCCTCGAGAGCCCGCGCGGCGTCAAACACCGCCGTCACCTGGGGGATGCCCACGCCGCAAACGACGCGCGTCGTGCAGATCGATCCGGGTCCGATGCCCACCTTCACGGCATGCGCGCCGGCATCGCGCAGCGCCTGGGCCCCTTCGCCGGTGGCCACGTTCCCCGCGATGATATCGATTTCGGCATAGTGCTCGGCAATCCAGCGCACCATGTCGATGACGCCGCGCGTGTGGCCGTGTGCGCTGTCCACTACCAGCACATCCACCCCCTGGTCCGACAGCATTTCGACGCGCTGGTGGTCCGCCACCCCCACCGCGGCGGCCACCCGCAAACGGTGGCTGGCGTCGCGGCTGTACAGGGGCTGCTTGTTCTCAACCAGGTTCTTGACGTCCGTGAAACTGTAGAGCCCCACCAGCCGACCGTTGTCATCCACCAGCGGCAGCTTCCCGATCTTGTGGTGCATCATCAGACGGTACGCTTCCTCGAGCGAAGTTTCCGGAGGCGCGGTGACGGCGGCGGTCGTCATGACCTCACGGGCGCGGGAATGCGGTCCACTGGCAAAACGCACGTCCGACGAAGTCAACAGCCCGACCAGGTGGTCATGCTCGTCCAGAATGGGGAAGCCGCCGAAACGCAATCCCTGGCGTCGCCGATACTCTTGGATGTGGGAAATCGTATCATGCACCCGGAAGCATACCGGGTTCTGGATCAGGCCGTTGAGGTGATTCTTGACCTGACGCACCTGGCGGGCCTGTTCTTCGGGCTTGAGGTTCTTGTGAATGGTGCCGATCCCACCCAGCAGAGCCATCGCAATGGCCATGTCGGATTCGGTCACGGTATCCATGGCCGCGCTGACAAATGGCGTGTGCAGGTCGATGCGCGAAGTCAACCGCGTGCCAAGGTCGGCCTCGTCCGGCAGAAAATCGGCATATTGGGTGACCAGAGAAACATCGTCGAATGTAAGCCCCTCCTGAGGAAAGCTTTCCATGAAGGCGGTAATATGAGGATTGACGTGCACGTTTGACTCCACTCGTTTCTTTGAGGCGCAATAGGGGCTGGTTGCCATTTTTTTATACCATATTCATGCGGACAGACAAGGTAATTCAGTCCTTGAAACAGGCTTGATTTGTTTCCCATGTTGTGGAATCTTTAAACCGTCGCCGTAAAACCTGACGACAGTGGAATGGATGACCATCAAGATGAATTTTGTCGTGATCATGACCGACACCCAGAACCGGGACATGGTGGGGGCCTACGGCAACCATCCGGTCGACACACCGAACCTCGATCGACTGGCCGCTGCAGGCGTCCGATTCAACCGCGCCTATACCGCCTGCCCTCTCTGTACACCGGCGCGAAGCGCGATTTTCAGCGGCACGCATCCGGTGGTCAACGGCGCCTGGTGCAACAACGTCCCCCCGTACGCCACCTTCCCGCTGATGGGAACGATTTTCAGTCACCACGGCTATCGAACCGCCTACACCGGGAAATGGCATCTCGACGGATCCGGCTATTTTGGCGACGGGCAACCGGGAGGCGGGTTCGAACCGGACTGGTGGTACGATGGGAAGCGTTACGCGGAAGATGTTGGCCCCGAAATGTTTGCGTCGTATCTGCGATGCATGACTCCCGGGCAGCTCCGTGAAGCCGGTTTCCGGGCCGAAAACATCTGGGGACATCGCGTGGCCAGCCGCGCGGTAGACTTCCTCGAGAGCGTGGGAGAAAACCCCTTTGTCCTGTGCGTATCCTTTGACGAGCCCCATGCCCCCTACGTAGCCCCGCCGGAGTATTGGGAAAAATTCTCCGACGAGGACCTGGCTTTTGTCGATCGCGCCGAGGAAGCATGGCGGGGAAAACCCGCATTGCAATCCATCCATCGCCGCCAGGCTTCCCCGCGAAAACGACCCCGGGACGGACTCCGCAAATTTTTCGGATGCAACAGCTACATCGATCGCGAGATCGGGCGCGTGCTCGAGACGGTCGACCGCCTGCATTCCGAAGACACGGTCATTGTCTACACCTCGGACCATGGAGACATGCTCGGGCATCACGGTCTCCTGTCCAAGGGGCCGATGATGTACGAAGAGACATGCAATGTGCCCTTCGTTTTTCGGCATCCGAATCTAACCCCGTCGGTTTCGAACGCGGTCGTAAGCCATCTTGACATCCTTCCCACCATGCTTGATATCGCCGGCCTGGAATGTCCAGAAAGTCTCCACGGAAAATCGCTTCGGCCACTGCTGGAAAAAAACGTCGACTCGATTCACGAGGCCGTTCTGACGAGCTTTTCGCGCTTTGCGGTCAACCATGACGACTGGGGCGAATTCTATCCCATCCGCGCGGTAACCGACGGCCGCTACAAGCTCGCCATCAACCTGTTCGACACCGATGAATTCTATGACCTGGCGACGGATCCTCACGAAACGAACAACGCCATTTCCGATGTCAATCTGGCGGTCCAAAGAGACCGGCTTCACGATGCCTTGCTGCGGGAAATGGACCGCATCCGCGATCCGTTTCGCTCCTTCCGCTGGGGCGCACGTCCCTGGCGGAAAGTCCGCGAGCCTTTTTATTACGGGGGCAAGCGACGAAACGCACCTCGTGGGTTTGCGTTTCAGCCGGCCGGCATCGAGGCCACGGGAGCCGCTTCCGGAAAACGTCCTCACGATTCCGCTCCGCAATCCCCAAGCGGCACCCCTTAGACGATGGAGAACGCTGGTTCCATGAATACCAAGCCGATCGAATTCGACAACCTGACCGTGGTCTATGAAACGAGCGCAGGGAACGTCACGGCGCTTAAGCAATTGTCGTTGACGGTTGAACCCGGAACGGTTTTCGGGTTTCTGGGTCCCAATGGCGCCGGGAAAACCACGGCCATGCATGTCTTGCTGGGATTCCAGCCGCCCACGGACGGACAAGCCCGCCTGTTCGGTCACGACGCCCACTCCGTGTCGGCACGACGTCGGATCGGATACCTGGCCGAACAGCCGGACGCCTACCGTTTTCTTTCGGGGCGCGAGTTTTTGCGTTTTATCGGGCGTCTTTGCGGCCTGCGCGGTTCCCGGCTGGAAGATCGCATTCGCGCGGCGTTGAACGAGGTAAAATTGGCCGGCGCCGCGGACCGCCGGTTGGGGCGCTATTCGCGCGGCATGCGCCAGCGTCTGGGTCTGGCCCAGGCCATCCTGCACGAACCGGATCTGCTGATCCTCGATGAGCCCACGGGCGGACTCGATCCCCTGGCGCGCAGGCAAATCCGCGCCTTGATCGAGCAATGGCGCCAAGCGGGAAAAACGATCTTCTTCTCCTCCCACGAACTTTCCGAAGTGGAAATGGTGTGCGACACCATCGGCATTCTGGCAAACGGGCAATTGCGCGCCATCGGGCGTCCGGGCGACTTGATCCCGGAAGGCAGAACGTTCGAACAATATTTTCTGGAGACGGTCGCTTCTTTTCCATCGAACCCAAAGGCTCCCGGAGATCATGAATCCTAGTATTTATATTGCCCAGGTTGTCTGGCTCGACTGGCTGCGCCGCAAGGATTTTTATATTCTGCTGGCGCTTCTGTGCGCCCTGTTGCTGGTGTTGACCACCCTGGACCTCTTCGGGTTGCGGGGCTCGGCACGGTACGCCCTGGATATCGGGTTGTTGTTGACCTGGATTTTTTCCTGGTATCTGGCCGTCAATGCCGGGGCACGCGAACTTCCCGCGGAGGAAACGCGCGGCACCATTTTCATCCTGTTGTCCAAGCCGGTGCATCGGGCGCATTTGCTGGTCGGCAAATGGCTTGGCGCCTGGAGCAGCGCCGGCGTCGCGCTTCTGGCTTTTTATGGGGTCAGCTGGGGGCTTTCGGCCTCCCAGGGGGTTTCTTTGTCTCCCTGGCTGATGTTTCAGGCCGTGGTGCTGCACCTGTTTGCCATCGCGGTTTTTGCAGGCCTGGGCATCTTGTTTTCCACGCGCATGTCACGCGATGCCGCGGCCGTACTGGCCGGGATGGCCGGGGCGGCCGCGCTGGTTCTGCCGCCCCGGCTGCCCCAAATGCTTGCCAAGGCCGATCCGTTCAGCGGCATGGCCATGGAATTTCTTTACTACGCGTTGCCGCATCTGGAACTGTTCGATCTGCGCCGCCGGTTGGTGCACGAATTCGGACCTCTGGACACGGGTATTTTCATGGCGCTGGTTCTGTATGGCGTCCTGCTGACCGTCATAATCCTGCTGCTGTCCTGGGGCGCCTATCGTAGAAAATCGTTTTCCCGTGAAAGACTTGCCACATAACCGCACGCTGCTTTGCGATTTACGTCACCGATGGCTTCCGGTCTCCCTGCTCATCTTGTGGGGCTGCGCCTTCGTCCTGACGACCCACCTGTTGCCTCGCCGTCATGGCGACCAGCCCAGGTCCATATTTGCCGGCCTGATGCTGCGTGAAATCCGCGCCACGCTTGCCCGGAAAAGCATGGTCACGGCCGATCTTTATTTCCACCGGGGGCGCGGGCACAAACCTCCGCGGCAGGTCCTCACCAACAGCCTGTTTTACAGGCTGCACGCCCAGGTTTCTCCGCGTGAAGCGATACATCGCTCCGGCAACAGCGTCAAAGAAGTCATTCCCTGGCTCTGGTTCGGCGTCAAGCTCGACCCGGGAAATGTCGATATTTTGCTGACCACCGCCTACTGGTTGCGAGCGGCCGGATATGTAAGGCAGGCGGATGCGATGCTGGCCGATGCCCAACGACAGTTGCCGCAGAGTCCCGTGCTCTATCTGGAACGCGCCCGTGGCAAGCTGGCCATGCAGGATGCCCCGGCCGCGGCGCGCCTGCTCGATGCGGGGCTGAAGTTAATCGACCGGGGAGGCCAGGCGACGCCCGAAGAGCGCGATCTTTCCGCGCGCATGCGTCTTTACCGGGCCTACCTCCACGAAGCCCACGGAAAAACCAATCAAGCCGTCGCCATCTATCGACAACTGGCAAGCAAAAATCCCGCGCGACATGGCCTCCTGGAGCGTCGCGCGGCATCCCTTGCGCAAGGGGCCCCCGTGCAGCCCACCGCCGCGGAAGTGATCCGAGGCATGGCAAAAACCGAAGTTCAATGTCCCCATGAACACCCCCACCCTCACAAGGAACATGACCATGCGAGTATTGATCCCGATGGCTGAAGGCGTCGAAGAAATGGAAATCGTGATCATGCTGGACCTTTTGCGTCGTGCCGGCATGGAAGTCGTGTCGGCGGCCACCGGCGACACCTTGCTCGTGACGGCATCACGCGGCGTAAGATTGATGGCCGATCGGTTATGGACCGACCTGGTTCCGTCCGAGTTCGACCTGTTGGCCCTGCCGGGCGGCCTGGGCGGCACCCGCAGGCTGCAGCAGAACCCATCCGTCCTCGCGGCTCTGCGCGAAAGCCTGGACTCGGGACGCCCGATTGCCGCGATTTGCGCGGGCCCCCTGGTACTTCAGAGCGCGGGCGTGACCGCTGACAGGACCATCACCTGCCATCCCGGCGTACGCGCTGAAATCACCCGGGCCAAGGTGAGTAACGAACGCGTGGTGGAGGATGGATTGATCATCACCAGCCAGGGCCCGGGCACCGCCTTCGAGTTTGCCCTCACCTTGATCCGCCGTCTGTTGGGCGTTCGAACCGCATCCCGCGTGGCCGAAGGCCTGGTATTGCCATACGGAACCGAACCGACCGCATGATCCCAATCATGGCGCAAGAGGAGAATTATTGGCACGAAGCATGCTTTTACTTCCGTTGGATGGTCTAAGGACCGATTGCGTCAGGCCTTGCGGAGACAGACTATGCGTAAATTCATATGTGTCCTTGCCCTTGCGGCGGTCACGGGGTGCGACTATACGACGCCACTGGTGGAGCGCTCGAAACAGGAAATCGATCCCGCGCTGGTTGGACTGTGGCAAAGGCCGGAAGGGACTAAGAACCAGGCGGACAGCCTGCTTGTGCTGCCCTTGACCCGACATGAATACCTGGTCTCGTTCCCCGCGGGGTCCCCCAAGTCGATGTTTGCCCGCGCCACCCACTGCGACGTGGCGGGGCTTCGCCTGATGCAGCTGGAATGGCTTGGAACCGGTGAAGCGCAACTGCCCGAAGACAACCGTGTATTTCAATTCGTCACCTACGATCTGGACAACGGGCACATCGCAATCCGCCTGCTCAATCCCAAGCGGGTAAACCGCAACGCCGGGACCGCCGCCGCACTGTCGCAGGCCATCACATCCAACAAGAACCAGGCGGACCTGTTTCACCAGGAGATGGTCTTCAAGCGAACCCCCGGCAAATAAAGGTTCTGAACTTTTGGATTGCCTTGTTCCGAGGTACCCTGTTCAATATTCTCCACTGAATGTTCCGGCGGGACTTTCCAGCCTGCCGGGATGGCTTGTTTTTCGCAACATCGATGGTGTCCTGTAAGAAAGGCTCTTTTTTTGCCAGCAAATTCCCCTTCTTTTCCTTCGTTGATCCTCTTTGACGGCGCTTGCGGCACGACCCTGCAACGCATGCATCTGCCTTCATCTGTCTGGGAAGGACATGACGGATGCAACGAATACCTCAACCTATCCTGTCCCAAGGCGATCGTCGCCATGCATCGGTCGTTTGCCGCTGCGGGAGCGGACGTGGTCGAGACCAACACCTTTGGAGCCAACCGCATCTCGCTGGACGAATATGGTCTTGGCGACCGCGTTGCGTCCATCAATCAGGCCGCGGTCGCGCATGCCAGGACCGCACTGCGCGATTGGCCCGGGAAATGGATCTGGGGCTCCGTCGGGCCGGGCGCCCGGCTGCCGCTTCTCGGGCAGATCCGCCCCGACGAGCTGGCGCAGGCCTATCGGGAACAGATCGTCGCCCTGGTCGATGCCGGTGTGGACGGATTGATTCTCGAAACCTGCCAGGATTTGCTGCAGATCAAAACCGCCCTGACAACATGCCGTGATGTGCTTGCCCGAGGCGGTCATTCCCTGCCGGTCATGGTTTCGGTAACGATGGAGCCCGGCGGAACCCTGTTGACGGGCAGTGACATGAGCGCCATCGTCGCGACGTTGGAACCGTTCGACCTGTTTTCGCTGGGATTGAATTGCGCCACCGGCCCCGCGGAAATGGCTCCGCATGTCCAGTACCTGCATCGACACTGGCGGGGCCGGATTTCGCTCATGCCCAATGCAGGCCTTCCTCGCATTCACAATGGCGCAACGACCTACCCGCTGGAACCCGAACCGTTCGCGCAAGCCATGGCCGGGTATATCCGAAAATATGGAGTTTCGATCGCCGGAGGTTGTTGTGGCACCACTCCCGAGCACATTCGCGCGCTCTGTCGGTGGGTACGGCCCGAGACCTCCGCCGAGTCTCCCGAAAGGGGCGACAAGCCGGCGTCGGCCACCACCGCAGAGGTACGTCCAGACCGCGTCTCGGAATTCTTTCCTGCCCTTTCCTCGGTCTACAGCGCCATGCCGCTGCGTCCCGAGATTCCACCATTCCTGGTGGGCGAACGGCTGAATGCCACCGGGTCCAAAGCCTTCCGGAAATGCCTGCTGGAGAACGACACCGAAGGCATTCTGCGCATTGCCTTGCGCCAGCAGCAACAGGGAGCCATGGCCCTGGACCTTTCCACGGCCTATGCCGGACGTGACGAAAGCACCGACCTATGCAACCTGGTGTGCCTGCTGCGTACCGCCGTAAAGATTCCATTGATGATCGATTCGACCAATCCCCAGGTCATCGAGGCCGCATTAAAACTCCATCCCGGCCGATGCATCGTCAATTCGATTAATCTCGAGGACGGCGGGGCAACACTGGACGCCATCTGTTCGCTGGCCCGTCGCCATGGAGCGGCCGTCGTCGCCCTGACCATCGACGAACAGGGCATGGCCATGACGATCGGCGACAAAATGGCGGTTGCCCATGCCATTTATGACCGCGCGGTACACCATCACGGGCTGCGTCCCAGCGATCTTCTTTTCGATTTGCTGACCTTCACCATCGGGTCCGGAGACGATTCCCTGCGTCGCGCGGCCATCGAGACCCTTGGCGGTATCCAAAGAATCAAGCACGAATTGCCGGGAGTCGGCACGGTGTTAGGAGTCAGCAACATCAGTTTTGGGCTGGCCCCGGCGGCCCGTAAGGTGCTCAACTCCGTATTTCTACACGAAGCCGTCAAGGCAGGACTGGACGCCGCAATCGTCGATGTTGCAAAAATTCTGCCTTTGCACGGCATTCCGTCCGAAGACCGGCGGATTTGCCTGGACCTGATCTACGACAAACAGGCGCAACCCGAAACGGACGACCCGTCGTCCGGGCCGCTGCAAGTTTTCATACGGCATTTTGCCGGGCAGGCAGCCTCATCCGGCACCCCTGCCGACAACTCTTCCAAATCGTCACAGCCTTTCGAGCAACGCCTGACCGCCTCCATTGTCGACGGCGATGCCAACGAGATCGAAGATTTACTCGACACCCTGTTGCGTCGTTACACGGCCGATGCCATCGTAAATGTCATTCTGATCCCGGCCATGCGACAGGTGGGGCGCTTGTTCGGCGAGGGTGAACTGTTGCTGCCCTTTGTCCTGCAATCGGCCGAAACGATGAAACGTGCCGTAAAACATCTGGAACCCCACCTGAAAAACGATCGACATGCGGCGGGGCCGGGCGTGTTGCTGGCCACCGTACAGGGCGATGTGCATGACATTGGCAAAAACCTGGTGGGAATCATTCTTTCCAACAATGGATACCAAATCCATGATCTGGGCACCAAGGTCCCGGCCGGGACCATCATCGAAAAAGCCAGGGAACTGCAGCCGCAGGCAATCGGCCTGTCGGGGTTACTGGTAAAGTCCGCCTTGCTGATGCGCGAAAACCTCGAGGCGTTCGGTGACGCCGGCCTGCGGCAACCGGTGCTTCTGGGGGGAGCCGCCCTGACCGCCGACTTTGTGGCCCGCGAATGCGCGCCGCGGTATCCGGCCCCCGTGGTTTACTGCGCCGATGCGTTCGATGGATTGCGCGCCCTGCGCGAGCACCGGCAAGGAACACTGCGGTCGACAAGCATCAAGAAGTCAAGCCGCGCGGAGGGCGGCGGGAAACGCTCCGAACTCCAAGCCCCCGTGCGCAACCAACCCACGCCCAAGGTGCCCTTTACGGGACGGCGTCACATCACGGACATTACGCTCGAAGACCTGCGGCCCTATATCAACGAGCAGGCGTTGTTTCGCGGTCGCTGGGGATATCGACGCGGCAAAATGGATCCAGCGGACTACGAGCGACTGCTCGAACGCGAAGTCCGTCCCCGCTACGCCGAGATTCTGCGGCGTGTCCGCGCCGAATCGCTGCTGCAGCCCGGCGTCGCCTACGGCTATTTCCAGGCCGTTTCGGAGGGCGATGCCTTGCGGATCGAGCACGAAGCCCGCACATGGCGTTTTGAGTTTCCCCGGCAATCCTTCGCCCCGCATTTGTGCATCGCCGATTATTTCAAGTCGGACGGGGAGGGAGGAGACATTGCCGCCTTTTTCGTGGTGACCATCGGCCATGCGTTTCGCCACGCCATCGAACAATTGCGCCAGGCAGACCGATACCGCGATTACCTGCTACTGCATGGATTCAGCGTGGAATTGACGGAGGCGCTGGCCGAATACTGGCATCACAGGATGCGGATCGAGATGGGGATCGAACCCCCGCCGTCCCCCGGGACGCCGCGGCAACGATCGTACCGTGGCGCTCGGTATGGGTTTGGGTATCCGGCCTGCCCTGAACTGGAGGCCCAGGCGGAGCTCTTCGATCTGTTGCATCCGGAAAAGCTGGGCATGACCCTGACCGAATCCATGCAGATCGTGCCCGAACAGAGCACATCCGCCATCGTCGTGCACCATCCCGAGGCTTGTTATTTCAGCCTGTAGCGTCCGGGGCAAGATTGCGCTTGGCATATACCAGCCCGCACAGCCAGGTCATGGCGGCCATTTCGCCCAGGGACTCAAAAATTCCCACCCGGAAAATATCCAGGAGCGTGCCGGCCAGCACCAACGGCGCCAGGCCCCAGGCTAGGCGCCGCGACAATCCACGCACCGATGGGGCCGCTTTGAAATGTTCCACCAGCACCCACAGTGCCGCCAGGCCCTCGACCAATGCCAGGCTGAGCATTTCCGCCAGGTCCTTGGCACGGATGGAGCCGACATCCGCAAACGGCAGCCCATTCACCAGGAATTTGCCGAATTCCTCGTGCAGCCCCACCATGTCGTCCAGCAGCAACACCGCCAGCAGCAGGACCCAGGCCTTCAGAACCCGCGAAGGACGAAGTCTTCGCCACCTTTGCACGACCAGCAACACCAGTCCCATCTTCAGGTACTGCAGGATTTCGCCCAATCCACGATCGCGCGCAATATGGAAAAAGCGACTGTCGATCCATCCGCCCTCATGATTGAGCCCATGTAATCCCAGCGCAACCAGGTCCGCGAGGGAAAACAACAGGAGCACAACAACGGTTCGAGGCTGCAAAAGCTTCATCGGCTCCCCCCCTTCAGGAAAGAATTACGCGTTTCCGCCATATCCGTTTGGATAACGCCGGTGCCATTCCCAGGCACTGCTCACCATGGCATCGATACTTTCAAACCGCGGTTTCCACCCCAGCGTCTCACGGGCGCGATCGGCCACGGCAACCAACCGGGGGGGATCGCCGGGACGTCGGGGTTTGACTTGCGCAGGAATGGCATGTCCCGTGACGCGGCGGCAGGCGTCCAGGACCTCCCGGACGGAAAACCCCCGGCCGACCCCCAGATTCAGCGCCCCGGAAACATGGTTTTGCACCGCCAGCAAATGGGCTTCCGCAAGGTCCGAAACATGAATGTAATCCCGGATGCAGGTGCCGTCAGGCGTACTGTAATCGTCGCCAAAAATGACGGCATGCGGCGCCTTGCCCAGGGCCACACGCAATACAAGCGGAATCAAATGCGTTTCATCGGCATGATCCTCGCCCAGCGTTTCGGTTGCGCCGCAGGCATTGAAATAGCGTAAGGCCACCGATTCGAAACCATGCTGCCGACCGAACCAGTGCAACATGCGTTCGAACATCAGCTTCGATTCGCCATAGGGATTGGTCGGCGCCTGGGACGCCGACTCGTCAATATCGTTCTCTCCCGGATCTCCATAGGTGGCACAGCTTGACGAAAACACGAGGCGGCGCACCCCAGCCCCCCGCATGGACTCGAGCAGGTGGATGCCGCCGATGACATTGTTGGTGAAATACAATTCCGGCGCACGCATCGATTCGCCGACCAGGGCATAGGCGGCAAAGTGCATAACCGCATCCGGCCGCGTGGCCTGCATGGCCTTGGCAATCGCGGACGAGTCCCGCAAATCGCCCTGGATCACGGACACATCGTCCGCCAGCGACTCACGATGCCCTCGCTCGAAATTATCGAAAACAACGATTTCATGCCCGGCCTGGCGCAAACACTCGACGGTGACACTGCCGATATACCCGCTGCCGCCGGTAACAAGGATTCTCATGAGACTCCGCGGCTTTCCAACAAATCATTCATCCGCGCTTCAAGGCGGGCGATCTTGCTTTTGAGTTTTTCCACCTGGCGAGCCGCCGCGGAGCGAGCCACAAACTCGCGCATGGCCACCGCCGGCGTCCCGATGACATACTCGCCGCCGGGAACGTCGCGTGCCACGCCGGCCTGCGGACCGATCTGCGCGCCATCGCCGATTTTCAAGTGTCCCGAAACGCCCACCTGCGCCCAGATCATCACTCCGGCACCGATGTGTGTGCTGCCGGCGATCCCCGACTGGGCCACAATCCCGCTGCAATCGCCGATCTGCACGTTATGCCCGATCTGCACCAGGTTGTCGATTTTGACATGGTTGCCGAGACGGGTCTCGCCGAAGCGCGCGCGATCGATGGCGACATTGGCACCCAATTCGACATGGTCGCCGATGACCACCGTCCCAATTTGAGGAATTTTCTCGATCCTGGGCAAGGCGCCGGGGCGGGGTTGCACCGCATATCCAAACCCATCGCTGCCGACCACCACGCCACTATGCGCGATGAAACGGCAACCGATGCTCACCCGCTCTCGAATCACGACCTGCGGATACAGATGGCTGCCGGCTCCAATCCGGCTCCGCAACCCGACAAAGCACTGGGCTTCGATCACGGTGCCGTCGCCAATCGTGGCGCCGGATTCGATCACGCACCAAGGTCCGATATGCACGTCCTTGCCCAACACGGCATCCGGCGCGATGCGCGCCGTCTCATCGATCCCGGGGGGATGTGCCGGGGTCGGAGGTCCCAGCAACGTCGCCAGCCGCGCAAACGCGGCGTCAGGATTTTCGACCCGGATCAGCGCTCCCGCGGACCATTCCCCCTCGAACCCCTGCCCGACCAACACCGCGCCGGCGCGCGTTTGGGCCAGCTGCCGCGCATAGCGCGGATTGGAAAGGAACGAAATATCTTCATCCCCGGCCTCTGTCAGCCCGGCCAGGCGCTTGATCGTCTGTTCGCCGCGGCCTTCACACGTCCCGCCCAGTTTTGCGGAAAGTTTATCCACCGTCCAGTTCATCAAATCACCTCGTTCGATGGCCCGAAAGCTCCGCCCGCTTAATTTTGAACGGCGGGGACTTGCACGGCGTCGTCTTGCTCCGGGGGTGGAGGGTCAATCCCCATTTGCTTCATGATGGCGGAGGTGATGTCCAACGCATCGGCGGCGAAGATCACTCCCGATGCGGCCCCCATCTTGCGTCCCGGCAATTGCAGCACGAGTTGCAACCCGTTTTTCCTGGCGTAGGCCGCCACCTCGGCTTCGATTTCAGAGGCGGTCCGCTTCAACATGCGCACTTCCTGATCGGTAAGTTGGCGCTGCAACGAACGGACCGTTTCGCCATATTCGCGTTCCGCCTCCATGGCCGATGCGCGCCGGTTTTCGGTCATCCGCGCGAGGTCCTGCCGCGCCTTTTCGTTCAGGGCGGGATTGCGCTCTTCGGCCACGGCCGATTCGTATTCCCGCCGGGTCTCTTCAACCTTCTGGCGTAATTCATCCTTTTGGGCATTGAATTCCTTCAAGGTTTCCTCAAGCAGTTTTTTGTCGGCCACGGTGTTGGGATGCAGGCGGATCAACTCTTCCAGGTCCACCACCGCCACTGTGTTCTGAGCCCGCGCCATGATGGTCATGACGGACAGGATTCCAAGTACCAAAGGCAACGTCCATACGCGCATGATTCGACTCCCAGCCCCGTTAGGGTTTGCATGATTTCCATCGCAACAATTTGTCACAACAAGAAGTTCAGTATGTCATATTTTCGGAAAGGCAACAAGCCATTGATGGTCACCGTGGGTGCGCGGGTGCACGTCACAATCGTTGAAAGGCACCTGGAATTCAGACATTCGGAATTCAAGAATGGCGGACCTGTCACGCCGCGGCCCGCGGGGCGAAGACGGACGACACGGAGATCGTCCGTCCACGGTTCCGCGGGCTCGCGTTGTGCGACATTTTCCGCTAGGATAATACCAATCCCTTTGGAAAGAGGACATGTCATGAAGAAACCAACTACAACCGCATTGCTCGGGTTTTTGGCGCTGGGCAGCCTGGCGGCGTTCGGCCTCCGCGCCGCGGACCAGGATCAACTCGCGCAACAAATCAATACCGTGGCCGCACAACAGTTCGAGATGCAGGTGGCCAACCGCGACCGGGATGACAAGCTCAAGACCGCCCTGGCGCAGGGGACCCTCGATACGCCGGAGATGAAAGTGTTGCGAACGAAAATCGGGCAACTGGAGCGAGAGCTGCAAACCGCCCGGATGGAACTGCAAAAACTGTTCGAGGCTCTGCCCGCCGTCCAGGAGGAAATCAAGGCCCTGCAGCAGGAAAAACAGCGGATCAAGGAACTGGATAGCAGGCGACGCGCCTTGCTGCAACAACGTCAGGCGAGCACCGAGAAACAGGCGGAGTGATTTCGAAGATCGTCCGCCGATTATTCCGTGGACGCGTCCGGCTCGATCCGGCATACTTTCACGGTGTGCCGGAAAAGTACCCTCCGGCCTTCCATCAAACCGACAACGCGAAAGGTTCACCATGCAAGGCACATATCGTTTTTCCTTCGGTCCATGGAACATCAACGAGGGGGATGACCCCTTCGGTCCGCAGGTGCGCGACCCCATTCCCTTCGCCAAGAAACTGCCCTACTACAAAAAACTCGGATTCGACGCCGTACAATTTCACGATGACGATGTCGTCCCGGAACTGAACGACCTGACAAGCCGGCAGATATCCAACCGGGCACGACGAGTCAAGCGCATGTTGAACAACCACGGATTGGTGGCGGAATTCGTGGCGCCCCGGCTGTGGATGGACCCCCGCACCATCGATGGCGGCTACACCGCCAACGACCGCTCCAGCCGCGAGTACGCGCTGGAGCGGTCGCGCATGGCGGTTGACATCGCGGATGAACTGGGCACGGAGCTGATCGTGCTGTGGCTGGCTCGCGAAGGCACCTACATCCGGGAGGCCAAGGACAGCAAGATCGCCACGCGGCAAATTGCCGACGCCATCAACCACATGCTCGCCTACCATCCCAAGATTCGCATTGCGATCGAACCCAAGCCCAACGAGCCCATGGACCACGCCTTCATTCCCACCACGGGACATGCCGTGGCACTGGCGTCCCTGTGCGACGACCCCACGCGGGTGGGCGTGAACATCGAAAGCGCGCATGCGATTCTCGCGGGACTGGACCCTTCGGATGAAATGGGCTTTGCCCTGGCGGCCAACAAGCTCTGGACCGTGCATCTCAACGATCAGAACGGATTGAAATTCGACCAGGACAAGAGTTTCGGCAGCGTAGACCTGCGGCGCGCCTTCAACCAGGTGCGCATTCTCGACCAGAACGGCTATGGCAACCGCGGCGAATGGGTGGGGCTGGATGTCAAGGCCATGCGCACCCAGAAGGCCGACAAGGCCCTGCGGCATCTTTCCAACAGTCGCGAAGTGTTTCTCGCGCTGCTGGACGTGGTGCGCAGCCTGGACGAAAAGCGCATGGACCGCTGGATCGCCGCGCGCGACTACGAAGCGCTGGACCTGTACATCGTCCAACGCCTGATGGGAAAGAGCTAGCCCGCGGCCGACATGCCAAGCAACGCACTGCTGATTATTGCCGGCGCCGGCGCCTACCCGTCCCTTCTGGCGCGCGGGGCACGAGCCGCGGGTGTGCAGCGGATTGTGATGCTGGCGTTGCGCGGCCACACGGCGCGAGCCGTGCGACGCGACGCGGATGAAGTCGAATGCTTCGGACTGGGCGAAACCGAGCGCATCCTGGCGTGGATCGAATCGCTCGGCATCCAAGAGGTCATGCTGGCGGGCCAGATTCGTCCCGCGGCGTTGTTTCTCAGCCGTTTCGATCGTCTTGCGCGTCGGCTGCTGCAGGGATTGCCGGTGAAAAGCGCCCATTCGATCTTCGGCGCCGTGGCGGAATTGCTGGAAGCCCATGGTCTGAAGGTTTTGCCGGCGTCAACCTACATGGGCGCCTACCTTCCGGCCCCCGGAGTCCTCGGTTCGCGCGCGCCCGATGCACGCGAAGCCAAGGACATCGGGCACGGTCAGCGCGCGGCCCTGGCGCTGGGACAAGTGGATGTGGGGCAGACGGTGGTGGTCAAGGACGGCATGGTGCTGGCGGTGGAAGCGTTTGAAGGCACCAATGCCACCATTCGCCGCGCCGCGCGCCTGGGCGGACGAGGCGCGGTGGTCGTCAAGACCGCGCGCAACGGGCACGACATGCGCTTCGACATTCCCGTGATCGGAGCCGGCACCCTGCCGGTGCTGCGGCGCGCCGGCATCCGCGCCCTGGCATTCCAGGCGCGGCGCACGATCCTGCTGGATCGCGAGCGGGTGATCGCGGCGGCCAACCGCCAAAACATGGCGCTGGTGGCGCTGGAAACCGATCTGCCCCCGGCCCCCACCCGACCGTTGGCGACGCCGGGCAACAAATCCTCCCCCAAATGAAGCCGGATCCGTCACCATTGCGCGTTTTGATCGTTGCAGGAGAACCTTCCGGCGATCTGCACGCCGCCGCGTTGATGAAAGCCCTGCGCAAACACCATGTGCATCCGATCGACTTTCGCGGCATCGGCGGCGATCGGATGCTGGAGGAAGGGCTGGAACGGATGTGTCCTATCGATCGGACAGCGGTGATGGGCTACTGGGAGGTCCTGCGTCACTTGAGATTCTTCGGGCGTCTCATGCAGCGCATGACCTCGGAAATCGACTCGTGGCACCCGGACCTGTTGTTGACCGTCGACTATCCGGGGTTCAACCTGCGCCTGGCGGAACGCGCGCATCGGCGCGGGGTACACACGGTTCATTACATCTGTCCGCAGGTCTGGGCCTGGCATCGCGGACGCATTCCGCATATTGCGCGAATTCTGGATCAATTGATCGCGATCTTTCCCTTCGAACCCGAATGCTTTGCCGGCACGAAGCTGCATCCGGTTTTCGCGGGGCATCCCCTGGTGGACCGGGCAGAAGAGACCTTGTCCGCGGCGCCCGCGTCGCTGCCGTGGAGCCAGGGACATCGGGTCGCGCTGCTGCCGGGCAGCCGAATTCACGAGATTGCCAAGCTGCTGCCGGACATGCTGGCGGCCGGCGTTTTGCTGGAGCGGGAGATCGGTCCCTGTGCGTTCATGATCCCGGCCGTCAACCGGGCACGACGCGAATTGATCGAGCGCCTGCTGCGGGAGCATCCGTGGCGGCCCGCCCGCGTAGCCATTGTCGACGGGCAGGCCCGGGAGGTGTTGCGTCAGGCCCGGGCCGCGGCGGTGGCCTCCGGCACCGCCACGCTCGAAGCCGCCCTGATGCGCTGCCCGACCGTACTGGTCTATCGCACGTCATGGATCACCTACGGCATCGGACGGCTGGTCATTCGCGGCGTCAAGCACATTGGCCTGGCCAATATCGTTGCCGACCGGGAAGTCATGCCGGAACTGTTGCAGCGCGAGGTGACGCCGAAAAATCTGGCCCGGCACCTGGCCGGGATGCTCCGCGCGGGGAAGCCGCGGGAAAACGCGCTGGCGGGCCTGGAGTCGGTGCGGCGCGCGCTGGGTCCCGGCGATGCGGCGGGGCGCGCGGCGCGCGCCATTCTGGACGGCTTCACGAACCGGGATCGACGGGACGCCTGAGCGATTTTTTCTCGCCTTGTCGTCGCTTCTCATCGAGCATGCGCGCCTTCTGGCGCCTTGAGCGCCTGCGTTTCTGGCGCCGGATGCGTTCCTCTTCCCGGCGTCGTGTCGAGAGCGCATCCGCTTTTTTTTGCAGCAGGCGTTCAGCCAGCTCGCGGCGAGCGATCCAGCGGTTGACCTCGCGAGAGCGCGTCCGCTGACACTTTACGATCTCGCCGCTGGCGGCGTGGCGCAACTGCACGCAGGATGCGGTTTTGTTGATCTTCTGGCCACCGGAACCGCCGCCGCGCACGAAGGTCTCTTCGAGATCGTCTTCATGGATGCCGGCCCGGACCATGAGAGCCTGGATTCGCAGCGTGGTTTCGGGTTTGAGGTGTCGGGGATCCATGGAACCAAGCATGCCTGTCCGGAATGAATTCGTAAAGGAAGGAATTGCTTCTCCGCATACAATTACGGTATGATTCGATGCAAAAGATTTCGCTGGCCGGAACGTTTTACCGGCATTTTTTTCATGAAGATTAGGATACGGATGTGACTACCCTCGAAGAAGTGGTTGCCCGTCTCCGCCAGTTGCGTGAAGGACTGGCAGAGATGCGAGGCTATCTTTGACGTCGACCGACGTCGCGAACAACTCAAACAACTGGAAGCCGCCGCGGCGGACCCCAATTTCTGGAATGACGCCGGCAACGCCAAACGGGTCATCGACCAGGCCAACACCCAGCGCGCGTTCGTCAGACCCTTTGACGCCTTGAAGCAAGTGGTGGAAGACACCGGAGTAATGCTCGAAATGGCGGAGGGCGAATCGGAAGGCCCGCAACGCAACCTGGCGCTGGGCGAGCTGGAGTCCATGCTTGCGGAAGGGGAAAAGCTGTCGGGGCAACTGCGCCTGCAGTCGCTGCTGAGCGGGGCCATGGACGCCAACAACGCCTTCCTGACGCTGCATGCGGGCGCCGGCGGCACGGAATCGTGCGATTGGGCCGACATGGTTTTCCGCATGTATCGCCGGTACTGTGAAACTCGCGGGTTCGAACTGGAGATTCTCGATTATCAACCCGGCGACGAAGCAGGCATCAAAAGCGTGACCTTCGCCGTGCGGGGGGCCTACGCCTACGGATACTTCAAGGCGGAACGCGGCGTGCACCGCCTGGTGCGCATCAGCCCCTTCGACGCGAACAAGCGCCGTCACACCTCCTTCTGTGCGCTGGACGTGGTGGCGGAGCTGGAAGACGACATCGAGGTCGAGATTCGCGAAGAGGACTTGCGAGTGGACACCTACCGGTCCAGTGGCGCCGGGGGTCAGCACGTCAACAAGACCGACTCCGCCATCCGCCTGACCCACTTGCCGACCGGATTCGTGGTTTCGTGTCAATCGGAACGCTCCCAGCATAAGAACCGTGCCAAGGCCATGAGCATGCTCAAGGCCAAGGTCTACGAATACGAGCAGGACAAGCAAAAACGCGAAATGGAACGTTTTTACGGCGACAAGGGTGAAATCGCCTGGGGCAGCCAGATTCGCTCCTATGTGCTGCAGCCCTACACGATGGTCAAGGACCACCGTACCGAAACGGAGACGTCCAACGTGCAGGCGGTACTGGACGGGGACATCCAGGCCTTCATCGAAAGCTATCTGCGCCATGCGGCCAGTCAACACGGAGGCGAAGAACGGTGAGCATCGTCAGCATGACGGGATTTGGACGCGGAGAAGCCGTCGCCCAGGGGTTCAAGGTCATGGTTGAACTCAGCAGCGTCAACCGACGCCAGTTCGACTGCCAGATTCAGTTGCCGCGCGAGTGGAGCACCCTGGAAGCCGGCCTGCAGAAAATCATCCGCGCAACCATCCAGCGCGGCCAGGTCAAATGCCAGGTGCGCACCGACCTGGCCAAAGACGCCGCGACCGCGCCCGGAGTGGGGTTGACGGTGAACCTGCCGCGGGCCAGAGCGCAGATCGCCGCCTTGCGACAGGCGGCCCGGCAACTCGATTTGACGGACGACCTCAGCACCGAAACCCTGCTGCGCCTGCCGGGTCTTGTCGACTGGGCCTCCCCGGCGAACGATCCCCAGGACGCCTGGCCCAACGTCAGGCAGGCGGCCACGATCGCCCTGCGCAACCTCAAGGAAATGCGACAAAGGGAGGGGCAGACGCTGCAGCGCGATCTGGATCGACGCCTGAAGACACTGCGCACGGTGCTGACAAGGCTCAAACGGCGGGTGGCCCGCACGCCGGACATCTATCGCGCGAACCTTGCCAAGCGCATGGCGCAGATCGAAGGGGGCATCACGCTCGATCCGTCCGTCGTAGCGCGCGAACTGGCAATTTATGCCGACCGCAGCGACGTCAGCGAGGAGATCACCCGACTGGAGAGCCACCTGGACCAGGCTACGCGGCTGCTGAATGCCACGACCCCCGCCGGACGGCCACTGGACTTCCTGTGCCAGGAACTGCTGCGGGAGATCAACACCGTCGGCTCCAAATCCGGCGACAAAGCGATTTCCCGCGCGGTCATCGATTTCAAAACCCGGCTCGAAGCGGCCCGTGAACAAATCCAGAACATCGAATAAGCCATGAAACCATTGTTGATCGTGCTGTCGGCTCCCTCTGGAGCCGGCAAAACCACTCTCTGCGACCGGCTGTTGCAGGATTATCCCGAAATCACCTATTCCGTGTCCTGCACGACGCGGCCCCCCCGCGGATCCGAAGAAGACGGCATCGACTATCACTTCATGACGCCACAACGGTTCGAAGAACACCTGCGGGCCGGGCATTTCCTGGAACACGCCCTGGTACACGATCATTACTACGGCACCTTGAGCGAACCGCTTAGGGAAGCCATCGCCGAAGGACAATCCGTGCTGCTGGACATCGACGTGGAAGGCGCCGCGCAACTTCGCGAGGCTTTGTTCCGACTGGCGCCCGACGACCCCCTGCGCAGCGGATTCATCGACATCTTCATCCAGCCGCCCTCCACGGACGAACTGAGACAACGCCTGGAGGGACGGGGCGAAGACGACGCCAAGACGATCGAAAAACGGCTGGTCAACGCCGAAAAGGAAATGCTGCGCGCGCCCGAATTTCGTTACCGCATCGTTAACAACGATTTGGACATGGCCTACCGGAACTTGTGTGCCCTCATTGAAAACGCCGCCGGAATCCAACGCGACGACCCTCGCGGTCGTCGCTCAAGGCACTTCGGCGAAAGGGAAGATCATGAACAACGCCAAACCTGAAATTCTGTTGGGCGTCACGGGATCGATCGCGGCCTACAAGGCCGCCGAGCTGCTGCGCGCCATGGTGCGCTCGGAGTGGATCGTGCATGTTATCATGACCGAGGCCGCTACGCGTTTCATTGCCCCGCTGACCTTTCGGACGCTGTCGCGCAACCCGGTGGCCACGGGGCTGTTTGACACGCCGGAAACCTGGATGCCGGGGCACGTATCGCTGGCGGACCGTGCCGACTTGATGGCGATCGCCCCCTGCACCGCCAACGTGGCAGCCAAGCTGACGGTGGGGCTGGCCGACGATGCGCTCACCGCCACCGCCCTGGCCTGCCGCGCCCCGTTGCTGCTGGCCCCGGCCATGAACGACGGGATGTGGGAACATCCCGCCACACGCGCCAACCTGGGGAGGCTGCGCGAGCGCGGCGTCACCATCGTGGAACCCGCAACCGGCGACCTGGCCTGCGACCGTGTCGGCGCCGGTCGGCTGGCCCCCGTCGAGGACATTTTTGCCGCCATCCGCGCCAAGCTGGGTGGCGAACATTCCAGGCAAAGCTGATCGCGGCAGCCGGGCGGAGTATTTTATGGAGAAGAGCATGAAACCACACGATATGTTTTCGCTGGAAGGCCAGGTCGCCCTGGTAACCGGCGGAGCCGGCTGGATTGGATCCTCGGTGAGCGAGGCCCTGGCGGAGGCGGGCGCGCAAGTGTTTGTGGCCGACATCGACGCCAGGGCCGTCGAACGCTGCATTACAAACCTGCGCAACCTGGGATTGGCCGCGGAGGGCTGGGTCGGCGACGCCTTGTCGGACGAAGGCGCCAGGACCATGGTGGACGAGGTCGCCGGCCGCGGCGGCCGGTTGGACGTGCTGGTGAACTGCGCCATCAAGTGCAAGTCTCCGGTTCTGGACGAAATTTCGTTCCAGGACATGCAATTCAGCTTTGAAGCGGCCACCGCCTACCTGATCGCCGCACAACAGGCCGTCAGGCACATGCGCCGACAGGGAGGGGGCTCGATCGTCAACATCGGCAGCATGTATGGACAGGTCACGGGATACCCGGACGTGTACAAGGACCTGATGCCGCCCAATCCCCTGCCCTACCAGGCATCCAAGGCCGCGGTGCATCACATGACGCGCTACATGGCGGTGTATTGGGCCGACGACAACATTCGGGTCAATGCCATTGCCCCCGGCCCGGTACCCAACCCCGGCAAACAGGGATATGCCGACAATCCCGATTTCACCCGCTTTAACGAACGCCTGGCCCAGCGCACCCCCATGAAGCGGGTGGGACGCCCCGCCGATTTCAAGGGCCCGGCACTCTTTCTAGCCAGCCCCGCCGCGAGTTTCGTCAACGGACAAATCCTGTTCGTCGACGGCGGATGGACCATCTGGTGAGGTCGGAGAGCAAAAGAGCGACTTCCTGTCACCGGTTCCGCGAACGAGGCAAAAAACGAGCCGAAGCCGACCAGATCCTGGCCGGCTTCGGCGGGGCTGAGATTCAGCACGACACCGAAACGTTATTCGGCGACTTCGGCATTCGCCGGAGCAGGGTCGGCGGCCTTCTTGCCCGCGCCCTTGCGTTGCCGTTTCTCCTGCCGCTGGCGATTGCCCTGCTTTTGACGCTGGCGATCCATCTGACGCCCGCCGCCGATGAACTCTTCCATCGTAAGCTGGCCATTTTTGTCGGCGTCGATCTTCTTGAAGCGTTCCTCCGCCGCGGGCAGCTTGGAAGGGTCAAACTTGTCGCCCTGGCGTGCCTTGCGGGCTTCCAGCCGCTTGGCATCGAAGGCTTTGAATTCTTCCAACGACACCATTTTGTCGCCATCGACATCCGCGGCAGCAAACCCGGCGCCGGCCGGTCTTGCGGCACGTGCCCGCCTACCTTTGCCTGCCGCCTGCGCGGCTTCTTCGCCTTCGGCATGGGCCATGGCCAGGCAGAAACATCCCGCCGCGACCCCCGTCAACACCCACTTGATCCTATTCATAACAAACCCTTTTTGGATTTCTCGACCGCCCGGGCGTCCGAACGTCCGCCCTACCCGGCCATCGAGATGACAAGGGGTAAAACGTGGCAACCTGTAAATTATTGTCCCCTTGCCCCGGAACCGGCAGGCCTCACCTCAAAATTCCGCGTCGTTTCAGCTCGAAATAGCAGCGGGCGCAGGCTTGCACGTCCGCGAGGGCGTTGTGGGCGGTAGCGAAGCGTTCATCGAACAACCGGACATAAAGTTCCTGGAGCCTGGGCCACTTGTATCCGTAGGGTCCCGGAAGACGACAAAAGCCGGACGTCTCTTTCATGGTGCAGATGCTCCGCTTGCGAAGCAACGGATTGGGAATGGCGCTTCGTAAAAACTCGGCGCCGAGGATGTTCTGGTCGAATTCCACGTTGTGGGCCACCAGAACGGAAGCCCGCTCGATGACGGGGCGCACGCAATTCAATACGCAACGCAGATCGAGACCCTTGGCCAGGGCCATCCGGGTGGTGATGCCATGGATTTTGACGACGGATTCCGGAATCGTGAACCCGTCGGGCTTGACGATGTATTCCGCCCGGTCGATTTCGCGCCCGTCAACATCCGCCAGCACCCAGGCCAGTTGGACCAGGCGCGGCCAATTTGCCAGATCGGATACGGGCGCCCGGTAGTTTCGGGGCACCCCGGTGGTTTCGGTATCGAAGAAAAAATACATGCGATTCATTTAACCGTGAGACCGAAGCGTTGACAATGCAATTCGGCCTGCATTCAGGCCGGATACACTTGACGCCGAAGGAGGTTTGCGCAAGAATGAGAAATGGACGCACGTATATCGGAGTAAGCACTATGAAACGGTCAGCCATTCTTTCCGGCATTGCTGTGACAATGCTTCTTTCCAGCCCCTTTGCCCAGGCCGAGTTGGACCGGCTGGTGCTGGCGGTGCCGGCCCGTCATATGCTGGTCAACCTGGCCTTCGACCTGGCCGACATGCATCCTCAAGACCTGGACATCGTCTGCTACAGCCAGGCCGCGACGGAAGAAGGAATCCACCTGGAGTGTTTTGACCGGGTGTCGTGGCGGTGGCGCACCCTGGACATGGAGACCTGGCAGCACCAGGGCACCTTCCGTCCGGGCGCAAGGCGCATGGTGCTGGTGGGAAACGATGCCACGGCACAGCGCCTGCGCGTCACGTCCTGGGCCACGAGAATTCAGCAGGCGGACGGCACCCAACCACATGAAGTGGCCAATGCCGTCCACCGTGAACTGAGGTTGTCCCGACCCCAATGGCAGCGGCTGGCCAAAACGCATGGATTCAAGATCGAGGACCGCAACGTCGAACGACGTCGTTACGGACGCTACGGTCCGCCGGGCGGACCTCGCGCCTCCCGCGAGCGTCCAACGCCGGAACCGTTGCGGATAACCATCCCCGCGAACGAGCAGGTTGTCGTCCCCTTGGAACCGGAAACACACCAGGAAATCGAGACGCCGGTGAAAATCGAGATCGAGGCGCCAATAAGAGCCGAATCGCGGGCAACCGATAGCCCCCGTCCGGCTCCCCCCCCGGAGGATGCCAAGACAGCCACGGAGGCCGCTTTCGATCAAGTAGCAGAAGACGCCGACGGACCGGCTCCGACCGTTGAAGTGGTGGAAACCGTCATCGCGCCGGCCGACAAGTGATCTAACAACGCTGACAGCTTGAGAGGAAACCATCGATTGTGAATGCCGTTGGGATGGATGTAGAATATGTGGCCAAATTGGCCCACTTGGATTTGACCGCGGACGAGCGTCAATGCTTCCAAAAGCAACTGGGCGATATATTGGCCTATATGCGACAATTAAGCGAACTGGATTTGGCGGAGGTCATGCCGATGTCGCATGGTGTCAAGGAAATGCAGCACGAGCGTACCGATGTTGCCGCCCCCGGGTTGTCACGTGACATAGCGCTTTCGAACGCGCCGGTGCGCCTGGAGCAGGAATTCCAGGTGCCAAGGATCGTGGAATAACTTCAACCCGGAAAAGATGCCCAAGATGGATGTAAAGAAACGGACCTTGATCGATACCGCCGACGGCCTGCGTCAAGGTGAATTCAGCGCCACCGAACTGGTGACGGACCTGTTGCAACGCGCCAAGGCGCAACGGGATTTAAATGCCTATGCTGTTCTGGATGGGCAGGATGCGTTGCGACAGGCCGAAGAAGCCGACAAGGCGCTCGCATCCGGAACCGGAGGTGTCTTGCAGGGCGTGCCCCTGGCCATCAAGGACAACATCAGCGTGGCGGGACAGACCTGCGGCTGTTGTTCGCATATCCTGGAAGGCTACCATGCGCCTTTCGACGCCACGGCGATCGCGCGCTTGCGGTCCGCGGGCGCTCTTTTCGTGGGGCGCACCAACATGGACGAGTTCGCGATGGGTTCCACCACGGAAACATCCGTTCACGGGCCGACGTCCAATCCCGCCGTTCCGGGACATGTTCCGGGCGGGTCCAGTGGAGGCACCGCCGCGGCGGTGGCGGGCGGCATAGCCGTCGCGGGCCTGGGCACGGACACGGGAGGCTCGATTCGCCAACCGGCGGCTTTCTGTGGCTGTATCGGTCTGAAACCCTCTTACGGTCGTGTTTCGCGCTTCGGGGCCGTGGCTTGCGCCTCGTCGCTCGATCAGATCGGCCCGCTCACCACCACCGTGCGCGACGCCGCGCTGTTGCTGAAAGTCATGGCGGGATACGATCCGAGCGACGCAACCAGTTCCGATGCGCCCGTTCCCGATTACGTTCGGGCCTGCGGGGAGACCCGCCTCAAAGGATTGAAACTGGGGCTCCCGCGCGAATATTTTGTGGAAGGGGTCGACGGCGAAATTGCCGCTGCCGTGCAGTCCGCGGCCGAAGCCTGTCGCGGGCTGGGGGCTGAAATTGTCGAGGTCAGTCTGCCCCACACCTCCTATGCGGTCGCCACCTACTACATCATCATGACGGCCGAAGCCTCCGCCAACCTGGCCCGTTTCGACGGAGTGCGCTACGGACGCCGGGCGGACGGCGTCTCGGACACCCGCGAAATGTATTGCCGCACCCGGGCCGAATACCTGGGCAGCGAGGTCAAACGCCGCATCCTGCTGGGAACCTACGTGCTCAGCAGCGGATACTATGACGCCTACTATTTGCGGGCCTTGAAGGCCCGGACGCTGATTCGCCGCGATTTTGACGCGGCTTTCGAGCAATGTCATGCCCTGCTGGCGCCGGTGACTCCTTCCGTCGCGCACTCCCTCGGCAAGAAACACGACAACCCGCTGGAACTTTATCTCGGCGATTGCTTTACCGCCACGGCCAGCCTGGCCGGCATCTGTTCCGTTTCGCTGCCCTGCGGCACCTCGCAGGCGGGACACCCGATCGGGCTCCAGATCATGGGCCCCGCCTTCAAGGAAGACCTGGTCTTGCGTATTGCCGCCGCCTTTGAAGACAGCCGGGACGCACACCCGACGCAATCCGCTTCACGGGAGGCCGAAGCATGAAGTTCGAAATCACCATCGGCCTGGAAGTCCACGTGCAGCTCGGCACGCAATCCAAGATGTTTTGTGCCTGCGACACGCGGCAGGATGCACCGCCCAACACCCGCATCTGTCCCGTATGTCTCGGCTATCCCGGCACGCTGCCGGTGCTGAATCGCGAAGCGGTCCGCCTGGCGGCCATGGCCGGCATGATCCTGGACGGCGAGATTCAACCCCGCAGTCTTTTCGACCGCAAAAGTTATTTCTACCCCGATGTCGCAAAAAATTACCAGATTTCTCAGTTTGCCCATCCCATCTGTCTCGGCGGCAGAATGGAAGTGACGGTCGGAGATCGGACCCGGTCGATCGGCATCACCCGGATTCATCTGGAGGAAGACGTGGCCAAAAGCGTTCATCACGCCACCTGCAGCGGGGTGGACTTTAACCGCTGCGGCGTGGCCTTGATGGAGCTGGTGACCGAGCCCGACATCACCTCGCCCGCCGAGGCCGTTACCTTCCTGCACCAACTGCGGCAAATGCTGGTGTACGCCGGTATCGGCGATTGCAACCTGGAATTGGGCAACATGCGCTGTGATGCCAACATCAGCCTGCGTCTCAAGGGGCAGGAACAACTCGGCACCAAGATCGAGATCAAGAACCTCAACACCTTCAAGGGGGTGCAAGCCGCCCTGGAATTCGAAATCCGGCGACAGGAGCGCGTTCTGCTGGCCGGTGGCACGATCCGGCAAGAAACCCGGCGCTGGGACTCGGAACAGGGGGTCACCCGTGCCATGCGCAGCAAGGAAGACGCCCACGACTACCGCTATTTCCCCGAACCCGATCTTCCTCCCGTGTTGATTACCGACGAACAGATCGCGACCTGGCGTGCCAGCCTGCCGGAGGCGCCGGCCAAACGCCGCGCTCGGCTGATCGCCACCTACGGCCTGCCGGAATACGATGCCGGGGTGTTGACCGCCGAACGGGCGGTGGCCGATTTCTTCGAGCGAGTCGCCGAACTTTGCGGCAACGGCAAAGCGGCTTCCAACTGGATCATGACCGAGGTCTTGCGGTGGATCGGCGAGAGCGGACAAACGATCGAGACTTCGCGCCTCACCCCCGAAGCCCTGGCCAAGCTGATCGAAATGGTCGCCGCGGGCACCATCAACCAGCCCACGGCCAAAACGTTGTTGACGGAGATTTTTTCCCAGGGCGGCGATCCCGCGCAACTGGTGCGCGATCGCGGCCTGGCGCAAGTTGGCGACGACAAGGCCATGACCGCATGGGTCGAGGACGCCCTGGCCTCCAACCCGGGACCGGTAGCGGATTTTCAAGCCGGCAAAAAGGCCGCCGCCGGGTTCCTGGTGGGGCAGGTTATGAAGATCAGCCGGGGCAAGGCCGACCCCAGGAAAGCGGCTCAAATGGTAGCCGAAAAACTGAATTGATTTACCAACAGGACCAAGCCCGGCGTGGCCCCTTGCTTGCGCCGGCAGGAGAACGCTTGTGACATCCAACGACGATTATGTCTTGCAGGTTCTGCAGGAGCAGGGCATGGTGACGCCTGAACTGATCGATCAGGCGGCCATGTCGCTGCATGAAGAAGGCGAAACCGTGGTGGACCAGCTGGTGAAAACCGGCGTGGTTTCGGAAGAGGACCTGCTGCATCTGCTGGCGGCCCAGTTCGGCATGGAAGTCGTCAACATCGACCCTACCGAGATCGGCAGCGAGATGCGCGAGATCATCTCGGCCGAAGACGCACGCAAACAAGGGGTTGTTCCGCTGATAAAAAATGGCGACACCTTGACCGTCGCCATGAGCGACCCCCTCAACTACGACACGCTCGACCGTCTGCGCTACGTGCTGAAGTGCAATGTCGAGGGGGTGGTGGCTCCCCGCAAGGACATGGAAGCCGCCATGAATGCCTTGTACCCTTCCGAGACCGACATGGAAAAACTCATGAGCGATCTCGACGACGGCGACGTGGACCTGACCACACGCAACCTTGACGACCAGCTCGGCGCCGAGAATGCCTCGGAATCCGACGCCCCAATCATCAAGCTGGTCGGAATGATCATCATGGAAGCCTTCCGAAGGCGCGCTTCGGACATCCACTTGGAACCCCTGGAAAAACTGTTTCGCGTGCGGTACCGCATCGATGGCGCCCTGCAGGAAATGGAACCGCCGCCCAAGCGTGTGCAACCTGCGATTCTGCAACGCATCAAGATCATGTCCGGCATGAAGATTTCCGAAAAGCGCGTTCCCCAAGACGGACGCATCCAGATCTCGGTGCAGGGGCGCGATCTCGATTTACGTGTCTCGTCGGTCCCCACCAACCACGGCGAAAGCATCGTCATGCGTATTCTGGACAAGCAGAACCTTGCGCTGGGCCTGCCGGAACTCGGGTTTCTTTCCGACGACCAACAGCGCTTCGAACGCTTGATTTCGCTGCCCGACGGCGTTTTGCTGGTTACCGGACCGACCGGTTCGGGCAAGACCACCACGCTGTATGCCTGCCTGGGGCAAATCAATCAACCGGACCGCAAGATCATCACCGTGGAAGACCCCGTCGAATACCAGATGACGGGAATCAACCAGGTGCAGGTGAACCGTGATGTCGGACTGGATTTCTCGGCGGCATTGCGGTCGATTCTGCGACAGGCCCCCAATATCCTGATGATCGGCGAAATCCGCGACGCCGAAACGGCCGATATCGCGATGGAGTCGGCGCTCACGGGGCACTTGGTTTTCAGTACGCTGCACACCAACGACGCCCCCAGCGCCATCACGCGACTGATGGACATCGGGGTCAAGCCCTACCTGGTGGCTTCGGCCCTGCGAGCCGCGATGGCGCAGCGGCTGGTGCGCTGCATCTGTCCAGAATGCAAGGAGGAAAAAAAGCCCACCGAGCGCGAGTTGAAACTGCTTGGACAGTCCGCCGCCGGCATACAAAACGCGACGCTTTGGAAGGGACGCGGGTGCCCCGCCTGTTCCCTGACCGGCTACAAGGGCCGCAAGGGCATCTTCGAAATCTTTTTGATCACGGACGCCGTCCAACGCATGATATTCGACCAGCGGCCCGCCAACGAACTGCGCGTGGCCGCCCGGGAGGCCGGCATGCGCACCTTGCGGGAAGACGGCCTGCTGAAGGTGGCGTCCGGCATGACCTCGCTGGAAGAAGTTTTAAGTGTAACCATGGGAGATGCCAACTGATGAGCCACGTAAACATGAAAGAACTGCTGCAACTGACCGTGGACGAGAAAGCCTCGGACCTGCATTTGCGTGTGGACGCCCCCCCCATGCTGCGCATCCACGGCGAATTGACGCCTCTTGACACCCCTCCCCTGACCAACGACGACACGACAAGGCTGATGCAGGAAATCACCTCGGAGGAACACCAGCAAGCGGTGGAGGCCCAAGGTGGCACCGATTTCGGTTTCAGTTTCGGGGACCAGGCTCGTTTTCGTGTCAGTGTTTTCAAGGAACGCAGGCATATCGGAGTGGTTTTGCGCCAGATTCCCGCCGAGCTGCTGACTCTGGAACAGATCGGCCTGCCCGAGCAAGTGCACGAGCTTCTGTTCCGTCCGCGGGGAATGGTACTGGTCACGGGCCCCACGGGCTCCGGCAAGACCACCACCCTGGCCAGCATGCTCAACATCATCAACGAGCAACGCAACTGCCATATCGTGACGGTCGAGGACCCGGTGGAATACTACCACCCCCACAAGAAATCCGTCGTCACCCAGCGCGAAATCGGGGAGGATGTCCCCTCCTTCGCCGAGGCCATCCGACGGGCCCTGCGACAGGACCCGGACGTCATCCTGGTGGGTGAAATGCGCGACCTGGAAACCATGCAGGCGGCCATTACCGCGGCGGAAACGGGACACCTGGTGTTCGCCACCCTGCACACCACGGGGGCGGCCACCACCGTCGACCGGATTGTCGACGCCTTCCCGACCGACCAGCAGGAGCAGGTGCGAACCCAGCTCTCGTCCAGCCTGGTGGCGGTGATTTCGCAACTGCTGCTGGTGCGGGCCGACAAACCGGGACGGGTGGCCGCCTTTGAAATCATGATTTCCACGCCGTCCATTCGCTCGCGGATTCGCGACAACAAGACCTTCCAGATCGGCTCGGACATCCAGACCGGAGCCAAGTACGGCATGACGACCCTGGATTCGCATTTGCTCAACCTCTACAAGACCGGATTGATCCATTATGAAGACCTGATCACGAAGTCGCAGGACCCCGACACGGTGGTGGCCAAGCTCAAGGAAATGAAGGCCGGCAAGCATTGAACCCGGCGCTAGGACGCCCGGACGGAGAGATTTATGGCGGAAAACATCGAAACTCAAGGCAAGCGCTTTGACCCAATTCTGGACCTGGCCATCGATGGCGGCGTGCTGGACTCCAATCTGGCCGCGGAATTGCAGGAAGAGCAGTCCCGCACCGGCAAACCGATGCGCAACTTGATCGTGGACCAGGGGTACATTTCGGAAGACGATCTGCTGGGCATGATTGCAGGGTACATGGGCTGCGAAGTCGTCGATTTGTCGTCGGTCGAGATTACACCGGAAGTACGCGCCGCCGTCCCCGCGGCCGTGGCCCGCATGTACAACATCGTTCCGGTGGCCCTGCAGGCCGGATCGGTCACCATCGCGACCTACACGCTGATCGATCCGCAGGTCATGGACGAATTGATGTTTGTCCTGGCTCGCGACATCACCTTCGCTCTCGCACGGGAAAGCGACGTGCTCAACCGTGTAAATGAATTTTACGGGGACGACAGCGACACCGTTGCCGAAATGCTTTCCAACCTGGAAAATGTCATCGAACGCGACGAGTCGCTGGAGGGCCTTTCGGAAGAAGACGAAAAAAGCATCGAGGAACAGGCTGGCGCGGCCCCCGTGGTCCGTTTCGTCAACCTGGTGCTGTACCAGGCCGTCAAGGACCGGGCCTCGGACATCCACTTCGAACCGTTCGAAAAGGAATTTCACATTCGCTACCGGGTCGACGGCGCCCTGTATGAAATGAAGCCGCCGCCGAAACGTCTGGCGCTGCCGATCATTTCGCGCGTCAAGGTGCTCTCGAACCTGAACATTGCCGAACGACGGGTTCCCCAGGACGGGCGCATCGCGCTTTCGGTGGCCGGACGGCAGGTGGACCTGCGTGTTTCCTGCCTGCCCACCCAGTTTGGCGAAAGCGTGGTGCTGCGTGTTCTGGACCGCAGTGTCGTCTCGCTGGACCTTGAAAACCTCGGAATGCCGGAGGACATTTTTGACCAGTTGACGATGGACATCGAAAAACCCAACGGCATCATCATCGTCACCGGTCCGACCGGGTCCGGCAAAACCACCACCCTCTACTCCTGTCTCAAGCGCATCAACAAGACCGAAAGCAAACTGCTGACGGCGGAAGAACCGGTGGAATACGATATTGACGGCATCATTCAGGTGCCGATCAACCCGACGGTGGGAAACACCTTCCCCAAGGCGCTGCGCGCATTTCTGCGCCAGGATCCGGATATCATGATGGTAGGCGAAATCCGCGATTTTGAGACGGCGGAAATCGCGATCCAGGCCTCGTTGACGGGGCACCTGGTTTTCAGCACTTTGCACACCAACGACGCCGCCGGCGCCGTCACCCGCCTGGTGGACATGAACGTACAGCCCTACCTGGTCTCCTCCACGCTGGAGGCCGTGCTGGCGCAACGACTCGTGCGCACCATTTGCGAGAATTGCAAGACCGCCTACGATCCGGACGACGAAACCCTCTCCCGCCTGGGAGTCAAACGCGAGGATGTCGGCGACCGGCAATTCTATTACGGACGGGGTTGCGAACTTTGCAACAACACCGGGTACAAGGGGCGCAAGGGGGTGTACGAATACCTGCGCATGGCCGAACCGATCCGCGAGTTGATCAACGACCGCAAACCCACCTTGATCATCCGGGAAAAAGCCCGCGAACTGGGCATGCGCACCATTCGCGAAGATGGGTTGCGCAACGTGCTCGACGGCTACACCACCGTCGACGAAATCTTGAGGTACACCTGATGAAAAACATTGTCATTATCGGCAGTGGTCCTGCCGGCTTGACCGCTGCCATCTATGCCGCCCGAGCCAATCTCGCCCCCCTGCTGATCGAAGGCATGGAACCGGGTGGGCAACTCAGCCAGACCACGGATGTCGAAAATTTTCCGGGATTCGCAAATCCCATTGCAGGCCCCGACCTGATGCAGGCCATGCGTTCCCAGGCGGAACGACTGGGCGTTCGACTCGTCATGGACGAAGTGACCTCCGTCCGGTTTGCGCCGGGCGACAAGGCCACGGAAGGGCACACCCTCGAGCTGTCGCTCGGAGATGCCATCAAGACCAAATCGGTCATCGTTGCCACGGGCGCCAGCGCGCGCTACCTGGGATTGCCATCGGAACAGAAACTCATCGGGCACGGCGTGTCGGGATGCGCCACCTGCGACGGCGCCTTCTTCCGCGACCAGCCGGTTGCGGTGGTTGGCGGCGGCGACACGGCGCTCGAGGAAGCGCTGTACCTGGCCCGCATCGCCTCCAAGGTGACGGTGATTCACCGCCGCGATGCCTTCCGCGCCTCCAGGATCATGGGCGACCGCGTACTGGCCAACGACAAGATCGACGTGTGCTGGGACCATGTCGTGGACGAGGTGCTGGACGTTGACAAGGGCAGCGTCACGGGCGTGCGTCTCAAAAACGTCAAGACCGGCCAGATCGCGGAACTGTCCGTGAACGGGCTTTTTGTTGCGATCGGCCATACCCCCAATACGGGCGCGTTCAAGGACCAACTGGAAATGGACACGGAAGGCTACATCACGACCCACAACACCCGCACCAACATCCCGGGAGTGTTTGCGGCCGGCGACGTGCAGGACCGGCAATACCGGCAAGCGGTGACGGCCGCCGGCAGCGGTTGCATGGCCGCGCTGGAAGCCGAACGGTATCTCGGCGCGATGGCGTAACCCGACTCATGCGAGACCCTTCCAATTCACGGCCCAGAGCGGCAATCTTCCTGCGTCTCCTGCGCTACACCCGCCCCTACCGTGGACGGCTGGTTGTCGGAATTGTCGCGGGTCTTTTGTGTGCCGGCACCTTTTTCGGCATGTTGAGCTTCATGCCGGACGCCTTTGACGCCTTCGAGTCCATGGGCGGCGAACCCGGCGCCGGGGTTGCGCTCGACACGGCCTCCGACGGCACGCCCGGCTGGTTTCGCAAGGCCGAACGCCTGGCGGCACGTTTCGACATCCCTTTGCGGGAGGAAGACGACACCCTCACCTGGCAAGCCGTGCTGCTGGGCTTGATCGGGCTGCCAATCATGGTCTTGTCCCGCATCGTGGCCTCCTATGTCAACCACTACTACATGCGCTGGGTGGGCGCGCGCGTGGTGCGCGATCTGCGCGACCGGCTGTTCGACTCCCTGCAGTCACAGTCGCTGGGATTCTTCGGAAAATGCGACATCGGCAACCTCATCAGCCGGTCAGTCAACGACACCGCCAGCATTGAACATATCGTGGCGGTTACGATCGCCGATGCCGTCCGGGCGCCCTTTGAAATCATGGCGGCTCTGGCGGTTGCAATCCTCTATGCCGTCAAGCACGACCTGGGCGTATTCATCCTGGTGGGAGGCATCGCCCTGCCGTTGTGCCTGGTGCCGGTGCTCATCCTGGGACGCCACGTGCGCCGATGGACCCGGCGTTCACTGGAACGAGTGTCGGATCTGGTTTCGCGCATGCACGAAAATTTCACCGGCATTCGCGTCGTCAAGGCCTTCCACACGGAACAGGCGGAGTCGCGGCGGTTTCACGCCATGAACGAGCACTATTTCAAATCGATCGTTCGCGCCCTGCGGGCGGAATTGCTGATGTCCCCCCTGATGGAGACCGTCGGCACCCTGCTGGTGTGCGGGTTCGTCGCCGCCTGCTTCATCTATGAAGTCCGACTGGCGCAAATCATCGTGATCGGCATTGCCGCGTATGCCGCCTACCGGCCGTTCAAACAGCTCACCAAGATCAACGCCTCGCTGCAACGCGGCGCGGCGGCCATGCATCGAATTTTCTCGCTGCTGGACACCGATACCGCGTTGCCGGAAGCCCCCGCCCCCCTGGACAAAACCTCCTTCGACGACCGCATGGCGTTCGAGCATGTCGATTTCAGCTTTGGTCCCGAAGGTCCCCGGGTGATCCATGACGTCACCCTGGAAATCCCCCGTGGGACCTTGGTGGCGCTGGTTGGCGAGACGGGATCGGGAAAATCCACCCTCGCCAACCTGCTGGCACGGTTTTACGATCCCACCCAGGGGCGCGTCACCATGGACGGACTGGACCTGCGTGAAATCCGCACCGCCGACTTGCGACGCCTGATCGGCGTGGTGACACAGGAAACCATCCTGTTTAACGACACCATTGCCAATAACATCGCCTACGGCAGTCCCGAGGCTTCGAGGGAGCAGATTCAGGAAGCGGCGCTTATGGCCAATGCCCACGAGTTCATCGTCGCCCATCCCGACGGCTACGACCGCGTGGTGGGCGAAAAGGGATTCACGCTCAGCGGGGGCGAAAAACAACGCGTGGCCCTGGCGCGCGCCATCCTGCGCAATCCGCCGATCCTGATCCTGGACGAAGCCACCAGCGCGCTCGACACCGTCACCGAAAGGCTGGTGCAGGAGGCCATCGCCAAGGTCATGCGTAACCGCACCGTCCTGGCCATCGCGCACCGCCTGAGCACGGTGCGCCGCGCCAATCGGATCCTGGTCGTCGTCGGCGGAAAAATCGTCGAACGGGGCACCCACGAGGAGCTGTACGCCCAGGGCGGGCGCTACCGCCGGCTTTGCGACATGCAGATGAGCGACTGAGCCGCGCCGGCTACCGACGCGCCAGGCGCCCTTCCGAATCCAGCGGCAGGTCCACCAGGAGAATCTCGGGGCCGGACGAGGCCCTCGCCAGCACCTGGCCGGAGGGAGCCATCGCCAGGGAGCCTCCGACAAAACCCGTATCTCCTTCAAAGCCGGTCTTGTTGACCACCACGATGTAGGCCCCGGTATGTTCCCGCCAGGCTGCGGCCATCCGGGGAAGAAGCCTCGCCGCGTTGTCGATGGGTGTCCGGACATAGGCATCGCCGGGCTTCTCGCTCCAGTATCCGCCAAAGGCTATCTGCATGACGATCAGGTCGCAACCAATATAGGCTTCCGCCATGTCAACCGGCGTGTCGTCATCGTTGCCCGAGTCCACCGCCCAATCCTCCCGTCCGATTTTCTGGTTGTCGAGACAGATCAACAGACCCAGGCGGCCGAAGGGGAGATTCACAATTCCCGGCGTCTTGCCAGAAACGAATCCGATGTGCCGGTCGATCAAGGCCCGCAGGCGTTTATCGTAATGCACCCGTTCGCGTCCTGACGGTCCGATGAGCACGGATCGGTTGGCAATGCCTTCGGGAACATGCACGGGAGCATTGAGCAGCACATAGCCGCGATGTTTGCGAGCCAGACGTTCGAAGGGGCGCAAACTCTGGTTTTGGTCGAGCGCCGAGGTGATGTCGCCGATCCGATGCGCATCCTTGAAACCATGAAAGGAAAACTCCGGCAAAGCCACGAAATTCGCGCCCTGATCGAACGCTTCCGCGACATGCCTCAACGCCTGGGCGACATTCCAATCCAAATCGTTCACCCTGGTTTCGTATTGGCACAGCGCCAGGCGCAGCCTTTCGCCGGCCCCGGCCTCCGCCCGGCTCGGAGCGCAGGCGTGAAGGCCCCATCCCGCCCCCCCCCAGAAGCAGCCCGGCCAGGGCAAGCCCTCCGAGGACCGCCCGGCCGCGCCGGGTAAAGTTAGGGTGCCACCATGTCATGACCCCCATGATAGCCAAATCCCAGTCCGAATCCAATGCTTTCAACGAAAGGGGTATGTGGATATCCACACAAGTAAGGCATTCCCATGACCGCGCGGGTAAGCACCCGCACCCCGCAAAACGTTTCGCAGGGCCGCATCAAACGTTGAAATTTGAGGTTGGACGTTTCGTTTTTGCGGCGCTATGCTTGAACATCATGACGACAAAAACCACACTTCCCGTCGACATTTCGAGGCTGCCCAAACCCATCCTTTCCCAACACCCGGAATGGATCGATCTGTACGATTTTGCCTGGAAACTGGCGGTCAAGAGCTTGCGCCAATCGCCGAAACGCACCTACATGGACATCGGCATCGGGCTTGACGGCAACGTGGAATGGGTTTGGGATACCTGTTTCGTGGCCTTGTTCGCGCGCTATGGCGCGGACATGTTTCCCGGCATACAGGGTCTTGACAACTTCTACGACCTGCAACGGGAAGACGGTTACATCTCCATGACCTACAACATGGACGACGGCGAGGAGCGTTTCCCCGACCGCATCAATCCCCCCCTGTTCGCCTGGGTCGAATGGGAATATTTTCGCGCCACCGGGGACGACAGTCGCCTGGCGCGGGTGACGCCCCACATCGAAAAGCACATGGAATGGATCGACGCCAACCGGCGCAACGAACCCCACCTGCGCCGCGAGGCGATGGCGAAGAAGGTTCCGGACGACGAACGGGAGACGTTGTCAACCTACCGGTTGTATTACTTCACCGACTGTGGCTCTTCGGGAATGGACGACTCTCCACGCACGCCGCGCCGGCCCGGCGCCGGACAATATTACGACTGGATCGACCTGTCCTCCCAAATGGCCTTGTCGTTCCATTACCTGGCACGAATTCGTCATCACCTTGGCCAGCGCGAGCGGGCGGAGGCCTGGCGGCAACGCGCGGATGAACTTGGCGCGTTGATCAACGACGAGTTGTGGTCCGAGCGCAACGGGTTCTACCACGATCGCCTGATTCCCACCAGCCTGGTGGGACACAAGACCGCGGCGGGGTTCTGGCCGATTCTGGCCGGGATTTGCCCTCCAGAGCGCCGTCGGCGTCTGGTGCGCCATTTATTCGACCCCCACAGCTTCGGCGCGCCCGTGCCGGTTCCCACCCTGTCGACCGACGACATCAATTACTCCGCCGACGGACGGTATTGGAAGGGGGGCGTCTGGGCGCCGATCAACTACATGGTTACCCGCGGCCTGATGCTGCACGACCAGGGCGACGATGCCCACCAGGTGGCGATGCGCTACCTCGACGCGATGTCGCGGACCTACCGGAACTATTCCCCCGCCACCCTGTGGGAATGCTACAGCCCGGAGTTCGATCGCCCGGGCATCCGCGCCAACAGCGCCAACATCGTGCGTCCCGACTTCGTCGGCTGGTCCGCCATCGGTCCGATCGCCATGCTGATCGAAAACATTCTCGGCCTGGACCTCGACTTGATCGAGGGCACCCTGACCTGGGATATCCGCCTGACCGAGGAACACGGGATCGAAGACCTCGCGCTGGGGGACAAGGCACGCCTGAGCGTGCTGTGTCGCGAGCGACGAACGCCGTCGGAGCCGGCCCGGGTTCGCATCCGGTCGGACCGCGACCTCAAGATCGTCCTACGTCGGAACGATACCGTAAAACACCGGACGATCGCTCCCGGCGCCGATACGGAACTCGAAGTGTAGGGCTGTCGCGGAAAAGATCGCGCGGGGGACCCGCGCGCGGCGCTCCCCCTCCAGTCTCCAGCCTCTCCCCTCAACCCTGCCAGGCCTCGCCGCCAGCCTCCCGCCAAGGCGGCAAAGGTGGATGGTAGCACGTTTCGCTAGCCGGCGTCAGGCACCAAGAGCCAGGCACCGCCGAAGACCGGACACCTTTGTGTCGACGTATTCGTCGATGTCGCTGTAGCCATGCCGCGACAGCCAGGCCGCGGCATCCCGTCCCCAGACTTCGACACGGTCGACCCGTTGCCGACGAAAATCGGCGCGGATCGCGACATCGTCCGGGTCCAGTCCCAGACGCGGTTCCACCGCGTCGTAGGCCGCGTGACGTATCGCCACTTCCATCACGTCATGCAACAGCTTGCGGTGGCGCAGCGTCAGGGCCCACCATTCCAGGCAGGAGCGCACCATGGGATCATCCTCCGCGATTTCCCCCAGCCGTTCGATCAGGTCCTCCGGAAACTGCCACTCCGGCGCCTGCATGGCGCGGTCGACCTCGGACGCCAGCCCCGCCAGACGATGCGTCCTCCAGGCCTCGGGATTGGCCGCCGCCAGCCAGCCGGGCAGCCAGCCTTCCCAGGGACCGTACAACGGACGCAACGAATTGGTGCGTCCCCAGACGGTGTGCAAGATTCGATCGACCTGGCCCTGGGCCTTGACCTGTCCCCAGGCCAGGATGTTGGACAACGAAAGATGCAACGGCGACAAGCTGTACTTGGCGTCAAACCCCGAGCGGATGGCCGATGCTCCCCAGACTTCGCCTCCCAGCGCCTGTAGTCGCTTGGCGTTCGGGCGCGGTTCGGCGCCGTAGTGCCAGTCCACCAGGATGGTTTCCGGAGGCAGGCCCTCGAGCGACCAGGTATCGGTGCGCCAGAACATATCGGCCCAGATGATGGGACGTCGTTCCCGTTCCACCGCATACCGGCAAATCGCCCCCAGGTGTTCCAGCCAGACGCCCATGGGGCCTTTCCCCGAAGCCTCGGCCCGCGCGCGGCACCGCGGGCAATGCCCCAGGTGCCAGGTTTCATCGCCCCCGACATGCACATACTTGCCATCGGGATGCCAGGCCAGCATGTCGTCCAGCATCCCGCGCACCAGCGATTGACTGTCGGGATGGCTGGGGCACAATTCGTTCCAGAAGCCTTCCTCCCGGAGGTGGGCGTATTGCGGATGTTTGAGAACCCATTCCAGGTGACCCTGGGTTTGCACCAACGGGACAACCTCCAGGCCCAGTCCGGCGCACAGTTCCCACAGGTCACGCCATTCCGCCATCTCCAGCACCGGCCGGTGCAGTCCGGGAAGGCTCTGGAGCGGCAAGCGGTCCTCGTACTCGAAGACAATGCCGCCAAACCCCAGGCGGGCAATATACTCCACCCAACGGCGCATGCCGGGCAACCCCGGCATCATGCCCTTCAAATCCAGGTGTATCCAGTCTTTCATTCCGGAACGACCCTACAGAGCGGGTGGCTTGGGCAGGTCCCGGATGCAGGCCAGGGACTGCTTGAGGTCCTCCCCGTCGAAATAATGATCGATCAATTTGCCGTCTTTGAAGGCCTGGTATCCCGTCAGATCCAGGATGCCATGTCCAGAAAGGTTAAACACGATCGTACGTTCGCGGCCTTCCTCTTTGGCGCGCTTGGCTTCACGGATCGCCTGCGCGATGGCATGGGAGGATTCCGGCGCCGGAATCAAGCCCTCGGTCTCGGCAAACTGGACCGCCGCGGCAAAGCATTCCACCTGCGGAAGGGCCACGGCCTCCATCAGGTTCTGGCGCAGGGCATGACTGACCAGGGGGGCCATGCCGTGATAGCGCAGTCCGCCGGAATGGATGGCCGCCGGCTGGTATTCGTGTCCGAGAGTATACATCGGCAGCAAGGGCGTCATCATGGCGACGTCTCCGGCATCGTAGGCAAAGACGCCCTTGGTCATCTTGGGACAGGCGGCCGGTTCCACCGCCACGGCACGGACCTCCCGGTCGCCGGCGATCTTGTCGGCCAGGAACGGAAAGGCAATTCCCGCGAAGTTGGACCCGCCGCCCGCGCACCCGATGACCACATCCGGGTACCGCCCGATTTTCTCGAACTGGGCCTTGCATTCGAGGCCGATGATACTCTGATGCACGACCACATGGTTCAGCACGCTGCCGAGGCCGTAGCGGGTATTCTCGCTCTCGAGGCAATCCTCGATGGCCTCGCTGATGGCAATGCCCAGGCTGCCCGGGGTGTCGGGCCACTTGACGCGCGTTTCGCGTCCCGTCTTGGTCAACTCGGTGGGACTCGAGAGGCATTCCGCGCCCCAGGTTTCCATCATCATCTTGCGCAGTGGTTTCTGTTCGAAACTGACTTTCACCATGTAGACGCGCAAATCGATGCCCATGAGTTTGCAGGACATGGCCAGCGCGGCCCCCCACTGACCGGCACCGGTCTCGGTAGTCATGCGCTTGATGCCGAACTCGCGATTGTAGTAGGCCTGCGGCACGGCGGTATTGCATTTATGACTGCCGGCCGGCGACACCGATTCGTTCTTGTAATAAATCCTCGCGGGGGTTCCCAGGGCCTTTTCCAGGCCAATGGCGCGTTGCAACGGGGTGGGACGCCACCGGTAGAGAATCTCGCGCACCTCCTGGGGAATCTCGATCCAGCGTTCGGTGCTGACCTCCTGCTCCACCAGGTTCATCGGGAAAATGCGTCCCATCATATCCGCCGACACGGGATTGCCTTCACGGTCGACGGGCGGCGGCATGGGCTTACTGAAATCGGCGGCAAGGTTGTACCACTTCCGCGGCATCTCGTCTTCGCGCAAAACAATTCGACTGGGATCGTTCATGACAATTTATTCCTCTGGCTGGCGGAGCGGCCGGCTGCCGGTCCGCGCAGGAAGATTCTATACATAGAATCGCCGCCAATCGCAAGCCTATTTTTCCGCGCTGACAATTCGAATAAAATACGATAGGATTCGCCCGTCATATTGCATCGAAACGGGCCTTCCCCGCTGGGCGAGTGGTGAAACCGGCAGACACGCAAGATTTAGGTTCTTGTCCCGAAAGGGGTGCGGGTTCGAGTCCCGCCTCGCCCACCAATCCTCCCGGAAATGCGGTTCGCGTTCATTCCCGTTCCTTCGAGGAGCGAGGCCTCCCGCCACGGAGAGACTGGGCGGCAAGAAATCCGGTGGTCCAGGCCGCCTGCAGATTGTAGCCCCCGGTCAAGCCGTCGATGTCCAACGCCTCTCCCGCGAGATACAGCCCCGGATGCAGTCGGCTTTGCATGGTTCTGAAATCGACCTCACTCAAACACACCCCGCCACAGGTCACGAATTCTTCCCGATGGGAACTTTTGCCGTCCAAATCCAAAGGAAAGGCCTTCACCATTTCCGTAAGGGCACGCAGATGCGCCGCGGAGCATTCGCTCCAACGTCCGGAAGCGGGAATCCCGGCGCGCGCCGCCAGGAGACGCCAGAGCCGCCGGGAAAAGCGAAACGGCGCGCAGGACGCCAACTGCCGCCGGGAATATTCGGCGCCAAAGGAGCGCAGGCAGGCGCCTACCCGGTCACGATGCCGAGACGGACACCAGTCGATCGACATCCGAAAGCGGTACTGCATCGCGGCCAGCGAGCGGGCCCCCAGGGAAGAGAGTCGCAACACGGCCGGCCCGCTGATCCCCTGGTGGGCGATCAAAAGGTCTCCCTCGGCCGCGAGTCCGGCGGGTCCGTTCAATCGTACGCTTTTGGCGACGATACCCGACAGGGAGGTCAGATCGCGGTCCGGCGTATTGAAGGCGAACAGCGACGGAACCCAGGGCTCCAGGCGATGCGACGTGCCCTCCACATAGGCGCCTCCGCCGGTGGCCACGAGAACGCCGTCTGCTCTCGCGCGCGAGTTTCCACCAAATTCGACCTCGATGGCGTCGCTCACGAAATGGAGCCTCGTGGCCACCGCGCCGCAAACGATCTTCGTGCGTCCTCTTCCCGCTGTTTCCAGCAAGGCCCGCACGACATCCGCGGCGGTATCCGAACGCGGGAACAGGCATCCATCCGCCAGCGTCACCAGCGGCACCCCATGCGACTCGAACCATTGCATGGTTTCGCGGGGGCCGAACCGATGCAGGGGCCCGATCATTTCGCGCTCGCCGCGCGGGTAATGGCCGGCAAATGTGCGCATGTCATCGCCGGCATGCGTCAGATTGCAACGTCCTCCTCCGGAACGCCGCACTTTGGCCAGGGGTTGGCTCCCTTTCTCGATCACGAGGATATTCGTTTCGGGAGCACATTCCGCCATGACCGCGGCAGCAAACATGCCGGCGGCGCCGCCACCGATCACGATGACATCGGCCAGAAAGGTCTCGCGGGATCGCGTTGCGTCCAACTTTTTCGTTTCATCAAAATTCATATTGCGTCAGCATGGGGTTGCTGATAGAATATTGAAATATCGCTAAAAGTTACAGCAGGAATCAATTAATACGATGCCCAACGACGACTCCATAGAAGTAATGGGAACCGTGGTCAAGGTTTTGCCGGCGACGATGTATCGCGTCAAACTTGACAACGGCCATGAAGTCCTGGCCCATGTGTCGGGACGAATGCGCAAGCATTTCATCAAGATCACCACGGGCGACAAGGTAACGCTCGAAATTTCGCCCTACGACTTGACCAAGGGGCGTATTACCTATCGTCACAAGAACTGATCTCTATCGGGATCTTTCCGGCGCGAGGCGCCGGAGGGAAATCGGGCGTTGCGGCGCAAACTCATACGATCTTCGTAGTGAAATCCCCTGCCCTGTGTCCCTGCGTCCCCGTCGTTGCGCGAGTGGAGGGTGTCGAGTAACGAATGCGGGGCGG
>CAZIUM010000006.1:0-38156 GCA_964542285.1 uncultured Lentisphaerales bacterium
CTGCGCGAGAAGGGCGGCCTGGTTGCTGCCGGGGGGCGGTGCGCCGCCTTGCGGAGTTAGGGAGTCCGCAAGGGAAGCGGCCAGCGACAACTTGTAATAACCATGCGCCGGGTCGGTGCCGGAGCCCACTTTGTCTTGGTAAAGCCAGCCCAGTTCGCGATGCAACCGCGCGTTTTTTGGATTGATGGGCAAGGCGCGGTCGCGCAGCAGGGCGATGCCCTCCACCACCCAGCCGACGCGATCCTCCAGCCTGGGCATCATGGAACTGATGTTGTAGGCCAGGTTCCAGGCATGGAACACCCAGGCGTCGATGGCGCGGGGATCCAGGGCGGTGATCCATTCCGCCAGTTGAACCTGGTCGAAGTAACGTCCCTGTTCCTGCATGTGCGCCGCGCGCAACCAGAGGACTTCCGCGATGACGCCGCGAAAGCCGCCCAGCCCCACCATGACATGCTGCAACCACACGGGTTGATGCGCCGAGTAGGCTTCGGCGTCCGGAAGCCCGCGTTGCCGAGTTCTTCGCAAGGGCTCCTCCAGCAGGATGGCGGTGCTCAGTCCCAGCAGCAACAGCCACCAGGGGCGGCCGGGGAGCCACCGGGGAGATGGCGGGAACTCTGGCTCCGGACGGGAATGCGCCCGGGGAAACGGATGGGGGCGATGGTTCATGTCATCGAGGTACCTCCCGGACCGTGAGCGCCAGCGCCGCCAGGCAGCATCCGACCATGGCGGCCAGGAGGCCGTTGAACAACCATCCGCGGGCCACCTCGCCCGGGGGGATGTGTTCCGCCGCCGCCAGGCGTCGCAAAGGGGCCGCTCGCATGGCGGGACGCGCCGTCGCCGCGAAAGATTTGACGATGCCCAAGGTGCCGTGCCGAACATATCGCATGACCGCAGGGGGCCGGGAATCGGGATCGTCAAGGAATTCGGCTTCATGGACGACAAAAGTGCTGATAATGGCTCCCAGCATGAGTCCCGTGGCGCAAAAAGCCGCTACCGGCAGGGAGAAAAGCGTTCCCAGCAGAAGGCCCAGCGTCGCCAGCAGCGCTAGAACGGAATGCAGCAGCACCAGCGCTTTGAATACATTGAGCCGCAATCCGCTTCTGGGCAGAAGCAGGGCCAGGTTGCGTTGCGGTTGCACGATCAGCGGTCCGGAATTCTCGCCGCCCCGGTGCGTAATGGCCAGGATCAACCGGGTTTGGTTCGTGAACGGATGGCTGGGGATGGGGATTTCGATTTCGCGGGAGGCAAAGTCTTGCAGCGTAAAGTCCAGGCGCGCTTCGCCATCCGGTGTTTGCAGCGAACAATCCGCCTGGATGTCGGAGCGGCTGTTGGCGGCGGCATCGAATTTCACGCGCAGCCGCAGGGGATGGCCGGGATGCACGGGACGATCGAGCGAGAAGGTCCATCGCCAGGTTCCGCCGGGATCGAGTGTCGCGCCGAGATAGGGAAGACGGGCGATCGCCTCGCGTCGTTCATCCGGTGTCAGGCGGCGGCCCATGTTGCGCTCGAGAACTTCGAGACGCTCTTCGTCCGAGGGCAGATCGGGACGCTGAACGGCGTGGGCCCGGTACACGTGGGAGGGGGGGGCTTCTGGTCTGTCGAGACGTACTTCCATGGCTGCCGTAGCGAGCAGTCCCGCGCCGGTGAGCAAGCAGGCGTTCAGTACCATCAGCCCCAGCCATTTGCCCAGCCATATCTGCCAGGGAGGAACCGGTTTTGTCAGCGTGAGTTGCAGGGTGCGGGCGTGAAATTCCCCTGAAAGAAGCGCGCAGGAAATCCACAAATTCGCCAGGGCCAGGATGCCGAAGGCCGTGCCCAGCGTGTATCCCATGACAATACGCCGCAAGCCCTCGGGGGTGCCGTCTCCATGTAGCAGAAACGGCATGCCCACCACCACGATCAGCAGCACGACGCTGAAGGCAGCCAAAAGCCGCGATCGAATGGCCGCACGTAGCGTGATCCAGGTCAGGGCCATCAAATGCCGCAGCGGTTTCATCGCGTCGGCTCCGCTTGGACGGTGTTGGAAGGCTTCAGGAAGGGGGCAATGCGCGGAAGGCCCGGACGTCCGCGGTCGTTATTCCCATGGGCAACCACTTGGAGAAAGAAGGACTCCAGGTCGATGCGCGGCCGCTCCACCGTTACGGGGTGACCGAAACGATCCGACAAGTGTCGTTGGATTTCATCGGCGGACTCATCGCCGACGGATTCCACCGTGAAGCGCAGCGCGTCTCTGCGCTGCAACAGTTGTGCGACCCGTCCTTCGGCACGGATAAGGCCATCCCCGAGAATTGCAATGCGGTCGCAGACGTCTTCGACATCCGCCAGGAGATGCGAGGTCATCAGAATGGTCTTGCCCATGTCCGCCAGCAGGCGTACCCAGTCCTTGACCTGTCGGCAGGCAATCGGATCGAGCCCCGAAGTCGGTTCGTCGAGAATCAGCAGGTCGGGATTGTTGATCAGGGCCTGGGCCAGACCGACCCGTCGGGCCATGCCTTTGGAGAATTCTCCCACGGGGCGCTGCGCCGCGTCCTCCAGGTTAACCATGGCGAGCAGTTCGCGGGAGCGTCGGCGGATTGTGACCCCATCCAGTCCGAACAAGGCGCCGTAGTACCGCAACGTTTCGACGGGTGTCAGGAAGCGGTGAAGATAGGACACTTCCGGCAGGTAGCCGATGCGTTGTTTCAGGAGGATGTCACGCGGGGAACGACCGAACATGCGCGCCTGTCCCGCCGTGGGGTGCAGCAGTCCGAGCAGGAGCTTGATCGTGGTGCTCTTGCCCGACCCATTGGGACCCAACAAACCGAAAACCTCTCCTTTTTGCACGGTCAGGTCGATGCCGCGGACTGCATGTACGGTAGGACGGCGCCAGAAATCGCGGAACGTTTTCTTCAGGCCGTGAATTTCAATTGCGTTGTCGAGGGTTTTATCGGTCACTTGTCACCCCAGATCGTGCTTGCGAAAGGACCACATACCGGCTCCCAGCGCCGCTACGCACCAGGCGGCGGCATAGGCCATCGCGGACCAGAAATAGCCGCCGGGAATGCGCCCTCCATGCGTCAGGGCATCGGCGAGCCACAAATTTTGCAGATTGGGCGCCAGGTGCGCCGCGGCGCGCAGCGGTAAGGGGACGGACGGGGCCTGCAGCGTGTCGGAGGCCAGTCCGATTCCCAGCACCGACAGGCACACGATCAGTGTGATGCCGGGCTTCAGTCGCGTGGACATGGCCGTGGCCAGGGCCGTGAAAATCAGCAGGGTGCCCAAAACCAGCAGCGAGGCCGGCAGAATACGCCAGTCGAGGCGACTCCAGCCGGGGGCCCAGCCGCCGTCGGGACCGAGACACAGCAGCAGACATAGCGATACCCCGAGCAGAACCATCAGGGCGTTGAAGGCGGCGACACCGAATCGCGCCCGTCGGCGATGATGCAGGAATCCCGCCGCCATCAGGGCGACGGGAATGACGGCCAGCGGCAAATACTGGGCGCAGACATCCGCGGCCCGCCAACCGGATCGATGCAGAGCGGTGGGCACGCGCGCCGCCAGCAGGATGGCGGCCAGCATGCAAAACCAGAAACGCACCAGCAGCAGTCCGACGCCGGCAAATTTGCCCAGCAGAAAAACATCCCGGTTCACCGGTTTGCTGATGGCCGCGGCCGAAGTTCCTCCGACGATTTCGGCATGCAAGGCAAAACTTGCGGCGGCGGAGGCCATGATCAGTCCGATGGTCAGAAGGTAGGCCAGGCCCCCATCGCGCGCTAGTTGTCCCGGTTCGCCGAAGTCGTGCAGATGCAGCATCGGAATCAGCGCGGTAGCGGCAATCCCTCCAAGGGTCAGAAGCAGGACGGCGGGTTGTTGCATGACCTCGAGACGTGTTGTCGCCGAAACCGCCATGAATTGACGCAGTACGATCGCGGTCTTGGCGCGGCATCCCGCAAGGAAGTGGAGATCGTCGCATCCGGATGCGGGGGCCCTCGGTTGTACCTTTTCTTGCATAAATCCTGATGTTACGCATTGACAGTTGGCAAGTACAAGCGTAAAAATTATCTTTCTAACAGGCTTTCTGTTTCAATAGTCCATCATGTTCGAGGTCTTATGCAGCGTTTAATCAATCATCTTCTTCAACTTCAGGAACTGGTGCTGGTGCTGGATGAACATCGCGCCACCGGAGACGGTTCGCACCTGGACCGGCTCAACGAGAACATTGCCGAGATGACGGATAAATTGCCCGGAAACATCAAGGGCTTTGTTCAGCGATTGCTGAAAAAAGATCACATTGTGATGGCGCCGATGCACAATGGATCCTGTGCGATCTGCGGCATGCGCCTGCCGATCAGCCAGGTGCAGTCCGTGCGCAAGTTACAGGAACTTCAAACGTGTCCCAGTTGTGCGCGTGTGCTTTACGAGCCCGGCGACGCGGCACGCTGGATTGCCGAACCTCACAGCCGGACCGAACCGCGCAAGGTGGGGATTGCACGCTTCTCGGCCGAGAGACTGATGATCCCCAACATGCAGGCCACGAGTCGGGACGAAGCCATCAAGGAATTGTGCGATTGCATGCAGAAGGCACGTTTCGTAGACGATTCCGACAAGCTGGTTTCGGCCGCCATCGAACGCGAAAACATTCTGAGCACGGCCATGGAAAACGGCCTGGCTTTTCCGCATGTGCGGGGTATCGAAGGGGGGGGGTTGACCCTGGCGATGGGCACGAGCGCCAAGGGAGTGCCGTTTGATGGAGACGGGCTGGTGAGCATCGTTTGCTTCTTCACGATTCCCACCGCCGTGAGCGCCTTCTATTTGCGCCTGATGGCCGGACTCACGGAAACTTTCCTCAAGGCTCAGAATCGGGAAACCTTGCTGGCCGCCGGTACCCCGGGACAACTCTGGAAATCGCTTGTCAAAGCCACGCGCTACACGATCAAGTAACGAATCCGTGCCCGTGAATTCCACGTCTCGCGCGGCGAGCCTGTTTGACGCTTCCGACGCGCGGATCGAGGGCGCCCGTCATGTGGTCGCGCGGTTGCATGCCGCCGGGTTCGAATCCTATTTTGTGGGGGGCTGCGTACGGGATGCCCTGCTGGGCCGCCGCCTGAAGGATGTCGACATCGCTACGGCAGCGCGTCCAGACGACATCGAAGCGTTGTTCGGGGAGGCGGTGCTGGGAGTGGGGCGGGCCTTTGGCGTAATGCTCGTGCGTCAGCCGCGGGGGGTTTATGAAGTGGCCACCTTTCGTGCCGACGGCGAATATGAGGATGGCCGCCACCCGGGCACTGTGCAGTATGCCGATGCCGCCGCCGACGCCCGACGTCGCGATTTCACAATCAATGCCTTGTTTTACGATCCCCGCGCCGACCGTTTGCTCGATTTTGTCGAGGGGCGCCGCGATCTCGATCGCCGCATCGTCCGGGCGATTGGGAATCCGTCCGCGCGTTTCGCCGAGGACAAGCTGCGCCTGCTGCGCGCGGTACGCTTTGCCGTCACCCTTGGATTTTCCATCGATCCCGCCACGGCGGCCGCGATGCGTCTGACCGCCTCGCAGCTCAAGGTTGTCAGTGCCGAACGCATTGGGGAGGAACTGACCCGTATGCTGGTCGAAGCGTCGAAACCGTCACTCGTGTTCGATCTCCTTAACCGGTACGGAATGCTCGATCTGTTGTTGCCGGAAGTGGCTGCCTTGCGCGGTGTTCCGCAGCCGCCCGAGTTTCATCCCGAAGGGGATGTCTGGATCCATACCATGATGATGCTGGACGCCATGCCTCCGCCTCCGCGCGATCCGACGCTGGCCTACGCGGTGCTGCTGCACGATGTCGGAAAGCCGCGCACGACCGTTGGGACCATGGATGCGGAGGGCAAGTCCGCCGTGCGGTCGCCGAACCATGCCTCGGTGGGGGCCGCGATGGCTTCGGCAATTTTGGGCCGCCTCAAGCAACCGGCGGCCCGCCGAGAAGCCGTCGAGGCGCTGGTGCGGCGCCACATGACCTTTGCGGAATTGCCCAACATGCGCCCCTCGACCCTGCGGCGTTTCATGGGAGTCCCAACGTTTCCGCTGGACCTTGAATTACACCGGCTGGATGTGGCCTGCAGTTCCGGCGATACCCGCATGCTGCAATTTGTAGAACAGCGTCTCAAGGAACTGGCCTCCGAACCCGTGCTTCCGGACCCCTGGGTGAGGGGGCGCGATCTGTTGGCGATGGGATTGCCGGAGGGCCCCAGAATAGGGCATTGGCTTCAGAAAGCCTACAACTGGCAGTTGGAGGGACGTTATCCCGATCGGGAAGCCCTGCGGGAGTCCTTGCGGCAAACCCTGCGCCGGCATGGCGAGATTGACGGCTGACCCAAGGAATTTGGAAACAAACCGATGCGTAAGGCCCCACGCTGTGGCATGGGGCCTTAATGTTCGCGGGAGCAGGGGATGCAGAGCGCGCGCCCATCGCGCTGGACAATACGCGATTCCATGACGCGTTCGCCGCAGCGGTCGCAGTCCCGCGAAGCGCGAATGCGGGCCGGTTCCGGTTCCTCGATGGTGACGTCCGCCAAGTCGATCAGGTCCGTCCGCGGCGCGGACAAAATCCAGTCCGCGCTTTTTCCCCGATCGCCGCGAAAGGCTTCCGGCATGCCGCGACCATGATACAGCACGCGCACCCCCCGGCGCGAGCGCCGGCAGTATAGCGTGTACACCTGCTTGCCATAGTCCCGGAAAAGAAGGTTTCCCTTGCCGAAGGTGCAGCCGCTCAGGCATTGCAGGGCATCGACCCCGCAGGCGTCGTTTTCGACTATGGCCACCAGTTCCTCGTCGGCCGCGCGCACCGCCGCCAGCCGTTCCATGCCCGCCAGGGTCATGCGGTACCCGATGGCCAGCCCCGGGCAGGCATGGCCATGAAATTTTACAATTTCGTCGTAGGTAGGCCGGCTCATCGTTCGGTGAGCGCCGCGACGCCCGGCAGGATTTTGCCTTCGAGAAATTCCAGCGAAGCCCCGCCACCGGTCGAAATGTGGGTCATCTTGTCCGCCAACCCGCTTTTGTTCACCGCGCTGACACTGTCGCCGCCGCCGATGATGCTGAGCGCCTGGCTCTGGGCGATCGCTTCGCAGACCGCCAGGGTGCCCTTGGCAAAGGCGGGCATTTCGAAGCAGCCCATGGGGCCATTCCATACGACCGTGGCGGCGTCGCGAATGGCCGATGCGAACCGCTCCGCGGTTTTGGGGCCGATGTCGAGCGCCATCCATCCCGCGGGAATGTCGTTGCCCGTCACCTGGGTGCTGGCGTCGGCGGCGAACGCATCCGCGGCGATGTTGTCTTCCGGCAACAACAGCCGAACCTTGCGCTCCCGCGCCAGCTCCACCATGCGTCGGGCGTAGTCAAGCTGATCGTCTTCGCAAATCGACTTGCCGATATCGTGTCCCTGCGCCTTGAGGAAGGTGTAGGCCATGCCGCCGCCGATGATCAGGGTGTCGACCTTGCCCAGCAGGTTTTCAACCACGGCCAGCTTGTCAGACACCTTGGCTCCGCCCAGGATGGCGACAAAGGGGCGCTTGGGATCTTCGAGGGCGATTCCCAGGTATTGCAGTTCTTTTTCCATCAGGAAGCCGGCGACGTTGCATGCCATGAATTCGCATACCCCCGCCGTGGAGGCATGCGCACGATGGGCCGAACCGAAGGCGTCGTTGCAAAAGATGTCGCCGTAGGAGGCCAGTTTGCGTGCCATGTCGCGCTGCTTGGCCTTCATGTCCTGCTTGGCCGCTCGGTTTTCTTCTTCCGATTGCCCTTCAGCTTTCTTGCCCTTACCTTCTTCCTGCGGGTAGAAGCGGGTGTTTTCCAGCATCAGCACGGAGCCGGGTTGCAATGCCTGGACGACGTCATCCGCCGCCAGGCAGTCCGGGGCAAAGGATACGGGACGCTTCAACAGCTTTGAGAGTTGCTCCGCGACCGGCTTGAGCGAAAAATCAGCTTCGTACCCCTTGCCCTTGGGACGGCCCAGGTGACTCATCAGCACCAGGCTGCCCTCCTGGTCGAGTACATGGCGGATCGACGGCAGGGCGGCACGTATGCGGGTGTCGTCGTTAATCACGCCGTTTTTGATCGGCACGTTGAAATCCACGCGCATCAAGACGCGTTTGCCCTTGAGTTCCACATCCTTGAGAGTCAATTTATTCATCGGGTTTCCTTGTGCGGAATTATTAACAACCCCACGCCCCGCGAAAACGGGGCGGAGGGGATGGGAGGCTTTGGGGGAAGCGGGCTCAGGCCTGCTTTTTAATGCCCTTGAACCATTCCTCGGCGTATTTGCCGATCAACGGCACGGGTTCCGCCTTGCCCTTGATCGCGTTGATCAGGCCCATGATACCCAGAACCAGCAAGGCCAGCGACCCCAGTGCCCATACCACCTGCCCCAGGCAGGGTATCACGTTGATAACGGACAGCAACACGCCGGCAATGATCAGAAGCAACACCTGTTTGGCGTGGTATAGAGAGAAGGCATTGTCTTTTTGAATCAGCGGAATGATGCAGACAATGCCGATGATGTATCCGAGAATGGCCAACAGCTTGCCCGCTTCGATTTCCGCGGGATCCATCCCGGGGGCGGCAGCGGGTTCGGCGGGCTCGGAGGCGTCTCCGGTGGGCGGTGGCGGCGGTGTGGCCGCGGGGCTTGCCGAAGCCTCTTCCCGTGGCGGTGGCGGCGGTGTGTTTGTGGTCGTGTTCTGGTCGTTGGTTACATCATTCATCGCTTGGTACCCCCAAAAGGTGACTATGAACAAGTGTTTTGTACACAAGGACAACGTACCCCAATGATCGGTTGGTGTCAATCGGGCAGAAGGTGCGTTTAAAATTTCGTTTCGTTTCCGCGGCGGTTTCGTTCGGAGGACTATTTGCTGTTGGTCTTCCGGTTGCCCGACAGCATCAACGCCAGGAGAATCCCGATGGCCGTGCCCCCCAGGAGGGTCAATCCAAGCAGAACGGCATTGGGCATGGTGCTCTTGTAAAACAGAAGGCGAATTTCCACCGGATTTGTATTCTGCAGGATCACGACCAGGCTCAAAAGCACGGCCATGAGCACGACGATCAGTTTCATTTTCTTCATTTCTTGATTCTCCTGTTGGGTTTCGGGTGTCCTTGTTCAGCAACCGGCGATGCTTGCCGCCATAGGTTGTCGATGATGCCCGTCGCCAATTCAAACCCCGCTGCGGCAATCGATTCTACGGGTTTTTCCGTCGAAGGTCATCTCGATATCTTGTGGTTGTCGAATTTCGTTGTCCTGACGGAGGGAAGTGTCCTTTCAGCGTTGTTTTATGAATTGACCGCGCAGGTCATGGACCGGGTATTCCGGGCTTGCCTTTCCAAATCGGCTGGGGGTACCATCGTACGCACTAACAAATGGTTGCCGTTGCGGAAAGCGACCGGGGGCGTCGAATCGGCGGGAAAGAAGTCTGAAAATGTCAAAGCATCGCATTCTGGAAGTCAAGCGCGTCAGCCGGCACAACAGTTACCACGGCTGGCCCACCGTTGCTCTGCTGAGAGACGGGCAACTGCTCGTCGTGGTTTCCGCCGGGCGCGAGCGGCATGTCTGTCCCTTCGGTCAGGTTCATCTGTTGCGCTCGTCCGATCGGGGCGTCACCTGGTCGGATCCGGAAATCCTTGCCAACGGCCCCTTGGACGATCGGGATGCCGGCATCGTTCAGACGCCGCGCGGCACGGTGCTCGTCAACTGGTTTACATCCGTGGCCTGGATGCGGCGGCTGGAAGCCATCGAGAACGGAGAGGTGGAAAGCCCGCCGGAGGATCAGGGCTTCGTTTCGCGCTGCCGCAAGGTGCGCGCCGGCTTGTCGGACGCGATCGTGGGACGGGAACTCGGGACCTGGATGCTTCGTTCGACCGACGGCGGTCGGACTTGGTCCGACAAGATCGATTGCGGCGTCGGCAGTCCCCATGGTCCGACCGTCTTGCGGGACGGCCGCCTGCTGTTCGTTGGCAACCTGAAGTCCGATCCCGACCTTGCGCATGCCGGCACCGCCTACGGCCGTTCCCTGGGCGCAATGCTCAGCGACGATGACGGCGAGAGTTGGTCCAGGGGAGGTGCGATTTCGCAGCGCGAAGGCGACGCCCTTGGCACCTATCACGAGCCGCATGCCGTGCAGGCCGCGGACGGACGCATCCTGGTTCATATCCGCAATCACAGTCGGCAGGACCCGGGGCATCTGCTGCAAAGCGAGTCCACGGACGGCGGCAAAACTTTCAGCCAGCCGCGCGACACCGGCATTGTCGGGCTTCCGCCGCATCTGCTGCGGTTGCGGGACGGCCGGCTGCTTTGCACCTATGGGTACCGCATCCCTCCCTATGGCAACCGCGCGGTTGTCAGCGAGGATGACGGACGCACCTGGGGCGAGCCCATGATCCTGGACGAAAAACCGGACGTGCGCGACCTGGGGTATCCCTCTACGGTGGCCTTGGACGATGGGACCCTGTTGAGCCTGTGGTACGAACGCCTGCCGGGCGACCGCCAGGCCAGTTTGCAGGCGGCCAAGTGGACGTTGCCCTGAATCGGAGAAACCATCATGAGTGCGCCAAAATCGGTTGAAAACATCGGGACGCGACGCGAGTTGTTTGTCGACGATTTCATGCTCGCGGAAATGTCGGGAGGCGCCGTCCGGCGCTTGCATGAACCTCGGCCCCGTGAAATTGTCCTGGTTCATGATTGCTCCTGGGAAGGCAACACCAGCGGCTACCATACGTTTTTCCAGGATGGCGACAAGGTGCGCGTCTACTATCGCGGGTCGCAACACAACGATCGCATGCGCAATGGTTCCGTCGCACACCAGGTCACCTGCATGGCCGAGAGTGACGATGGCATCCATTTTTACAAGCCGGCGCTGGGGGTGGTGAAGCGGGACGATGCCGTTCGCAACAATATCGTGCACGACGGTCCGGCCCGGCACAATTTCGCGCCCTTCAAGGATTCCCGGCCGGATTGTCCGCCGGAAGAACGCTACAAGTCGCTCGGCGGTTCGAAAGGGTTGGGGGGGCTTTTTGCCTATGTTTCGTCGGATGGCATTCGATGGACCCAGGCGGCCGCGGAGCCCGTGGTGACGGACGGGGTGTTCGACTCGCAGAACCTGGCCTTCTGGGACGGGGTGCGCTCCGAATACCGCCTTTATTACCGGGATTTCAAGGACGGCGGCGAGGGGCAGCCGGGAAGACGCGACATCAAAACCGCTGCCTCGACCGATTTCATTCACTGGTCTGAAGGCGTCTGGCTGGAATATACCGGAGCGCCGGATGAGCAGCTCTACACCAACCAGGTCTTGCCCTGTCCGCGCGCGCCGCACCTTCTGCTGGGCTTTCCGACGCGCTACCTGCCGGATCGCGGACAGATCACCGAGGGTTTGCTGATGTCCAGTCGGAATGGGGTCGTGTTCCAACGCTGGGGCGAGGCCCTGATGCGTCCGGGCCCCAATCTGGAACGCTGGGGCAATCGCTGCAACTACATCTGGCATGGATTGATCGAGACGCCATCCGATCTGCCCGGCGCCCCAAACGAGTGGTCGCTGTATTCCACCGAAGGATACTACGAGGGCGCTTACAACCGCGTGCGCCGCTACGCGATTCGCCAGGATGGTTTCGTGTCGGTCAATGCCCCCTTGGCCGGCGGCGAAATGGTTACGCGTCCGTTTGTCTTCGATGGACAGAAATTGATCCTGAACCTGGCGACCTCCGCCGCGGGCGCGGTACGGGTGGAACTGCAGTCCCCCGACGGCAGGGCCTACCCAGGGTTCGAGATCGACCAATGCGAGGAAATCTGGGGCGACAGTCTGGACCGCGAGGTCGTCTGGCGGGACGATACGCGTCCCGGTCGCCTGTCCGGCCAGCCCGTGCGCATGCGGGTTCTATTGCGGGATGCCGATCTCTTCAGCTTCCGGTTTGCGGTGGATCCGGCTTGATGGCGGTTTCCGATATCACCCATCCCCTGGAAACGGCCGCCCGCGGTTATGTGCTGTTTTCGGGTGGGTTGGACAGCATGCTGGCCGTGTGCCTGCTGCGGCAACAGGGCGTCCGGGTAGAAGGGTTGGTTTTCGATTCGCCTTTCTTTAAAATCGAGACGGCACATCAATCCGCCCGCATTCTGGATATGCCGCTGCGGGTGGTCGACTTCACCGACGATATTCTGGAGCTGGTGAAGCATCCACCCCATGGCTTTGGGAACGCCATGAATCCTTGCATCGATTGTCACGCGCGCATGATCCGCCGGGCCGGCGAGCGCGTGCGCGAAAACGGATGGGATTTCGTGGCGACCGGCGAAGTGCTGGATCAGCGTCCGATGTCGCAAAACCGCAAGTCCCTGGATCGGGTGGCGCGGGAGAGCGGATGCGGGGACATGCTGCTGCGTCCTCTGTCGGCTCGTCTGCTCGATCCGACCCGCCCTGAACTGCTGGGCAAAATCGATCGGGAACGTTTGCTGGACATTCACGGACGGACCCGCCAGCGGCAAATGAAGCTCGCGGAAGCGTTCGGGATCGAGGAATATCCCGCGCCCGCGGGAGGATGCCGTCTGACGGAAAAACTGTTTTGTGTCAAGGTGCGCGATTTGCTCGAACATCAGGGGTTTGACAACCGTAATGACGTGCGCCGGCTCCTGCTGGGCCGTCATTTCCGTTTGCCGGGGGGCGCCAAGTGCGTTGTGGGGCGCAATGCCGGCGAAAACCGGCAACTGCAACAGGAGGCGCTCGATCGAGACCTGGTGCTCCATCCCGTGGACGTTCCCGGTCCCACGGTGGTGATTGCCGCCGACGCCCAACCGGACGATCTGGAATTGGCCGCGGCCCTTGGCGCCGGCTATTGCGATGGGGACGGAGGAAGCGTCCGCATGCGCTGGATACGGCAGGGCCGCTGTTGGCGGGAGACCGAGGTGACCGCCCTGCCGCGCAGCCAGGCAAGACCCTGGCTGTTGACATAACTGCAATTTGCCTGAGGGAGGCAAATATGGCAGAATGTCGCCGTTGAAAGGGGAATGGCATGAGTATTAACATTGGCATTATCGGCGCTGGCGGCATGGCCGGCTATCACATTCAGGGATTTCGCGCCGTCGGCGGCAAGGTGCTTGCCGTGGCGGATGTCCAGGGCGCGGCGGCCGAACGGGTGGCCGGGGAACATACCATCCCGTCCGCGTACGATTCGGTCGGAGAGATGCTTAAAAAGGAATCCCTGGACGCCGTTTCGATTATCACTCCCAACAAGTTCCACAAGCCGCTGGCCTTGCAGGCCCTGTCCGCCGGCAAGCACGTGTTCTGCGAGAAACCGCCGGCGTTGAACGCCGGCGAGGCGCAGGCCATGCGGCGCGCGGCCGCCAAGGCCGGGAAGAAACTGGTTTTCAATTTCAACAACCGCGCGCGACCGGATGCCATGGCGCTGATGGACTATGTCCGCGCCGGCGAGGTGGGACAAATCAACTCGGCGCAGGCCTTGTGGATTCGCCGTACGGGGATTCCCGGCTTTGGGGGTTGGTTCACGACCCGTGCCCTCTCCGGCGGCGGTCCGGTGATCGATCTGCTCCACATGATTGACCTGTCGCTGCATTTCATGGGATATCCCGAGCCGACCTGGGTCATGGGACAGACCTTTGACGATTTTATCGCCGACAAGGCCTTCAAGGGCCCCTGGGGTATTCCCGACGTCTCCAGGGGGACCACCGATGTCGAAGCCGCGGCGCATGGCTTTGTGCGCTTCAAAACCGGGCAGGTTTTATTCCTGCGCAACTCCTGGGCGGAAATGAACGCGCGCGAGGAGGTCAGCGTTACCTTCCAGGGACGTAAAGCCGGTGGATGCATACGGCGTCTTTTCGATCGTGACGGCATCGACGAGACCTGCCGGGACCGTTGTGAACTTTACGTGCAGGAACATGGGCGTTCCGTGAACCGTGCCATCGTCTCCGATCCTGACCCCAGCATGGGGCGCCTGCGGTCGGCCATGAATTTCGTCTTGGCGCTCGAAGGCCGTGAAGAACCCCTCAACACACCGGATGAGGCCGTGACGTTGATGAAGATCATCGATGCGGTGTATGCTTCCGCCCGATCCGGCGCCCCGGTACGGATTCGCGCGCCCCGGGACTGATTGCATGGTTGCCATCATCGACTATCGCGCGGGCAACTTGACCAGCGTCAAGCTGGCGTTCGAATCGCTGGGGGCGCCTTGCCGCGTGACCCGTTCCCGGGTAGAAATTGCCGCCGCCGATCGTGTGGTGTTCCCGGGAGTGGGGGCCGCGGCGGCGGCCATGGAACATCTGCGCTCGTCCGGACTGGACCGCTTGATCGTCGAACTGGCCGCGGGCGAGCGCCCCTTCCTGGGAATCTGCCTGGGCGCCCAGATTCTGTTCGACTTCTCCGAAGAGGATGGGGGAACCCCGTTGCTGGGCATTCTGCCGGGAGCCGTGCGGCGACTGCGCCCGCTGGACGCGCGCGCCAAGGTACCGCACATGGGCTGGAACCAGGTGCATCCCACCCGCGAGCATCCCTTGATGCAAAACATTCCGAATGACAGCGATTTTTATTTTGTTCATGGATATTGCATCGCACCGGAGCGTCGGGAGGACTTGATCGGACACACGGAATTCGGCGGCATCGAGTTCGCGTCCATGGTCGGGCGCGCCAACGTGGTGGCCACACAGTTTCATGTCGAGAAATCAGGACCGGTCGGCATGCGGCTCCTGCGCAATTTCCTGGCCTGGGATGGCCGGTTGCCACAAGATAACCATGACACGGGAGATGTTCCATGAGTACCGTTTCGTTCGTGCCGCGCGAAACTACGGAGGGGTTGGTCAATCCCGGCATGGGGTGGACCACCTTTAACAGTTTTCAAGGCGACGAAAAGAATCGCGGATATCCGCCCACGTCGTTGGCGTATTTTCGTTTGTATTGGGATCGACTGGAGCCCGAAGAGGAGCAGTACCGTTGGGACATCATCGATGATTTGCTGGCCAGGGCCGCCCAATGCGGGCAGGACCTCGCCCTGCGAGTCAGCGCCATGAACGGGGTGGTGAACTCCGGAGAGACCGCCCTGCGCCAGGCCGGTCTGAAGCCTCGAAATTATCGTGTGCCGGACTGGTATCGTCACTCGGGAGCGCGCGGCCAGGACTTCGTTCCCCGTGGACAAGGAACGGACGCCGTGCCCATCTGGGAGCCCGATTACGGCGACGACTTGTTTCTTGAAAAGCATGGACGCTTCATCACGGCCCTGGGGCGGCGCTATGACGGTCATCCGCATCTGGATCATGTCGACATCGGCTCGATCGGTCGCTGGGGGGAATGGCACTGCGCCGCGGTTCCCCGTCCCACGGTGCCCCAGCGCCTGCGCATGGTCGATATCTACCGCGACGCTTTTCGCAAGACCCCGCTCCTGATGCTTATCGGGGACGAGGAAGCCCTGGCGCATGCCGTGGGCCACGGGGCCGGCTGGCGCGCCGATTGCTGGGGCGATTCGCGTCAGGGCTGTTTCAATCCCGATTGGCAGGGGGGCACGGAAGATTTTAATCATCACGACGATATCTACCTGCAGCGGCTGGTAGGCGCCCGGGCCACCAAGGCCTGGAAACGGGCCCCCGTGGCCTTCGAATCCTGTTGGACCATGCGGCACTGGTATGAGCAAGGTTGGAGCGTGGAGCACATCTTCGCCTTTGGCCTGGCGTTGCATGGCTCGATTTTCAACAACAAGTCGACCCCCGTGCCGGAAGAATGGTGGCCGCAAGTCCATGAATTCTCTCGCAAAATGGGATATCGGCTCGTGCCGCGTCGGATGGAATACCCGCTGCATGTCGGGACCGACCGCCGGTTGCCGTTCCGGATGATCCTGGAAAACCGCGGGGTGGCCCCCTGCTATCGAGACTACGTGCCGGCGTTGCGGCTGCGTAACCCGACCACCCGTTGGGAGGCGGTGGTGCCGCTGCCGCTTCAGGTGCGTGACTGGCTGCCGGGACGGCATGCCGTTGAATCCGCGGTTCAACTTCCCGGCAATCTGCCCCGGGGCCGCCTGGAACTGGCCCTGGGAATCGTCAACCCGGTCGATGGGAGCCCGAAAATCTCCCTGGCGATTGAAGGGCGGGACGCGGCGGGATGGTATCCACTGGGCCCTTTGGAGATGCGCGCATGAACAAGACCATCATGGCAGAGTCTTTGGACCTGACCCGGGTCCCGGCCTATCGCAAGGCTTACGAGGATGTCGACTTTCTGCATCGCGACGATCTGCGTCCGGTGCGCCTGCAACTGGAGCTGCTGAAGGCCGAGATCATGCAGCAGGAGCAGAATGTGCATTCGACGGTAGTGGTTTTCGGCAGCGCCCGTACGCCTTCGCCCGAGACCGCCGACGCCGAGTGGGAGGCCGCCCGGCAGCGACTCGAAGCCGAGCCCGACCGTCCCGCCGCCCGCGCCGCCCTGCAGCGCGCGGAAACCCGGCGGCGCCATGCCGTCTATTATGACGCAGCCCGCGAATTCGCCCGCATCGTCTCGCGCAAATGCCAGACCGACGACCGCTGCGAGTACGTTGTGGTGACCGGAGGTGGCCCCGGCATTATGGAAGCCGCCAATCGTGGCGCCCATGACGTGGGGGGCAAGAGCATCGGGCTCAATATCACCTTGCCGTTCGAGCAGGCGCCGAATCCCTACATTACCCCGGAACTGTGCTTCAATTTTCATTATTTTGCCGTTCGCAAGATGCATTTTCTGATGCGGGCCAAGGCCCTGGTGGTCTTTCCCGGCGGATTTGGAACCCTGGATGAACTGTTCGAGACCCTGACCCTGGTCCAGACCCACAAGATACCCCGTATCCCTGTCGTGATGTACCATCGGGAGTATTGGGACGAGCTGATCGATTTCCAGAAGTTGGCGCGGGAAGGGGTGATCGATCCTCAAGACCTGGAATTGTTCCGGTATGCGGAGACGCCGGAAGAAGCCTGGCAATTAATCGCCGTCAACAACGGGTTGGCCTGATTTTTTGGTCCCAGGCGGGGTTGCGCGGTGCCGGAAAAGTTTTTAAACTGCTACTCTATGCCTGATTTCAGTTCTGATAACGCAGCGTCTGATTCGCCCTCCGCTGGTTCCGGCGGCAGGGAGGCGACTCCCTCGCCGGTGGGCGACCGTCAGGACATCGTGGTGTTGCATGCCGTGGCACGTTCCCTGATGCAGCGTCGTGACGTCGGAGAGGCTTTGCAGGATATCCTCGAAATTTTGGCGCGTTCCAAGGGACTGAAGAACGGATGTCTGACGTTGCGCAAACCCGATACCGACACCTTTGTGATCGAGGCTTCCACGGGGTTGACGCGCGAGGAAGCCGGACGTGGAGCGTATGCGCTGGGGGACGGGGTTACGGGGACCGTGGCCGCTACCGGACAGCCCCTGCTGGTTCCCGACATCGGGTGCGACAACCGTTTTCTCAATCGTACGCGGGCGCGTACCGGCAAGCATTCCGCTTTCATCTGCGTGCCGATCGTCCATCGCGGCCGGGTGATCGGGACCTTGAGTGTGGACCGCGCTCCCGGCGTCAAGGCCGACCTGGATTCCGACCTGGCCTTCCTGACCCTGCTGGCCAGCTTGCTGGCCGAAGGCGTGGAGATCCTGCGCGAACAGTTGGCGGAGCGTCAGAGCCTGATGGCTGAAAACGAGCGCTTGCGCCGCCAGCTCGGCGCGCGCTATCAACCTGCCGATATCGTGGGCAATGCGCACGGAATGCAGCAGGTGTATGAACAGATTGCGCAGGTGGCCGACAGCATGGCCACGGTGTTGATCCGCGGGGAATCCGGGACCGGCAAGGAACTGGTGGCGCGGGCGCTGCATTACGGCAGCCGGCGTCGTGACGGACCCTTTGTCAGCATCAATTGTGCGGCCCTGCCTGAAACACTGGTCGAAAGCGAATTGTTTGGCCATGAAAAAGGCGCCTTCACGGGCGCGCAGCAGCAGCGCAAGGGACGCTTCGAGCTGGCGCATGGCGGCTCGCTGTTTCTGGATGAAATCGGGGACATTTCGCCGGCGGTGCAGGTGCGCCTGCTGCGGGTCTTGCAGGAACGCACCTTTGAACGCGTGGGAGGCAACGTGCCGGTCGAGGTCAATGTGCGCCTGATCGCGGCCACCAATCGCAACCTGGAGCAGGTGATGCGTGAGGGCGGCTTTCGCGAAGACCTTTATTACCGGCTGAACGTGTTCCCCATCTACCTGCCGCCGTTGCGGGAACGTCGTTCGGACATTCTGCTGTTGGCCGAGCATTTCCTCAAGAAGTACAATCGGGTCTATGGCCGGAACATCCGTCGCATTGCCACCACCGCCATCAACATGATGATGTCCTATCATTGGCCCGGAAATGTGCGCGAACTTGAGAATTGCATCGAACGTGCCGTGCTGGCAAGTTCCGATGACGTGATACACGGGTATGCCTTGCCGCCGACCCTGCAAACGGGCGAGGCCACCCGCACCGCCATGTTGCCCGACGAGGATGCCAGCTTGCGCACCCTGGTGGACAGCTACGAACGGGAGCTGATCGTGGACGCGCTCAAGAAGAACCGCGGCAATGCCGCCGCCGCCGCGCGCCACTTGCAGGTGACGGCCAGGATTCTGAATTATCGCATCCGTCAGCTTGGCATCGAACGGCGTTCGTTCCGCTGATTCGGTTCGCTAGGACGGGTTCCACGCGCCAAGGGGGTATTTTCGAGGATGCGCATGACGCCCTCGGGGTCGCTTGCGGCCAGCAGCTCCCGGCGCGTTTCGTCAAGCAGCAGCCGTCTTGCGATGCGAGCCACCGCACCCAGGTAGCGTTCGTGCGTGGTCGGCGAAGAAACCAGCAGAAACATGAACTTCACCGCGCCGTCGGCTCCTTTGAAATCCATGCCCTGTGGACATATTGCCAGGGCGGCAATCACGCCATCGTACTTCGGAAGCAGGATGTGGGGCATGGCCGTTTCGCAACCTACGGCGGTCGAACCCAGCGTTTCGCGTTGTCGCGCCAGATGGACCAGTTCCCGCTGGGAATGTCCGGGCAGTAGGCCGGCCTGGCACAGACGCTCCACGAGAAGACCGATGATGCCGTCGCGGTCGTTCACGCCGGATGGCCGCAAGATGTTGTCTTCCCAGAGAAAATCGCGGAACGGAGGGCGCTTGGGCGGCTCCGCCAGGCACATGACCATCGGACCTAGGCGACGATGTGAAAGTTGCTCGGGCAGGGATCCTTTGAAGTGACGCGTGGCTACGCCAAAATGAGGGGCGCCCATGAACAGCAGGTCGTCCGGTCCGGCATGTGCGTCGATCTGGCTGACGACATCCGCCGCGCGGCCCATGTCGATCGTCATGCTCAGTCCGAAACTGCGGGCCAGCAGATTGGCGAGCCGTCGCCTTTCCCGATCGCCGGAACGGACGCGACGGCGCGATTCGATGCGCAACATGCAAGCCGGCAGTTGCCATTCCCTTGCCATCGATTCCGCCAGTGACAGCACATGCAGCGAGTGAACGCCTCCCGCCGTGGCCACCAGCAGACGCTTGATCGAATCGCGGCGCGATTGGCGCACAATGTAGGCTGGCACCTTCAACAGGTTCGCCGCCGAGAGGGTGTCCTGGATTTCTTCGGGGGTCTCGGCCCAATCGGCCACCAGACCGCAGAGCCCGGGGTGGCCCGCCCAGGCCCGTACGGCATCCAGTCCGTCCGGCAGGGCGGCCAGCGCGGGATGTATGCCGATGGGCAGCCTCCTGTCCGGCATCGCAGCAGACATGCGGCGCAAGGTTACGACCGCCGCCTGGTGACGGTGGGCGATCGCCGCGGCGAACCGGCGCATCGCCGGTTCGTTGGACGGAGCAGCATAACACAGCAGAAAGCGCCCGGCGGGCGCCGGTCCGGGACGCCCCTGGTGCCGATCGGAAGTTTCCGCGGAGGGTGTGATCATGTTACGACTCCTTGCCTGCCGCAACCGGACTCGGGGTCACTACCTGCTCGATGCGCAGACTGCGGACCCCACCCGGCACTGGCCAGTCGATGCGGTCCCCCCGGCGAAAGCCCAGCAATGCCGCGCCGATCGGCGCCAACACCGAAATGCGGTTTTTCGCGACATCGGCGCGCGCCGGCAAGACCAACCGGTAGGTTTCCCTGGTGCCGTCGCCAAGGTCCTGCACCGTGACCTCCGAATTTAAGGCCACGATATCGGTCGGACGCTCCTCTTCGGGAATGCGCCGGGCGCGACGAAGCTCGCGCTCCAGTCGATCGAGGTTGTCACGGTCGCGACCGGTTCGGACGGCCCTGAGTTCGGCGATCACCTCTTCGATGCGTTTGAAATCTTCCACGCTGATCAGAATCTCTTTCATGGGTTTCTCCGGGTTGACCGACGGTCTCGGGACCGGCGGAATGTGATGCTACAAATGGTAATCCCCCGCCGTTTCCGGCTGGTAAAGCAGGGTTACGATGCGGTAGGCACGACGCTTCTGGCCGTCTTCGGGCGCAATCGTGCCGCCGACAACGGCTCCCAACAGGGCCGCGCCAAGCGGGTGAAGAACCGACACGTTTTCACTGGATTTCGAACCGTCCGCCGGGAAAACCAGGCGGCGCACCAACCGGTTCCCGTTCGGGCGATGTTCTAACAGCACGCGGGAGTTCATGGTCACCAGGTGACGCGGCACCTCCTGGGGCGGAACCACGGACGCTTCCGCCAGGCGGTGCTCCAGGCGGTCCAGATGCGTCAGTTTGCCCTTGACGCCGAAAGAACGGGCCACCACCACCAGTTCGCGCAAACGGTTGTAGTCGAACCGTGAGAGGCAAACCCGATCCTGACTGTCCGTTGGTTGAGGCTCGCCGGCGGAACCGCCCCGCAACACGGCCATCAGCGATGCCGCCACTTCGGCGGCATGTTCCGTGTCTTGCCCCGACGTTTGCGTGCCGATGGCTTCCGCGCACATGGCGGACAGCATGCCTTCCATTCCGACCGCCAGGGATCGCGTCGGTGCGGCGCGGAAGTGTCCCGCCTGCATGTGGGTACGCAGGAAATCCTGCAGCATCTGCACGTACGGAAGATACAGGGGACGTAGTTTGCCGGCCACCCCGGCCAGGTCCGCGTCCAGAACCACCTGTCTTCCTTCGATAAAAAGCGAAAGGAACAAATCATGCCGCTGGGCGTTCTTGAGACGTAACGTCGCCAACGCTTCCAGACTCTTATGCGGTGGATCGTCCGTTTTCAGGATCCGCCGAGTCGCCCGCACCAGATCCTCGCCCACCCGTCGGGCCACTTCCCGGTACAAAAGCATCTTGCTCGGAAAATGATTGTACAGGGTTCCCACCGACACCCCCGCTTCCGCGGCAATGTCCAGCATGGTCGAGCGCGCGTACCGCTTCTCAAGAAAAACGTTTTCGGCCGCCTGGAGAATCCGTCGCTGCCGCGCGCAACGATCTCGGTCGCGACGCTCGCGGGTGCTGACTTGTGATATCTTGGCCATGGCGTAAAGTTAAATTCATTATTTGAATCTGTATTCATTCTGAAAGATTTTCCGGCGGTTGTCAAGCGATGCCCCGATGTTGGCGCAGCGGCTGCCCCCCCGGGCCGTTACTTTTTTTGCCGCTACCCTGAAATTCGCTTGCAATGTCTGGCGGAACCTGTTTTCTTAACCACTATGCGAATGACCTTCGTTGGCATTCGTTCAGGTCGACAACGATTTTCGGTTCGACCGGGCGCGGTAGAACCGAAGGGCAACACGCGAACGGAGAATGATCATGACGACTCCTGTTTCCGATGTTCTGAGGTCCAAAGGGTCCATCGTTCATACGATTGAGCCGGATGCGACGGTGTTCGAGGCCATCAAGAAAATGTCCGATTTGCATTGCGCCTCGTTGATTGTGCTGCAAGACAAGGGGCAACTGGGAGGCATCGTGACCGAACGCGATGGGCGGGATGCCGTGCTGGCCGACAAGAATCTGCACGAAGTGCGCGTTCGCGATGTGATGTCACGGAAAATTATCACCGTGGCGCCCGACACTCCCATCGAAATGTGCATGGAATTGATGACCCAGAAGCGGGTGCGTCACTTGCCGGTGATTCGTTCCGATAGTCAACTTGCCGGTGTGATTTCGATCGGGGACCTGGTCAAGTTTCTCTGCGATTGCCGCGAGATTGAAATCGACAATCTCGAAAAATACATCACCGGTTCGCTTTGACGCCGCAGCGGCCCGCCTCCCGGCCCTTGCACGGGTCGCCCATCGCTTCCGTTGAACCCTGCCAACGTTGAGAAGAAGGGAAGATGCATGCATTATTCAGCTTGTTGCACAAAGCATGAGATCGTTTCCGACGAGGACATGCTTAAAACCATCGAACCGGTCGTCGAGGAGTACAAGCACAAGCCGGGAGGCCTGATTCCTGCGTTGCAGGTTGCGCAGGGTCTGTTCGGATACCTGCCGGAGGTTGTGCTCAAGCGACTGGCGCAAGGGTTTGACAAGCCCTACAGCGAAGTTGCCGGGGTGGTGACCTTTTACTCGTTTTTCTCGACCGTGCCGCGGGGACGGCATCTGGTGAGGGTATGCCTCGGCACGGCCTGCTACGTGCGCGGCGGCAAGGAGGTTCTCGAATCCTTGAAGAAAAAACTGGGGATCGATGTCGGGGAGACCACGCCCGACCGTCAATTCTCGCTTGAGGTGGGGCGTTGCTTTGGAGCCTGCGGGATGGCGCCGGTTGTGATGATCGATGACGATGTGCATCAGCGCGTCAAGCCCGCCCGCATCGGCGATCTGCTCGCGCCGTATCTCGCAACGGACGACCCAGACGACGAACCGGTTGCCCAGTCCCAACAGGAGAAGGTCTCATGACCGCAAAAATTTCCCCCAAGCCCCTTTCAAGTTTCGACGATTTTGCTGCCTGGAGAATGTCCTTGTTGCCATCGGGGCGCGACGGAAAGTCAGGGAAATTCTGCCCTTTGCCTTCCATTCATGTTTGCATGGGGGGCAGTTGCCTGGCTTCGGGCGCCGGCGAGGTGCGGGATGCGTTGGCCGCCGAACTGGAACGGTGCAATTTGTCAACGCGTTACGGTCTGACCGGAACCGGTTGCATGGGACCTTGTGCCCGTGGACCGGTGGTGCGCATGCCGGATGCGACGATTTATCAAGGAGTTGCCCCGGAAGACGCGCCGGAAATCGTCGCGGCGTTGGTCGAGAACCGCCCCCTGACCCGCTTGATGATTCATGATGATGACGGTCGTACGCAGGCCACTTGCGAACAGGTGCCTTTCTTCAACCGCCAGACCAAGATTGTGTTGCGAAATTGTGGTCTCATCAATCCGCGCAGCCTGGACGATTACGTTGCTCACGACGGGTACCGGGCCTTGGTGGAGGTTTTGCGCAGGAACGATCCCGACGCCGCGATCGAAGCCATGAAGCAGTCCGGGTTGCGAGGACGGGGCGGAGCGGGCTTTCCCACCTATCTCAAATGGCAGTTCACCCGTCAAGCCGTCGGAGACAAGAAATACGTGCTCTGCAACGCGGACGAGGGGGATCCCGGGGCCTACATGGACCGCAGTGTGCTGGAGGGCGATCCCCATAGTGTGATCGAGGGCATGGCCATCGCCGCGCATGCCGTCGGAGCCGACGAGGGATACGTGTATGTGCGGGCCGAATACCCACTCGCGGTGGAGCGTCTGCGGAAGGCCATCGAACAGGCCCGGTCCGCCGGATTGCTTGGCGAAAACATCCTGGGGTCCCGGTTCTCCTTCAACCTCGACATCCGCATGGGATCGGGAGCGTTTGTCTGCGGCGAGGAAACCGCGTTGATCGCTTCCATTGAGGGACGGCGCGGGGAACCCCGCCCGCGTCCGCCATTCCCCGCGCAGCAGGGATTGTGGAACCAGCCGACGGTACTCAACAACGTCGAAACCTATGCCAGTGTGCCGGCCATCTTTTTGCGCGGGGCGGATTGGTATGCGCAGATCGGCACGGTCAAGAGCCATGGCACCAAGGTGTTCGCTCTGGCCGGTGCCGTTCGCAACACCGGGCTGGTCGAGGTTCCCATTGGTACCACGCTCGGGGATTTGATCTTCGACATCGGTGGCGGCATCCGCAACAATCGCAATTTTAAGGCCGCGCAGATTGGCGGACCTTCGGGCGGTTGCATTCCCAGGGAACACCTGAACGTGGAACTCGATTACGAGTCGCTTCAGGAATTGGGCGCCATTATGGGGTCGGGCGGTCTGATTGTGATGGATGACGAAACCTGCATGGTGGATGTCGCGCGGTTTTTTATCGAGTTCGTCCAGGAAGAATCCTGCGGCAAATGTGTGCCCTGCCGCGTCGGGACCAAGCGGATGCTCGAGATTCTCGACCGCATCTGCGAAGGCCGTGGCGAAATGGAGGACCTGGACCGTCTGGAGAAACTGGGTCGCTACATCAAGGATGGATCGTTGTGCGGCCTGGGACAGACGGCTCCCAATCCCGTGTTGTCGACATTGCGACATTTCCGGGAAGAATACGTGCAGCATATTCGCGACAAGCATTGCGTGGCCGGAGTTTGTCCCGAGCTCGTGCTGGCACCCTGTCTCAGCGCCTGTCCGGCCGGAGTGTACGTGCCGGGTTTCGTGGCGCTCGTGGCCGAGAAACGCTATGCCGAGGCTCTGGCGCTGCATCGCGAGCGCAATCCCTTCGCGGCGGTCTGCGCGCGCGTCTGCTTCCATACCTGCGAGGAGCATTGCCGTCGCGCCACACTGGATGCTCCGGTGGCGATTCGTGCCGTCAAGCGGTTCATGGTGGATCAGGAAGTGGTCATTCAACATCCGGAGGCGCGCGAGAATCCGGCCAACGCCGCGCGCAAAATCGCGGTGGTCGGCGCCGGACCGGCCGGCCTCACCTGCGCCTATTTTCTGGCCCGCCTGGGGTATCGACCGGTGGTCTTCGAATCCGCGCCGCGCCCTGGCGGCATGCTGGTGCAGGCCATTCCCGCTTACCGCCTGCCCCGCGAAACGCTGGCGCGTGAGGTGCGTATGATCGAATCGCTGGGGGTCGAAATTCGCACCGAACAGACTCTCGGCAAGAATTTTTCGCTGGCCGATCTGCGCGACCAGGGGTACGAGGCCGTCTTTTTGGGGGTGGGGGCTCCCGATGGCGTCATGATCGATCTGCCCGGCGTGCATAGCGCCAACGTGGTGGAGGCCATGACTTTCCTGCGCCAGTACAACATCCGTGGGTCGGTGCCGGTGGAACAACGGATCGTGGTGATCGGAGGCGGCAACGCCGCCATCGATGCGGCACGTACGGCCTTGCGCCTGGGCGCCGAGGAAGTGACGATCGTATACCGGCGCACGCGCGAGCAGATGCCGGCCTATGCCGAGGAAATCGAGGCTGCGTTGGCGGAGGGGGTGCGCCTGGTCACCCTGATGTCGCCGGAACGCTTCGAAACCCGCGACAACCGCGTGACCGGCGTGGTATGTCGACGCATGACACTGGGGGATTTCGATCGTTCCGGACGGCGGCGGGCGACCCAGGCCGAGGAAACCCAAACCCTTCACGCCGACCAGGTGATCGTTGCCGTGGGCCAACGGCTCGATGCCGCCGACCTGCTGGCGCCCTTGCCACCCGATCTAACTCCCGAAGGCTGGTTGAAGGTGGACCCCGTCACCAACCAGACCTCGCTGCCCTGGCTGTTTGCCGGAGGCGATGACGTCAGCGGCCCCTCCTCGGTGGTGGAAGCCATCGGCGCCGGAGAACGTGCGGCCGTGGGCATCGATGCCTTGCTGACGGGAGAAAACCATGCCTTCTGGCGCGAATATCACGAGGTGCGCACGGATTTCAATCCCGATGCCGACCCCGTCGACTACCCTCGCGCAGAGGTCACCATGATTCCGGTCGATCGCCGGCGCGCCAATTTCGAGGAAGTGGAACGCCCTTGGAGCGAGGGTACGGCCGTGCGTCAGGCGCTGCGTTGCCTGCGCTGCGATTTTGGCAAGACCACCCAGTCGAAAGGAGTCTAGGCTTATGTTGCAGATTACCATTAACGACCGTTTGCTGGATGTCGAACCCGGGACCACGATCCTGGAAGCCGCCAAGCTTGTGGGGGTTCGAATCCCCACCCTCTGCAATGTCGAAGGTCATCCCCCCCTGGGAGCCTGTCGCGTCTGCCTGGTGGAAGTTGCCGGCGCACGCACCCTGATGGCGGCTTGCGCCACCCCGGTGGCCCCCGACATGAAAATCGACACACGTTCCCCGCGCGTGCTGGCCGCCAGGCGCCAGACCGTGGAACTCTTGCTGTCGGAGCACGAAGGCAATTGTCAGACCTGCGAGCGTGGCGAAGATTGCGAATTGCGTCGCCTGGCTTCGGACGTCGGCATTCGCGAAGTTTCGTTCGCCGGGGCCAAGGCCAGGCCGCACCTGGATCGTTCCACCCCGGCGCTGGTGCGCGACAACGCCAAGTGCATCAAGTGTCGCCGCTGTGTCACGGTTTGCAATGAAATCCAGGGGGTCGGGGCGCTTTTCCCTCAAGGGCGCGGTTTCGATACCATGATCGGTCCCGCCTTCATGCATGACCTCGACGGGGTTGCCTGCGTGCAATGCGGCCAATGCGCCGCCGTCTGTCCGGTGGGCGCCATCGTGGAACGTTCGAACATCGACAACGTCTGGGCCGCGCTCAATGACCCCGACCAGACCGTGGTGGCGCAGACCGCGCCGGCCATTCGTGCCGCCTTGGGCGAGTGTTTCGGATATCCACCCGGAACACGCGTCACGGGCAAGATGGTCAGCGCCCTGCGGCAACTGGGGTTCGATGCGGTCTTTGATACCAATTTTGCCGCCGACCTCACCATCATGGAAGAAGGCAGCGAATTGCTGCAGCGACTTAAAACCGCGCTCAAGGACAAACAACCCGCGGCATTGCCGATGTTCACCAGTTGCTCTCCGGGATGGGTCAAGTTCGCGGAATATTTTTATCCGCAATTTCTGCCGAACATTTCGACCTGCAAATCCCCGCAGCAAATGTTCGGGGCCGTCGCAAAAACCTTTTACGCCGCGCGGATCGGCAAGCAGGGCCGGGATATCACGGTGGTGTCGGTCATGCCCTGCACCGCCAAGAAATTCGAGGCGCTGCGCCCCGAAATGAAGGCCAGTGGCGAACAGGATGTGGATTGGGTCCTGACAACCCGTGAACTAGGCGAAATGATCCGGCAGGCCGGCATCGAGTTCGACCAGTTGCCGGAGGGCAGGATGGACGACCCTCTCGGTACATCGAGCGGCGCCGCGGATATTTTTGCCAACACTGGCGGGGTCATGGAGGCCGCGTTGCGCACGGCCTACGAACTGGTGACCGGACGGGAGTTGCCCGTTGCCAACCTGCATGTCAAGCCGATCGCCGGGTTGGAGGGCGTCAAGGAGGCCTCCGTCACCATCGACAACCCCAAACCGGAATGGGATTTTCTGGACCGGGTGCAATTGCGAGTCGCCGTGGCGCATGGCCTGGGCAACGCACGCAAACTGCTGGAACGTATTCGTGCCGGGGCAACCTACCATTTCGTCGAAATCATGACCTGTCCCGGTGGTTGCATCGGCGGTGGCGGACAACCGCGCTTTACCGACGATTCCGTGCGACTTAAACGCATTGAAGCCATTTACGCCGAGGACGAGGGCAAGCCCCTGCGCAAATCGCATGACAATCCTCAGATCAAGGAATTGTACCAGGCGTTCCTCAAAGAACCCCTTGGGCATCGCTCCCACGAATTGCTGCATACAAGCTACCAGCCGCGAGAACAATTCTGATTCCAGACTGGCGGCCTGCTTTTGCATCGGTGTGATTTCGCTGGTGGCTCAGACCGTCCTGTTGCGGCGTTTTCTCTGGCATGTGACGGCGACGGAGATCGGGGTAGGGCTGTTTTACGCTTCCTGGCTGATCTGGGGGGCCGTGGGCGCTTCGCTGGCCCGATCCGTCTCGTGCCGGCGCATGTCGTCATGGTTGGGAAAACGGCGGCGTGGCCTGTCCCTGCTGCTGTTCTTGCCGGCGTTTGGTCTTCAGTACTTTTTGCTGGGCGCATTGCGTTTGCTCTGCGGTGTGCCCGCCTATCGGATGTTTCCGGTAGGACTTTTGCTGCTCGGTTCGCTGCTTTCCAATTTTCCCGTTGGCCTGGTGGGAGGTCTCTTGCTGCCGGCCGTCTTGAGAGCACGCTCCGGAGACGATGTGCCGGAAAAGGTCGCGCCGCGGAGCCTGGCCTGGGAAGGGGTGGGAACCGCCCTGGCGGCCTTGGCGCTCGTGTCGGTTCTGGCCATGAGGGTGCGGCGGGATGAACAACGGATTTCGCATTCCGAACTGCGCACAGGTCCGCGACGGGATCGTCCGGAAATGTCGAGCGGAGGTTTTGGCGCGTCGGATTGGCGTCGGTATTTTGGCGAGGGGCGACCGGAGGGTTGCTTCACGACGTATCGTGGCCGGTATTTGTATGGCGAGAGCGGCGGCGCTTCATACGTGCTCGGCAACGGCCAGGTCAGCGATCACTGGCCCGAGGTCGAACGGGCGCGGGAAATCGCCGCTCTGCTGCTGGTGCAAAAACCGGAAGCCCGGAACATCCTTCTGCTGGGTGAGGTTCCTTTCAGCCTGGCGCTGGCCTGCCATGCGCTTCTCCCCCGAATGACGGTCTGGTGGTGCCACCTGGATCCCGTGTATGCCCGCCAGGTCGCCACGATCGCCGGAGGCGGAACCCCCTTTGACTGGCTGTGCATCCTGCCGCACACCCCTCAGCGGGTCATTGGAGCGGGAAAGATCTGTCGGAATGCCCCCAGAGACTGGCCGCAAAAATTCGATCTTTTACTTTGCATCCCGCCGACCGGCGTGGGACCGGAATCGGCGGGATGGTGGCGACAAGATTGGCTGGAAGCCGTGTCCGGTCTTGTCCGGTCCCGGGGCGTCGCCGCGTTTCCCCTGGCGGCCGGCGGTTCGGACTGGTCTGAATTGGCAGCCGCTACCGCCGCGTTGCAATGGCGGCAGTTGTGCCGGTCATGGCAAACCACGCGCGCCCTTCCCGGTGCCGGAGGCTGGGGGCTGGCAACCGCGGCCTCCGAACTTCCTTCCGTGGATCGGGTTGCGCTCGAAACCCGCTGGCGGCAACTCTCGGCCAAGGCGCCGCCCTGGACCGCCATGTGGCAGATCCATGACCCCGAAGTCACCGAAGCATGGCTGCAGCGCCTCGGTCGCGCGCGTGTTGCGCGGCAACGTTCCCCCGAGGTTCGTTTGAATGCCTTGGCCATGGCCGCTTCCTGGCAGCTTGATTTTCCCGCCTTGGGATGGGTGCGCCTGCTGATGAACCTGGATGGGTGGCGCGGCACGGTGAAAGTGTGGAGCGTGATGGCGTGGCTGGTGCTGCCGTGGTTTTGGTGTCCCGCGAGGAAGTCGAACGCAACCGGCGTGGCCTTGATGCTGGCGGCAGGCGGAGCCCTGGCCCTGGCGGGTTCCCTGGCGGGCATGCAGGTCTTGCAACAGCAACTGGGAACCCTGTACCTGCTGGCGGGACCCGCCGCGGGACTGTATCTGTTTGGCATGGCCTGCGGAAACCTGGCCGCGGTGCGACTGCTGCACTGCACTGCGGCCAAGGTCCGCCTGAACCGTCTGCCGCTGCTCCTGGCCCTGTTGCATTTGGCCATGTTGCTGTGTTTGGTGAGCGTTCCCGCCTGGGCCGGACGGGTCGGCTTCGGGTTGGCGGGAATGTGGCTGGCGGGACTCCCGGCAGGCGGCTACCTGCCGTTGGCGGCGGCTCTGTTGTCCTCCGGCGAAACCAGCGCTTCGCTCGCGGCGCGGATCATGCGGGCCGACAATTGGGGCGGCGCCCTGGGAGGGCTGGCCTGGGTGGTGGTGCTTCAGCCCTTGCTGGGGATGCATGTGAGTGTTCTTCTTCTCGCTGCGGCGATCCTTTCCGCGGCCGTCATGCTGGCTTGCCCGGGACACCGCCGCTCTCTGTGCGGTGGGTTGCTCCTCGCCGCCGCGGTCGCCTGGCTGGCGGCCGGAACGCCCGGCGAACGACTTCCGACCTCGGAGGATGCCGTCCGACTCCATGTCGAGCATGGCGTTGGAACCTCGCGCCGGCCTCGCAGCCGCCTGGAAGAACAGGTACAGTCGGGACAATTGTCGAACCATGAGGCCGATTTCTGGGAACCGGTGGAGTGAAAGAAGGTTTGAGATCAAGGCGTTAAAAAAACATTGTTTTGCGCGCGATACTGTGGCGGTGGCGCGTGACCTGCTGGGGTGCATGCTTTGTCGACGCTTGGCGCCGCGGAAAGTCGTGCGGTTGCGTATTGTGGAGACCGAGGCCTATGACGGGTTCGAGGACCGTGCCTCGCATGCCCATGCCGGCAGAACGGCACGTACGGAGGTCATGTTCGGTCCGCCGGGACATTGGTATCTTTATCTTTGCTACGGCATGCATTGGATGCTGAACATCGTCACGCGAGAATGCGGATATCCTGCCGCCGTGCTCCTGCGCGGTTGTTCCGGCGTTTCCGGCCCCGGACGTCTGACACGCAAGCTTGAACTGGATGGCAGACTTAATCGACACCCGGCCACGCGCGCAACCGGACTGTGGATCGAACCCGGGCCCCCCGTGCCGACGGAGCAAATCGACGCTCTGCCCAGAGTCGGTGTGGCTTATGCGGGACCTTGGGCCCGGCAACCCTGGCGCTTCGGAATCCGCTCCCCGATCTCGTCGCAGGCGACGGGAAAGGGTCCATCCCCCCATGTATTCGCGTGCGGATTCGGACGCAAAGCCCCGCCACAATCTTGCTTGCCGCCTCGATAGTGGCGGCGTATGCTATACACCTTGCGATAAATGCGGCATTGCGCCGATTAACCGAGGATTTTCCGTGTCAATGGATGTAACGCCATTTTCCAAAAACGAAACGAGCGGCCGTTTCTTCCGCCGCGTGGACTGGGCGGCTTTCTGGACCGCCACCGTGGCTTCTTTCGTCGTGTATTTCCTGACGCTGGGGCCTTCGGTGACACTGGAGGATTCCGGTGAGCTGGCCGTGGCTGGCGATTACCTGGGCGTGCCGCATCCGCCGGGGTACCCGATTTGGACCCTGTGCGCCTGGGCTTTTGCCCGCCTTTTCGGTTGGGTTACTTTTCGCGGGCAGCCGACGCCGGCCTGGAGCATTTCCCTGATGTCGGCGGTTTTCGGCGCCCTGGCGTCGGGGTTGACCGCGATGCTGATCACCCGGTCCAGTTCGGACATGCTGCGCGATACGCGCAACACGCTTCACAAGGCGCATGGGTTTCGCGAGGAATTGCTGTGTTGGGCCGGCGGGGTCGCCGGCAGCCTGGTTTTTGCGTTCAGTCCGGTAATGTGGTCGCAGGCAACGATTGTGGAAGTCTACACGCTGAACGCCTTTTTCCTGATGCTGATCCTGCTTCTAACCTATCGCTGGATGCGTGCCCCGACCAACCGTTTGCTGTGGATGACGGCCTTTGTCTTCGGTCTGGGGTTGACCAACTACCAGGTCCTGTTGCTGGCGGCTTTGCCACTCGTCGTGGTGATCTTTTTACGCAATGTCGGGATGTTTCGGGATTTCATACTGGTTGCGATCCCGTTTGGCCTGACGGCGCTGGGACTGAAACTGGGAGCCATGCCGCCGGTCGAGGGCTTTGGCAAGCATCCGCCGCAACTGGCCGAACAGTTCTATCCCGCCATGTCGCTTTGCATCGCCGGTCTGGTTGTCTATGGTTTTGCGTTGCTGTCGTTCCTGGTCGGTCCCTGGGTGCGACGCCGGGTGACGTCACATCGGTCGATCGAGACATGGGAACGGTCCCTGTCGATCGGCGGGTTGGCCCTGGGCTGTCTCCTGATGTTGTTGTCGTTGGCCGCCGGCCGCGCGGGACTCCCGGGCCAGGCCATCGGGGCTCCCCTGGTCGCGCCGAAAATGTACGTGCAGGTGGCCACATTGGCGATGGCGGCCGTCGGACTCTGTCTGCTGGGAGCACGCTACAGAAGCAAAAGTTGGCACGATTCCTGGAGTTGGGGACCGTTGGTTGGCGTCGGTCTCCTGATTTTTCTGCTGGCTGGGCTGCTGGGCGGGGTGCCGCAAGCCGCTGCGCCCAGCGATACCTCCATTGGTTTCAACTGGGGGTTGCACATCGGCCTGGTCGTGCTGGTCCTCCTCGTGATGCTGGGGCTGTCGATGACGACTCCGCGCGGACTGTATTTCGCCCTGGCCGTGACGGTGGTGCACATTGCCTATTTCGGCTTGCTGCGCAAGGGCGCCATGCCCGGGCTGACCCACCCCACGACCTGGTGGTTCTGGAGCGCGGTGATGTTGAATTTTGTCTACCTTGCCCTGGCGGTCGTGATGCTGCCGCATGGGCGCATGGTTGCCGTTACGATTCTGATGGCCGAACTGGGGGTGTCGTTTTATGCCTACATGCCGATCGTGTCGGACTTGCTCAATCCCCCCATGAACTGGGGATACCCCCGTACCTGGGAAGGCTTTAAACATGCCCTGATGCGTGGCCAGTACGAGAAAATCGTGCCGACGGAGGTGTTCTCGCCTCGCTTTGTGCAACAGTTGGGTGGTTATTTTACGGATTTGCGTACCCAGTTCACGCTGCTGCTGGCGCCGTTGGGATTTCTGCCGTTTGCCGCCTGGCAGTTTCGTCGGAGCGGAGACCGGCGGTCGGCACGCTGGTTGCCCCTCGCCCTGGGCGCCGTCGTGGTGGCTTGCGCCTTGTGGGGTGTCGACGATTGGGTGACGGTCGAAGCGATTTCGGATGGCCAGGCGAATGTCTTGCGGACCCTGGCCCTGCTGCTGATGATGGGGGGCCTGGCGCTTGCCTTGGCGGCCGGCCTGCGTCCGTTGCACAGTGCCTTGTGCCTGTTTGCCCTTGCCATTCTGTTCGTGGTGCTCGGCAATGTCGGATTTGTCGAGCATTGGTTCGACAGCTCGCGTATCGACAAGCTGTTGATGGCCGGCCTGTTGCTCCTGGGAGGAGCCGGGGGCGGAATCCTGGTGCTGCGCCAGTTGGATCGCGTCGCCACCCAGGTGTTGCATGAGGGCAACCGTTCGGATAAAACAACCGTTCTGCTGGTCCTGACGGGACTGATCGTGGCCGGGTTGGGTTTCTTTTTCAAGGTGTTCGAGGCCCTGTTGCTCGCCGTCAAGGCGCAGAGAATGGGCATTCCATGGGAGGTCATGACCACACGCTGGAGCGAGGTGGTTCGTCACGCCGGTTTCGGCACGACTCTGGGGGCCGTGAGTCTTTCCGTTCTGGCGATGGCCGCATTGGTTGCCCTTTACCACCACATCAAAAGGCGCCGACGCGTAGACTACGCCATCGACCCGATTGCGCAGCAGTGGTTGATCGCCACGGTTGCGGCCTTTCTGATGATGAGTGTCCTCCTGATCGCACTGGCCAATCCCAAGGGAGATTTGCAGGACGCCTTCATCCAGAAGGTGAAGTTTATTTCATCGCATGGACTGTTCGCCATCTGGATCGGATATGGCTTGGTTTTTGGCCTGGCAACCTTCGATACGCTGTTGCGAGGCATGTTTCGCGATCCGCATGATCCGAGCAACATCGGGGGGGAAAGCCGGGGCTGGACGCGGCATGTCATGAATGTCGCCTTGATCGTGGTGGTGGCTCTGCCGCTGATTCCCATCCATCAAAATTACACCAACGAGCAGTTGATCTTTGAACTCGGGGGAGCGGAACAAAACGGACACGATTTCGGCTGGCAGTTCGGCAATTACCAATTGCGTGGCGCCGAGGCCATCCATGAGGAGTTGGCGTCGGATGAAGAGCCCTTGCCCAATCCAGCCTATCCCCCCGCCATGGGGCCCGATGCGATCTTCTTTGGTGGCACGGATCCGGGACGATTTGTCCCCACCTACATGATCTATTCGGCACGGGTTCGCGAAGACGTTTTCCTGATCACCCAGAACGCCCTGGCCGACAACACCTACATGAGCGTCATGCGTGACCTCTACGGCGATCGGATTTGGATCCCGACGCCGAACGACAGCGCCGCCGCGTTCCAGGTGTATGTCGACGAGGTGCAAAGCGGCAAACGCCCCCGGAATGCCGACTTGGTGATTGAAAATGGTCGCGTCCAGGTCAGCGGGGCACTGGGCGTCATGGAGATCAATGGGATACTTTGCCGCATGATCTTTGACCACAACAAGGCGCGGCACGATTTTTACATCGAGGAAAGTTATGTCATTCAATGGATGTACCCCTATCTCTCGCCGCATGGTCTGATCATGAAGATCAATTCCCAAAAAACCGAGCTTGACCCTCTCGTGGTCCAAAACGATCTGGATTTCTGGGACTGGTACCTGCGGCGGTTGACGCGCAACGAGACCTACCGGCGCGACGTGGTCGCGCAGAAGTCCTTTTCCAAGTTGCGCGGCGCTATCGGCGGACTGTATTCCGCGCGCGGCATGCTGCCGGCGGCCGAGCGGGCGTTCCAGGATGCGCGCATTCTTTATCCCGTCAGCCCGGAGGCCAATTTTCGATTGATTCAGGAGGTTTTGCTGCGCCAGCGTCGCTATGACGAGGCTCTTGACCTGATCGATCTCTTCATCCGGGCGGATCCCAACAACGATCGGGGTCCTTCTTTCCGGAATTATATCCAGGGCATTCGCGATACCGAAGCGCGCATCCGTGCCTTGATGGCCAAGGTTCCCCCCGGTCAGAATCCAGATGTGGCCACGTCGATGGAGTTGGCCCGCGCCTATCGCGACCTGGGCAACAACGACACCGCGACCCGCATGTTGCTGCCGCATCTCGAACGCCCGGATTTGAGCCCGCGCGAGGCCTATGACCTGGCCATGTTCCTGAGTGAGCTGAAGGCCCATGCCGGTGCGGTCAAGGCCATGGACAGGGTGATGACGAACCTTCCGGACAATGCGCCGCCGGAACTTTTGATGAGTGCGGCCCGGCTGTATGCCGCCGCGCAGCAACCCGCCAAGATGATCGATCCGCTTTCGCGGTATCTGAGGCAACGTCCCAACGACTGGCAGGGGTGGATGGACTTGGCGACGTTGTACGCCATGCAAAACAATCTTCCCAACGCCCAAACCGCCTTGCGCCGCGCTTTGGAACTGGGGGGCGACGAGGCGCGTTCCATGGTTTCGCGAAATCCGAATCTGCGATCCGTGGCGGAATCCATGGGCACGGGGGGCGCTTCGTTGCCCAACATGGGGCTCGGATGGTAGGCGCTTTGATGACGACGTCGGTGCAGGCCAGGGTCATGGAAGCCAACCGGGCGTTGGTTGACGCGGGACTGGTGGTGCTGACCTGGGGCAATGCCAGCGCTCTGGACCGCGCGACCGGACGTGTCATTATCAAGCCCAGTGGGGTGGCCTACGATCGGATGAACCCTGCCGACATGGTCGAGGTGGACCTGGCTACGGGACGGGAAGATGCCCGGGGCAAGCGACCTTCCTCCGACCTGCCGACCCACCTGGAACTTTACCGGGCCTGGCCCACCATCGGCGCCGTGGTGCATACCCATTCGACGTATGCCACCGCCTTCGCGCAGGCCGAACGACCCTTGTCCTGCTTCGGCACCACGCATGCCGATCATTTTTGCGGGGAGGTTCCCGTCACCCGCCGGCTGCGACCCGCGGAAATTGATCATGACTACGAACGCAACACCGGACGGGCGATGGTCGAATGCTTTGAGAAGCTGAGACTCGATCCCTTGCAAATGCCGGGGGTCTTGGTGGCGGGGCACGGCCCCTTTACCTGGGGTCAAACCCTGCGGGAGGCGGTCGACAATGCCATTGCAATCGAGGCCGTGGCGCAAATGGCCCTGGCTACGCTGCAACTGGCTCCCGATGCCGACTCCATCCCGACCGAGCTTCTGGAACGTCATTTCGCCCGTAAGCATGGCCCGAATGCGTATTACGGGCAACCTTCCGCGGGAGGGAAAGGAGAACGCCGGGGCCGGTTATGAGTGCGCCATGCCATGCTGCGGGTGCTGTCTGGATGCGTTTTACAGGATCGAGGAGTGAGGTAATGAGATTATTGAATTATGCCCTGATTGGGGTTCTGCTGTTGTGCGGATGCCGACCCGAACCGGAGGCGTGCGGGCAGGGTCGGCGCAAGGTGGACGAGCCGCTCGGCGCGCGGTATTCCCTGGGGGGGACGCTCTGGCATCTGGGACACCAGGCGGACTCCATCCGCTCGTTTCACGCGTTCGTGCGCGAAAGGGGACTTACTCCCTCTGATTTTTTGCCGCCCGAGGCGTTGCAAGCCCCCGCCTCCTTGCAGGCCATCCTGGTGGAGCCGGAAGGGTTGCCCAACGAGCAACTGAATGGCTGGAAGGTTTCCGGCGACTGGATCGCCAGCGGGGCGACCGATCGAGGCCCCACCGTGTCCATTCCTCTGTCGATCCCCCAGGCCGGGTTTTACCGCCTCTGGATTGGTTACGAGGCCTGGCCCAACGCGCGGGGGGTGACGTCGGTGCGCATCTACAAAACCGGCGAGGAATCTCTCGGCCCGATTGTGCAGCCGGACGAGTTTTATGACCAGCCGCCCGAGACGGCCGGACCGGCCTGGAAGGATATGCTGGTCGATCTGCCGGCCGGAGACCTGACCGTCAAATTGGGCCACGTCACGCGCTGGTGGCACGGCGGGGGACGCTATGCGCGCCGCCGGGTGGATTGCCTTTATGTGACCGACCGCCTGTGGGCCGATCCTCCCGACCACGAAACGCGGGCTCGCTGGCGCGATTCCGCGCCCCCAGACGGCATCCAATGGAACCTGTCCCGGCCGTTGCCGCCGGAGGAGGTTGCGTCCTGGCAATGGTGGCGGTTGCGTCCCCTGTCCTGGGAACAGGCCGCCACACAACCCCAACAGTTTGCCCTGAGCCGCGAATTCCATCGGCTGCGGATCGAGTCCCTGGCGGAACGCGAATACGAGGAAGCGCATAAACCCGATTATCGCGCGCCGGAGCGCCAGGTGATCTTTGACGAAACCTGGAACATGCTGGCGAATCCGGTACGCATCCGACGCCAGGTGAAAGCGCTGCAAACGGATGTTGCGCGGCAACCGCTGCCGTACCGCTATTACTGGCACGACGTCGGCAGTCACATCGAGGGACAGCGCGATGACGGAAGTTTCGATCCGGATGGACCGTACGCCGGCCACGGAAGCTGGTCCGCGAAGCCGGGGGTGCTTCAGGCAGGCTACGGCAACGCGCGCGGAACCGTCCGCACGCGTCTGGCGGTCGATCGACCGGGCCGGTATCATCTCTGGGTGCGGTCCCACCGGGTGAACCTGAGCTATACCGCTCCCTGGTTCGGCAAGGTTTCCCTGGGTGACGAGGAACAGTTTACCTATCACCATCAGGGCAAGATCAGCAACCTCTGGACACGCATGGGAGCGTTTACCCTGGAACAGCCCGGGGAGGTGCGGATCGATTTCACCCTCGATGGCGCCGGACGCGGCGGAACCTACCGGCGTATCCATACCCTGTTCCTGGTGGATGACGAAACGTTTGTCCCCCGCGGCACGCTGCGTCCGCCCTGGACCATGGAACAATATCGCGCCAAGGCCCGACGCCTGGGCGCGGGATCCGGCGATACCCTGCTGCCGTGGTTGTTTGAGGACCCCTATGTGCCGCTTTCGCAGGAGGTGTGGGCCGATAAGACCACGCGGGGACAGTCCTGGCCGTCGGAAGGGCGGACGAACGCCGGCCTGGCGCGTAATCTGTACCTCCCGCGGGAAGTCTGTCATGCCGTCAAATTGGCCTTGCGCAATCTCAGGGACGAGCCGATCGCGCTCGAGGTGGAACTCGATGCGCTGCATGGACGCCCGGGGCGTTTTGACCGCTCGCTCAATTGGCGCGTGGTCGCCTTTGCGCCCGATGGGCACGAAAAACAGACGACCACGAGCCGGCAGAACTGGCATCCCTTTGTCCTGTTGCGTCGACCTGCGATTTCCGTGCCTCCCTTGAATGTCGCCGGGGTCTGGATCACCGTCGACACGCGCGGCGTGCCGGCGGGAAATTACGAGGGGAAGGTCACGCTGCGCGAACCCTCCGGGAAACGTCACCAAGTCGCATTGAACGTCACCGTTTCTCCCGTGGCGCCGGCGCCCGAACGTCCCGTGTTGATCGATGGCTTCACGCAACCTCCCGAGGGCGAAGCGTATTTCCAGGATTTTGTAGAGCATGGCATGAACGTCTGGAAAGGCCTGATGTCGCGGGAGGAAATGCAACGCCGG